>NZ_CEEDMT010000014.1:0-61880 GCF_979256015.1 Frigoribacterium sp. AC759 | reverse complement strand
CCCCCCCCCCCCCCCCCCCCCCCCCCCCCCCCCCCCCCCCCCCCCCCCCCCCCCCCCCCCCCCCCCCCCCCCCCCCCACGGATCCACAGGAACGGAACTCCCCCATGCGCCTCGAACTCATCCGCCACGGTCAGACCGACTGGAACCTCAACGACAAGCTGCAGGGTTCGTCGGACATCCCGCTGAACGAGACCGGACGAGGGCAGGCGCACGAGGCGGCGCGGCTGCTCGCCGGCGTCGAGTGGAGCGCCATCGTGTCGTCGCCGCTCGGTCGTGCTCGAGAGACCGCCCGCATCATCGCCTCCGAGCTGGGCATCGAGCTCGGCGACGCGTACGACGAGCTGATCGAACGCGACTACGCGTCTCACGAGGGCCGCACCCCCGAGTCGCCCATCCCCGACGAGCCCAACGCCGACTACCCCGACATCGAGCCCCGCGAGTCGGTCGCCCGCCGCGGCATCGGCGCCCTCGAGACGATCCGCGACACGCGCCTCCCGCTCGACGGCGACGACGCCCACATCGTCGTCGTCTGCCACGGGACGATCATCCGCTTCGTGCTGTCCGAGATCCTCGGCCGCGAGGTCGGGCACATCGAGAACGCGGCCGCGAACACGGTCGAGTGGGATGGCACCGCCTGGCACGTGCTGAGCATCAACGGCGGGGTCGTCGACACCGACATCGACTGACGACGCCGAGTCGAGAGCACGAGCCGAGGAGGCGCGATCAGGTCGGTCGCGCCTCCTCGGCTCGTCGATGCGACCCGTCGGGGGCCGCCTGAGGCCCGGAGCGCCCCGGATGCGTCATGTCGATGCGGGCAGCCACCGGACCGTCACGAGCCGGCCGAGCGCTCCGCCACGACGCGCTGACCGACGACGGCGCTGACGCCGTCCTGCCGCATCGAGACGCCGTAGAGGGCGTCCGCGATCTCCATCGTGCGCTTCTGGTGCGTGATGACGATGAGCTGGCTGTTCTCGCGGAGGTCCTCGAAGATGGCGAGCAGACGGCCGAGGTTCGCGTCGTCGAGGGCCGCCTCGACCTCGTCCATGATGTAGAACGGGCTCGGTCGGGCCTTGAAGATGGCGATCAGCAGGGCGACCGCGGCCAGCGACCGCTCGCCGCCCGAGAGCAGCGACAGACGCTCGATCTTCTTGCCGGCGGGTCGCACCGTCACCTCGATGCCCGTCGCGAGGAGGTCGTCGGGGTCGGTGAGCTGCAGCGACCCCGTACCTCCCGGGAACAGGATGGGGAACACCCGGTCGAAGGCCGCCTGCGTGTCGGCGAAGGCGCTGCCGAAGATCGTCTGCATCGTCGAGTCGATGTCGTCGATGATCGTGAGCAGATCGGCGCGGGTGCGGGTGAGATCGGTCAGCTGCTCGGACAGGAACGCGTGCCGCTGCTCGAGCGCCGCGAACTCCTCGAGGGCCAGGGGGTTGACGCGACCGAGTCGGGCGAGCTTCTTCTCGGCCTTCGCCAGCCGCGCCTCCTGCTCGGCACGGTCGAACGGGCTGCCCTCGGACCCGGGCCCGTCGTCGACGCCGCCCTCCGAGGGCGCAGCGTCGCCGGGAGCCGCGTCGGCGGGCGCCTCGTCGGCGCGAGCCGCCTCGGCCGGCACGGGCACGTCGGGGCCGTACTCGGCGATCAGGACGTCCTCGACGAGGCCGAGCCCCGAGGCGGCCCGGTCGAGCAGCCCCGACAGGTGCAGGCGCTTCTCGTGCAGCTCCATCTCGAGGCCGTGCACGCTCTCGGTGACGGCGTCGAGCCGCTCTCGGACCGACCGGGCGTCGCGGCGCAGGGCGGCGAGCTCGTCATTGCGGCCGGCGCGGGCGCGTTCGGCCTCGGCCAGCTCGCGACGCGCCTCGTCGAGCGAGCGGGCCACGGCGTCTACGGTCGGCGGCAGCGCGGTGAGCACCGACGAGGTCGAGGCCATCTGACGCTGACGGATCACCGTGCGGCGCGCCTGCCGTTCGGCCGCCTCGCGCTGCTCGTCGAGCTGCCGCTGCAGCGTGACCGCGCGGGCGGCCTCGGCCCGCACGCGCTCGCGCACCGTCTCGAGCACGACGCGTCGTTCGAGCTCGGCGGCACGGGCGGCCTCGACCTCGTCGAGAAGACCCTGGCGGGCCGAGACGTCGAGCAGCGGTCGGGGCCTCGCGCGGTGCACCTCATCGGCGGCGGTGGCCTCGTCGACGACCACCGCGGCCTCGTCGGCGGACCTGCTCGCGACGACCAGGGCCGCGCGCAGGCGCTCGACCTCGGCCCCGGCGGCGTCGACCCGGGCACGCAGACGACCGAGACGCTGCTCGTGGTCGACGACCCGCGCCTCCTGCGCCTTCGCCTGCGCAGCCGACGCGGCCGCGAGGGCGCGCGCCTCGACGAGTCGGCGTCTCGCCTCGTCGTGCTCGGGCGCGAGGTCGGCGAGCGTCGCCTCGACGGCGGTGAGCCGCTCGGCCGCGGCGTCGCGCTCGGCGACCAGTTCGAGCCGGGAGCGCTCGGCGCCCGAACCGCCCCGCAGCACGTAGTCGGTGAGCACCTCGCCCGACCGCGTGATGACGGTCACCGGCACGGGGTGCGCGGCGAGGGCCGCTCGGGTCACCCGGGCGACGTCGAGGTCGTCGGCGACGACGGTGCTCGCCAGCAGACCGAGGACACCAGGAGGCGCGGTGACGACCGAGACGGCGCTCACGGCCCCCGGTGGCAGGTCCACCTCGAGCGTGGTCAGACGGCGTTCGGGCTCGGCGACGACGACCTCGACCCGGCCGAGCTCGTCGACGGTCGCGTGCTCGATGGCGTCGAAGGCCGACGCCGAGTCGTCGGCCAGGACGGAGTCGACCACGCTGCCGAGGGCCGCGGCGACGGCCGCCTCGAACCCGGGGCGCACCTGCACGTGATCGGCCACCCGGCCACGCACGCCCGGCCGCCCGGCCGCCAGGAGCGCGCTCGACCCGTCGGCGCGGTCGAGCGCCAACGACAGGGCTCCGCGGCGGGCGGCCAGGGCGTCGCGCTCCCGCTCGGCGGCGTGCAGGCGGTCGCGGAGCTCGTCGACGCGCTCGCCCAGGGCCGCCGCCTCGCTCTCGGCGGCCGCCTGGGCCGCGACGTGGTCGACCCCGTCGCCCTCGGGCGCCTCGTGGTCGAGGGTCTCCAGCTCGGCGTGCGCGGCGTCGCGGCGGGTCTCGGCGGACTGCAGGGCCGTCTCGTGCCGGAGGCGCTCCCCCCGCACCGCCGCGAGTCGCGACCGGGCCAGGTCGAGCGCCGAGCGGAGGCGCCCGGCCTCGAGATCGTGCTTCGAGACGAGAGCGCTCTGAGCGGAGATCTCGTCGTCGAGGGCGTCGAGCGCCCGGCGGGCGGAGGCCAGCCCGCCGCGGGCCTCCTCGACGGCCTCGGCGGCCGCCGCGACGTCGCCCTGCAGGCGCTCGGCCTCGTCTCGGGCGTCGGCGACCATGCCCGCCGACACCGTGGTCACGGCGACGGGCTGCTCGGCCTGCTGGGCGAGCAGCTGCAGGCGCTGGCGGGCGAGGCTCGACAGGCTGCGGAGGCGCTCGTGCACGGACTCGAGCTCGAACGCGACCCGTCGCGCCCGGTCGACGTCGTCGCCCGCCATCGACTGCTCGAGGCGCTGCTCGTCGGCGGCGATCTCGCCGAGACGGCCGGTGAGCAGCTCGCGCTCGGACCTCTGCTCGGCCTCGCTGCGCGACCTGTCGTCGAGGGACCGCTTCAGCCCGACGACCTCGTCGGCGAGGAGCCGCGCCCGGGCGTCGCGCACCACGGCGGCGATCGTCTGCGCCTCGCGGGCGATCTCGGCCTGGCGCCCGAGCGGCTTCAGCTGCCGCCTGATCTCGCCCGCCAGGTCGCTCAACCGCGTCAGGTTCGCCTGCATGGCGTCGAGCTTGCGGAGGGTCTTCTCCTTGCGGCGGCGGTGCTTCAGGATGCCCGCCGCCTCTTCGATGAAGCCGCGCCGCTCCTCCGGAGTCGCCCGCAGCACCGCGTCGAGCTGCCCCTGACCGACGATGACGTGCATCTCGCGCCCCAGACCGGAGTCGCTCAACAGCTCCTGCACGTCGAGCAGCCGACAGCCCTCGCCGTTGATCGCGTACTCGCTGCCGCCGTTGCGGAACAGCGTGCGACTGATCGTGACCTCGGTGTAGTCGATCGGCAGCGCGCCGTCGCTGTTGTCGATCGTCAGCACGACCTGCGCCCGGCCGAGGGGGCCCCGGGTCGACGTGCCCGCGAAGATGACGTCCTCCATCTTGCCGCCGCGGAGGTTCTTGACGCCCTGCTCGCCCATCACCCAGGCGAGAGCGTCGACGACGTTGCTCTTGCCCGATCCGTTCGGGCCGACCACGCAGGTGACCCCCGGCTCGAACGCGAACGTCGTGGGCGAGGCGAACGACTTGAAGCCCTTGAGGGTGAGGCTCTTCAGGTACATGCGCCGCGCCTCCTCGGGTCCTGTCTGCGGGGTGACCGTCGCTCAAGAATAGGTGCGGATGGGTCAGCGGACGCGCTGGCACCTCGGGCAGAAGTGCGACGAGCGGTTCATGAAGGCCTCGCGCACGATCTCGGCTCCGCACCGGGGGCACGGCCTGCCCTGCTGCCCGTACGCGTTGAGGCTGTGACTGAAGTAGCCGGACTGGCCGTTCACGTTGACGTACTGGGCGTCGAAGCTCGTGCCGCCCTCGCCGAGCGCCTTGAGCAGCACGACGCGGACCTCGGCGAGCAGCACCCGTGCGCGGGCCCGCGAGAACGACTCGGTGGGCTGATCGGGGTGCACCCGAGCCGCCCAGAGGCTCTCGTCGGCGTAGATGTTGCCGACGCCGCTGAGCAGCCCCTGATCGAGCAGCGCCCGCTTGACGCCGGTGCGCCGCGCGAGCAGCCGCGTCAGCACCCGGTTCTCGTCGAACGCCGGGTCGAGAGGGTCTCGGGCGATGTGCGAGACCTGCTGCGGCACCCGTCGGACCCAGGCTGCCGCGGTCTCGTCGGCTGCGGACTCGCCGTCGGAGGTGGCGCCGCCTGCGGAGGCCGGAGAGCCGAGGAGGCGCGCTCCGGAGAACCCCGCAGGTCGCCCGTCGAGGGTGGGCACCGTGTCGTCGAGAGCCATCGAGCCGAAGATGCGCTGGTCGACGAAGGCGAGCCGGACCGGCCCGTGCGCGGGGCTCTCGACGTCGAGCCGGATGCGCATCAGGCGGTCGGGCTCGGCGTCGCGACTGCGGAGCAGCACCTGACCGCTCATGCCGAGGTGGGCGACGAGGGCGAGGGGCTGCTCGTGCGGCGCCGCGGGCTCGAAGGGGAACCAGAGGAACTTGCCGCGACGGACCGCCGCGTCGATCGTGCCGCCCACGAGCCGGTCAACGAAGGCGTCGGACGGACCGCGATGACGCTTGAGCGACCGGTGGTCGAGCACGTCGACACCGGTCACGACGGCGCCCGCGACGACGGGCTGCAGCCCGGCGCGGACGACCTCGACCTCGGGGAGCTCGGGCACCGCTCAGAGACCGTCGACCGGTGTGCTGAGTCGCGTCCACGCCTCGAGGGCCGCGGACATCTCGGCCTGCTTCTTGCTGCTGCCGATGCCGGTCGCGACGTCGTCGCCGCCCAGGCGGACGCTGGCGTGGAACCTCTTGTCGTGATCCGGGCCGCTGTCGCTGACGTGATAGGTCGGCATGCCGCGCCCGAGCGAGGCCGCGAGCTCTTGCAGACTCGTCTTCGGATCCATCGCGGCGCCGAAGCGGTCGGGATCGTCGAGCAGGGGTGCGATCAAGCGGAGGACGAGAGCGGTCGCCGTGTCTCCGCCGGCGTCGAGATAGGTCGCGCCGATGATCGCCTCGACCGTGTCGGCGAGGATCGAGGGCTTGTCGCGCCCGCCGGTCAGCTCTTCGCCCCGACCGAGTCGGAGGTGGTCGCCGAGACCGATGACACGGGCGGCCTCGGCCAGCGCCACCGTGCTGACGAGACTGGCGCGTCGCTTGGCCAGGTCGCCCTCGTCGAGATCGGGGTTCGCCGTGAAGAGCATGACCGTGACGGCCTGCCCGAGGATGGAGTCACCGAGGAACTCGAGACGCTCGTTGTTGGCGATGCCGCCGTTCTCGTACGCGTACGAGCGGTGGGTCAGCGCGAGATCGAGCAGTTCGGGTCGGATGTCGATGTCGAGGCGTGACAGCAGATCAGCCCGGTCGGCGCGGAGGCGCGACTCGGGCTGATCAGAAGTCGACGTCATCTCGACACCGCCGAGGGAGACGTGATCACGACGGGAGTGCTCAGACGTCGGCGACCTTGCGGCCCTTGTACTCCATGTACAGGGCGGTGCCGGCGCTGTCCTCGACGACCTTCGCGCGGTGCGGGAGGCTGTAGGTGACCTTGCCGTTCTCGATGGTCTTGACGAGCTGGACCGGCGTCGCCTTCCACTGCGAGCGACGGGCGTGCGTGTTCGAGCGTGACTGCTTCCGCTTCGGAACGGCCATGAGCATCTCTTCTCTCTTGCGGCTCCCCCGCAGGGGGCCTGGTCTGACTGGTGGGTGACGCGGTGGTGTGATGCGGCCCGGGGAGGCCGCCGGCCACCCCTACCGACGCGAGTCGGTGTCGGGCGAGCCCTCGGCAGGTGCCGATTCAGCCTGGAACCCGGTGAGTGCCGACCAGCGGGGGTCGATGTCCTCTTCGGGCTGGTAGTCGTGGATGTCTTCGATCCGTTCACCCGTGGCGGGGTCGAGTCCAGGACAATCCGGCCGACAGACCGGCTGGAAGGGCAGTGACAGAACCACTGCGTCTCTGACCACAGGTTCAAGATCCACGTGGTCGTCGTGAACCTGATAGTCAAAAGCTTCGTCGACAGCGTACGCGAAAAGCTCGGCGAAATCGACTTCCACCGGCTCGGAGAGCGGTTTCAGGCATCGGCTGCACTCGCCGGTCGCCGTGCCCGACACGTGCGTCGAGACCAGGATGCCGTCGTGCAGACCCTCGAGCCGCACGTCGAGGCGGAGCGGATCGCCCGCCGCGACCGAGATCTGGCCCTCGCCGAGCCGCTCGGGGACCACGACGTCGAGCGTGCGCTCGCGCATCTCGCCCGGGCGGTGCATGAGGTCGTACACCGGGAGCGTGTAGGGGGTCAGGTTGAAATGAGGCACGGGAGACGAGTTTACGCCGTCGACCCGGTCTTCGCAGGGGAGGTCGCGAACAGCGATCGCGGAGCGAACCGCGCGGCGAGGCGGTCACGCGCACTCGACGCCGAACGGAGGCCGTCGACCACGAGCCGGGCGTCCGCCCTCGTGCCGTCGGGGGCGGCGACCCCGCCGTACCGCTCGCTCTGCAGGGCGGCGACCAGGCGGTCGAGGGCGACCCGCGCCTCCTCGGTCTCCGGTCGTGACGAGAGTCTCGTGCGGAGGAGCGCCGCGGCCGCGGTCGGCGTCGCCCCCGATGGGACGTGCAGCCCCAGATCGGCGGCCGTGTCGACGACCTCGTGCCAGACGGCGAGCGCGACGTCGGGCGGCGGGGTGACCCATCGACGTCGGCGGCGCCCGGCACGGAGCGCCGAGGGCACGATCAGCACGACCGCGAGCAGCACGAGGGCGATCAGACCGGCCGAGCCGAGGCCGGGGCCGCCCGTGCCCGAGGCGGAGCCCGCGGCGGTCGGATCGGACGCGTCGGCGGACGGCGTCGCGGAGGGGGTCTGGGCCGGCGCGTCGTCGGCGGAGGGCGTGGGCGTCGCGGCGTCGTCGGCCGTCGGCGCGGCGCTCGGCTCGACACCCGTGGGCTGGAGGTACGCCTGCGGGCTGCCCAGGCCGACGGTCGGCTCGAAGGGCACCCAGCCGAGCCCCTCGAAGTACAGCTCGGGCCAGGTGTGCAGGTCGTCGCTGCTCACGCGACGCTCGGCCTCAGCCCCGAAGCCCGTGGACTCGCCGGGCAGGAACCCGACCGCGACCCTCGAGGGGATGCCGAGCGTCCGCGCCATGACGGCCATCGACGAGGCGAAGTGCACGCAGTATCCGCTGCGGACCTCGAGGAAGGTCTGCACGGCCTCGAGACCGCTGCCGTCGTAGCCCTGATCGACGGGGGTCTCCTCGGAGTAGGTGAAGTCGCCGTCTCGGAAGAAGTCCTGGAGGGCCACGGCGGCGTCGAAGTCGTTGGGGGCGTCGGCCGTCACCTCGGAGGCCAGCGCGATCACGCTCTGGGGCACCCCGTCGATCGAGAGGTAGTCGGCCATCGCGGTGTCGTCGCCGGCCGACGACGCGACGACCTGGTCGCGGGTGGGGTCGACCGGAGCGCTCTCGACCGTGTAGTCGAGGCCCTGCGTGCCGGTCGTCGTGCTGCGGACGGTCACCCCCGACTCGTCCACGACCTCCCACTCGTCGCCGAGGCCCTCGATGCGGGTGGCCGGCACCGGCACCGGCAGGTAGGGGCTGCGGAGAGCGCCGACGTCGATCTCGGTGGTCACGGCCCGGCGGTCGGTGGCCTCGGCGACGCCGGGAGCGGCCGGGAGCCGGTCGAGGGTCGCCTCCGGGTCGGACTCGCCCTCGGCGGGACTCCACGAGCGACCCGAGAAGTCGACGAGGTCGACGAGCTTCAGGTACTCGCCGTCGGCGTCGGAGGACCGGTAGGTCAGCACCGTGACCGGGGCGCCACGACGCAGGTCGTCGCCGAGGTCGATGATCGGATTGACGCCGGTGGCCAGCCCGAGACCGGAGCCGCCCGTGCCGGCGAGGGGCGCGAGGCCGCCGAGGGGCACGGTGGCCGTCAGCAGGCCGGCGACGCCGAGCGCGGCCAGACCCCCGACGAGACCGCCGCGCGTGGGGTGCCTGCCGGTGGCCAGCGCCAGGAGCACGAGGAAGAGCAGCACGGTCGCCACGACGAACGGCCAGCTCGTCTCGACCCCTGGCACGAACGCCGGCACGGCGAGGACGACGACCGGCACCACCCCCGTGAACGCGGGCAGCTGCCCGACGGACGAGACGAGGTCGATCAGCACGGCCGCCGCCAGGACCGACACGAGCACCGTCGCGAGCACGCCGTCGGTGACGTCGAGGGGCGCCGCCTCGCCGACGATGGCCGCCTCGGCCTGATCGGCGAGGTCGCGCATCCGCTGGAGCGTCGCCGACGTGGGGATGACGCCGAGGACGGCCGTGCCGCCCGAGACGAAGGCGCAGGTCACGGCCGAGCCCGCGACGGCGCCCACGATCCAGCCGACCCAGGCCGGCGCCCGGAGGCCCCGGACGGCCAGCGAGACGCCGAGCACCACGGCGGAGACGAATGCGGCGGCGAACCACCAGCCCGTCCCGACGAACAGCGGATGGAGGCTCGCCAGCGACGCGACGAACACGAGCCAGGCGAAGAGGGTGGGCAGCCACGAGGCGGCGGCGACGCGCACCACCGGGCGCCGGAGCGGGGCGTCAGTCATCGAGCGGCCTCGCCTGGAGCACGACGTCGGCGACCGGATCGCCGGACGAGACCTCCACCACGCGCCAGCCGGCGTCGCGGAGGGCGGCCGCCACCCGATCGGGGCCGAGGGTCTCCGCACCGGTGACGCCGCCCCGCGATGCGGTCGTCTCGCTGAAGCCGAGGGGCGGCGAGACGACGAGTGCGACGGCGGACGAGCCGACGCCCCGCGAGCGCCCGAGCGACTCGAGCTCTCGCGGCCGGAGACCCGACACGACGGCGACGACGGGCTCACGCGGCGCGGCGGGCGCGGCCGAGCGGTGACCGGCGTCGCCCAGCCGGAGGTCGGCGAGCGACTCGAGGTACGCGGCGGTCGAGTCGGGGTCGTTGCGGGCGACGACGTCGCCCTCGGGAGTCGTCGCCTGGGCCACGGAGCCGCTGCGCCCGAACTCGACACCCAGGGTCGCGACGACCGAGACGGCCCACTCGAAGGCGTCGCTGACGGGCGAACCGTCGGAGCCCGTCCGGGCGTCGGACCAGCCGTCGACCCCCGTCGAGAGCACGAGGCGGGCGCTCGGCAGGCCGTGCTGCTCCTCCTGCCGCACCATGAGCTCGTCATGACGGGCCGAGGCCTTCCAGTGGACGCGCCGCATGGGATCTCCGCGTCGGTACTCGCGGGTGACGGGGTCGTCGTCTCCACCGGCCAGGCTGTGCTCCCGCTGACGGCGGGCGCCGTCCCCGAGGGCGCGGGACTCGGCACCGAGCCCCAGGTCGTGGACCTCGGGCACGACGAGCAGCTCGGTACTGCCGGGGGCGACGACCCGACGCCGGGCGACGCCGAACGACTCGATCAGATCGACATGCAGAGGCCCGACGCGGTGTCGCCCGCGCGGCAGGCCCTCGTGACGGAACACGGCCGAGGAGGCGCGGCCCGGCACGAGCGTGACCCCCACCGCCTCGGATGCCCTGGTGCGGCGCCAGCCGACGTCGTCGCGGATGCCGATGCGGCCCGCCGCGCCGCCGGGGGCGGTCAGGGTCACGGTCTCGTCGACGGACCAGCCGGCCATGCCGCGATCGGGCGAGAAGCGCCGGGCGACCGTGATCAGGGGGCGTCGGAACAGCAGCGAGACGAGCACGGCCACCACCAGGACGACCAGGGTCGTGCCGGCGAAGACGAGCGCCGGAGACGGGACGACGGCTCCCGTCGCGACGAGGGCGACGCCGACGCCGACGACCGCGCCGCCGCGCAGGGTCGGCCGGGGCGCTCCCCCGCGGGTGATGCCCGTCTGCGCACGCACGCCCGGCCGCGCCGGCACATCGCCGTGCGGCGTCGGCGGCGCCGCGACCCGATCGGTCACGGTCAGCGCGCGTCGCCGAGGGGGACGGGAGTCGCCGCGACGACGTCCGCCACGACGTCGTAGGCGGCCGAGACCGCCCCGGCACCGGCTCGCCCGGCGAGGATGATGCGGTGACCGAGCACCGGCCCGCTCATGGCGTCGATGTCGTCGGGCACGACGAACTCGCGACCGTTGAGCGCCGCCCACGACTTCGACGCGCGCATCAGCTGCAGGGTGGCCCGCGGGCTCGCGCCGAGTCGGACGTCGGGGTGCACGCGCGTGGCCTGGACGACGGCGACGGCGTAGCGCTCGACGGCCTCGGCCGTGTAGACGGCGCGGACGGCGGCGATCATGCGGCGGAGGTCGGTCAGCGACACGAGGGGCTTCAGGACGTCGAGCGGGCTGACCCGTTCACGCTGCTGCACCATGCGGAGCTCGCTCTCGGCGTCGGGGTAGCCGAGCGAGATGCGCGCCATGAACCGGTCGCGCTGCGCCTCGGGAAGCGAGTACGTGCCCTCCATCTCGACCGGGTTCTGCGTCGCGACGACGAGGAACGGATCGGGCAGGGGGTGCGTGATGCCGTCGACCGTCACCTGGCGCTCCTCGAGGCTCTCGAGCAGGGCGGACTGCGTCTTCGGGGACGCGCGGTTGATCTCGTCGCCGATGACGACGTTGGCGAAGACCGGGCCGGGCTTGAACTCGAACCCCCCGGAGGGCCGGTCGAAGACCGAGACGCCGGTGATGTCGCTGGGCAGCAGGTCGGGGGTGAACTGGATGCGCGTGACGGTGGCGTCGACGGCCTTGGCGAGCGCGCGCGCCAACTGGGTCTTGCCGACCCCCGGGACGTCCTCGATCAGGAGGTGCCCCTCGGCGAGCAGCACGGTCAGGGCCGTGCCGATGGCGCCGTCCTTGCCGTCGATGACGGTGCCGATGGCCTCGAGGATCCCCCGAGCGCGTCGCTGCACCTCGGCCAGCGGCATGAGGCCCTCGTCGGCGGAGGCGCTCGGCCGGTCGGCGGGACGGCTGGTCGTTGTCATCGGATCGCTTTCTGAGGAGTGATCGAGCGGTTCGGCGGGAAGAGCGTCACACGGTGTTCGGAACGGACCCCCTCGAGGAGGCGGTCGTCGCGATCACCCGGTGCGTCTCAGGTGGTCTCGAGGTACTCCGCGACGACCCTCGGCACGTACGGCGACACGTCGCCGCCGAGCCCCGCGACCTGCCGGACGAGCGAGCTCGAGACGTGCGCGTGGGCGGGGTCGGGCAGGAGGAAGACGGTCTCGACGCCGGCGAGGCTGCGGTTCATGATCGCCATCGGCGTCTCGTAGGCGACGTCGACCTGCGAGCGGATGCCCTTCACCAGCACGCTGGCGCCGACGTCGGTGCAGTAGTCGACGAGCAGACCCATGCTCCAGCTGTGCACGCTGACGGTCTCGGGCAGCCCGGCCTCACGCAGAGCGGCGGTGAGCAGCGAGACCCGCTGGGTGAGCGGGAGCAGAGCCGACTTGTCGGGGTTGTGCACCACGAGCACGTGCACCTGATCGAAGATGTTGGCGGCCCTGGCGATCACGTCGATGTGGCCGAGGGTGACGGGGTCGAACGACCCGGGGACGACGGCGATCCTGCTCATGCGGACACAGTAGCGGCCCGGCCCGGGAGGTTGGCCGAGCATCCACCGGACGTCGGGAGCGCAGGCGGAGACGTCAGTTCTTGCCCATCGCCTCGCGTCCGCGATCGTCGAGCCGTCTCGCGATGGCCGCGGCCAGGGCGGGGTGGTCGGCCAGGCGCGGGTCGTCGTCGAGCACCTCGGCCGCGTGCTCTCGCGCGAGGCCGATCAGGTCGCCGTCGCGGGCGACCCTCAGCAGTCGGAGCGACGACCGGCCGCCGGACTGCAGGTTGCCGAGCACGTCGCCCTCGCGGCGCAGGTCGAGGTCGACCTGGGCTAGCTCGAAGCCGTCGAGGGTCGACGCCACGGCGTCGACCCTCTCGCGGGCGACGGAGTCGGCCGGCGCGGACGTCACGAGCAGGCACAGACCCGCGTGACCGCCTCGACCGACGCGCCCCCGCAGCTGGTGCAGCTGCGAGACGCCGAACCGGTCGGCGTCGAGAACGACCATGGTCGAGGCGTTGGGCACGTCGACACCGACCTCGATCACCGTCGTCGCGATGATCATGTCGATGTCGCCGGCGGCGAACCGGCGCATGACGTCGTCCTTCTCGTCGGACGACATGCGACCGTGCAGCGGCTCGATGACGAGACCGTCGAGCACCGGCAGCGAGGCCGTCAGAGCGACGATGCCCTCGACGCTCGCCCGGGGCGGGGGCGCAGGCGGCTGGTCGCCCCCGTTCTGCCCGTCGGCGCCCGCCGATCGAGCGCCGCCGCCGGGCTCGGAGTCGCCGTCCGGCCCCGCCTCACCGCCCTGCCCCGTGTCGTCGCCGGGCTCCGTCGTGACGGCGTCGATCGCGGGGCAGACCACGAAGACCTGGCGCCCCGCCGCGATCTCCTCCGCGGAGCGCTGCCAGACGCGGTCGACCCAGCCCGGGTGCTCGGCGAGCGGGACGACGAACGACTCGATCGGCTGACGCCCCTTCGGCAGCTCGGCGATGGTCGAGATGTCGAGGTCGCCGAACACCGTCATCGCGACGGTGCGGGGAATGGGCGTCGCCGTCAGCACCAGCACGTGCGGCGGGGTGGCGCCCTTCTTGCGGAGCGCCTCCCGCTGATCGACGCCGAAGCGGTGCTGCTCGTCGACGACGACGAGCCCGAGGTCGAAGAACCCGACCGTCTCGCTGATCAACGCGTGCGTGCCGACGACGATGTGCGCCTGACCGCTGACGATCGAGAGGAGCGCCTTCTTGCGCTGGGCCGTGGTCATCTGCCCCGTGAGCAGGGTCGGTCGCAGTCGGGCGGCCAGGTCGGGGCCGAGGGTCGCCGTGATCGAGCGGAGGTGCTGGGCGGCCAGCACCTCGGTCGGGGCAAGCAGGGCCGACTGCCCCCCGGACTCGGCCACCGCGAGCATCGCCCGCAGCGCGACGAGCGTCTTGCCCGAGCCGACCTCGCCCTGGACGAGCCGGTTCATGGGGACCTCGGCCTCGAGGTCGCGGGTGATCTCGTCGCCGACGAGACGCTGATCGCCCGTGCGCTCGAAGGGCAGGGCCGCGTCTAACAGGTCGAGCACGCCCCCCGCGACGGCACGACGGGGTGTCGCCGCCGACCGGCGGACGAGGGCGCGCTGCTGCAGCAGGGCGCTCTGCAGCACGAACGCCTCGTCGAAGCGCAGGCTGTCGCGGGCCGTGAGGTGGTCGCGGTCGGTCTCGGGTCGATGGATGCGCTCGTACGCCTCGGCCAGGGACATCAGATCGAGCTCGGCACGGACCGCGGCCGGCACGGCGTCGTCGATCGGCGGCAGCGAGTCGAGCAGCACCTCGACCGACTTCTGCACCTGCCACGACGCCACGGAGGCGCTCGCGGGGTAGATCGGGATCGGCTGCTTCGCCCACTTCTGCGCCTCGGCGTCGCCCACACCCGCGACCGCCTCGTGCGAGGCGTCGAAGAGCTCGTAGTCGGGGTGCGCCAGCTGCCGCAGCCCGCGGTAGTCGCCCACCTTCCCGGCGAAGATGCCCCGGGCGCCCGGCACGAGGTCTTTCGCGCGCCACGCCTGATTGAAGAAGGTGAGGGTCAGGATGGCCTGGCCGTCGCCGATGCGGACCTCGAGGATCGACCCACGGCGAGCGCGCATCGTGCGCTCGCGCACGTCGAGCACCTGGGCCACGATCGTGACCGACTCGCCGAGCGGCAGCTGATCGAGCGCCGTCAGCTCGCCCCGGCGGGCGTACCGCCTCGGGAAGTGCGTCAGCAGATCGCCGACGGTGCGGAGGCCGAAGGCCTTCTGAAGGGCCGTGGCCGTGCGGCCGCCCAGGGCACCGGCGAGGGAGGCGTCGAGGGGTGAGTCGGGCACGACACCACGCTACTGCCCGCCTCCGACACCGGTGCCCGGGCTCACGCGCGCCGCGGGCGGGCGGCCTCAGAGGGCGAAGTCGTACCCGCCGGAGGCGCGGGTCGACGCCGCGAGCTCGGTCGCGTGCCGGTCGTCGTTCACCTCGAGGGCCCGCAGCTGCCGTGACACCCCGCGTGCCGACTGCTTGCAGAACCCGACGGCGAGGCGACGTTCGGCGTCGGAGTCGACCCGCGCCTCCTGCAGGGCCGTCGACGCCCGCGACAGCACGGCCGTCTGCGCGTAGATGCCGCTCGCGGCGTCGGCGAGGCGCTTCTGCACGAGCTGTCTCTCCTGCACCTTCCTGCCGTGCTTGCGGAGCGCCCCCTCGGTGCGCTCGCGCAGCCGCGACACCTGGTCGCCGAGCTCCGCGGCCTGCTTGGCGAGCTCGGGGTGCACTCCGACCGGGCGATCGGGTCGGAGCCGACGCTGCACGCGACCCGCGACGTACGGCGCCAGCACGCCCAGGGCGCGACCGGGGGCGCCGATGCTGAGCGACGCGACGTCGGGCAGCTCCTCGCTGAGCGTCTTGAGGCCGTTCAGGGCGACGAAGGCGCGCAGGACGTCGTTGGCCCCCTCGAAGATCGGGAAGATGCGGAAGTCGCGCAGCGCCTTCGACAGCGGGTGCCCCTCCATGTACGCCTCCCCACCGTGCAGCTGCACGGCCCGGTTGAGCGCGTACCAGCCGGTGTCGCTCGCGGCGACCTTCGTCATCGCCGACTCGAGCGCGAAGTCGGTGTCGCCGCGGTCGACGAGACCGGTGGTCAGATACGACATCGACTCGATGCCGTAGATCTGCTGCGTCATCCAGGCGAGCTTGTCGCCGACCATCTCGAAGTCCGCGAGCGGTCTGCCGAACTGGTGACGCGCCTCCGTGTGCTCGAGACTCAGCTGGAGGAACCTCTTCATGCCGCCCGCGATCGCCGTGCCCATCGACATGCGACCGTTGTTGAGCGTGTTCACCGCGATGCGGAAGCCGTCGCCGGGTTCGCCGAGCAGATTCTCGGCGGGCACCCGGACGTCCTTGAAGCGCACCCGCTGCAGGTGGTTGGCCTTCAGGCCGTGCGTCTCGAACCGCGGGCCGGTGCTCAGCCCGTCCATGCCCTTCTCGACGATCAGCGCGACGTGCCCGAGGTCGCTCTGCGCGAAGACCGTCAGGACGTCCTTGTCGCCGTTGCCGATCCAGCGCTTCTCGCCGTTCAGCAGCCAGCTGCCGTCGCTCTGCCGCTCGGCCCGGGTCTCGAGCGCGTAGGCGTCGCTGCCCACGTTGGGCTCGGTGAGCACGAAGGCCGCGAGCTTCCGGCCGCTCGCCAGGTCGGGCAGCCAGCGGGCCTTCTGATCGTCGGTGCCGTAGAGGTGCAGCGGCTTGGTGCCGATCGACTGGTGCACGCCCATGACGGTGGCGAGGGTGCCGTCGACCCGGCCGAACTCCTCGTAGACGCGGCAGTAGGCGCTCTGACCGAGACCGAGACCGCCGTACTCCTCCGACACGAAGAGCCCCATCAGACCGCGCTCGCCCAGCTCGCGGACCAGGTCGTCGCCGATCCAGCCCTCGCGCTCGGCCTTCAGCGGGTCGTAGCCGGCCAGCACCTCGCGCGCCGACGCCGACACCGTCTCGACCCGCGCCTTCTCGGCCGCCGACATGTGCGGGAACGGCAGCACCAGCTCGGAGGCGATCCGCCCCGCGAACAGGGACTTGGTGAACGAGGGCCGGACAGTACGATCAACGCTGGTCATGCTGCGAGATGCTTCCGAAAGCGCGACGCCCTGCCAAGTCCGTTGTGCCTCATCGACGAAGCACGACCGGGCCGGGCGCGGACGCGTTGTCGGGATGCTCGAAGCGGCGCCGCCCCCGGAGACCGGGAGGCGGGACCGACGCAGACCCGGAGGCGGACCGACGCAGACCCGGAGGCGGGCCGACGAGACGGGCGGGCCACCGCGACCTGGCATGGTTGACCTCATGTCCCGCATCATCTCCGGCTTCGCCGACAACCTGACGCTCGTCGTCCCCAAGGTCGGCACCCGGCCGACCAGCGACCGAGTCCGTGAGGCGCTCTTCTCGTCGCTCGACGCCCGCGACGAGATCCGCGGTCGACGCGTTCTCGACCTCTACGCGGGCACCGGGGGCCTCGGCCTCGAGGCGGCATCGCGCGGCGCGGCCTCGGTCACCATGGTCGAGAAGGCCCCGGCGGCGGCGAAGGTGCTGCGGCGGAACGCCGACGCCGTGCTGGCACGGGCCCCCAAGCCCCCGCGCGGCGCACCCCCGCGCGTCGACATCGTGGCGCAGACCGTGCGGTCGTACCTCACGGGCTCGGGCGCGCTCGTCGACCTGGTCTTCTTCGACCCGCCCTACGAGCTGTCGAAGGACGAGCTCGCGGCCGACCTCGCAGCGCTGCTGCCCCTGCTCGACGCCCAGGCGCTGGTCGTCGTCGAACGCGCCAGCCGCGACGGCGAGCCGAGCTGGCCCGCGGGGCTCACCCTCGACGTGAAGAAGCAGTACGGCGACACGACGGTCTGGTTCGCCCTCCGCGATTGAACCGCCGTCAGTCCCCGCTCGCGCGACCCGTCGTCAGCCCCGTTCGCCCGACCACAGGCGATACGGGTCCCAGCCGCCTTCCGGGCCGGCGTCGCCGCCGTCGACGACGACCCGCGGCTCACCGGACCCGACGGCGCGCATGACGCCGATCGCCCGGAACCCGCCCGGCAGCGCCGCACCCGGCGGGAACGTCGCGAGCAGCGAATGGTCCTCTCCCCCGGCGAGGGCCGCCGCGGGATCGCCGCCCAGCGCCGACGAGTCGAGGTCGACCACCAGACCGCTCGCCCGCGCGACCCGACCCGCGTCGAGGGCCAGACCGTCCGAGAGGTCGAGCATCGCCGTCGCACCGGCCCGGGCCGCGATCGGCCCGTCGACGATCGGCGGCGTGGGGGCGAGCTGCCAGCCCACGTCGGGGTCGCGCTCGCGCAGAGCCGTCGCGGCGGCGCGATCGGGGACCCCGTCGTGGTCGACGCCGAGACGGAAGAGCAGCTCGAGCCCACGGGCCGACCGGCCGAGCGCGCCCGACACGGCGACGACGTCCCCCTCGCGGGCGCCGTCGCGGGTGACCGGCGGCCGCCCCTCGAGATCGCCGAAGGCCGTGACGGCGATCGTCATCGTCGCCGAGACCGACAGATCGCCGCCGACGACGCCGCAGCCCGGGGCCATCACGGCGCAGGCGTCGCGCAGTGCGTCGGCGAGGGCCTCCAGATCGGACACCGGGGTGTCGCCCGGCACCGCGAGGGCCACCACGAGAGCGGTCGGGACCGCCCCCATCGCGGCCACGTCGGCCAGGTTCGAGGCGGCGGCCTTCCAGCCGAGGTCGTACGGGGTCGACCAGGCGAGACGGAAGTCGGGGCCGTGCACCATCAGATCGGTCGTCACCACGAAGCGCCCGTCGGGTGCCGAGACCACCGCCGCGTCGTCGCCCGGCCCCAGATCGGTGCGGGCCCCGCGGGGCAGTCGGGGCAGGATGCGCGCGAGGGTGGCGAGCTCGCCCACCCCCTGCACCGTGGCGAGTGGTTCGACGTCGACCGACGTGGCGGGGCGTTCCATGTGACGACGGTAGCCTGGTTGCCGTGCCCAGCCCGACCAGGCGACCTCGTCGCCGCCTCCTCCGTCTGCTCGCCGCCGGCGCCGTGATCGCCCCGGCGCTCGCCGGCTGCACGGCCGCCGTGCCGATGACGGCGGCGGCCGATGCGAACGACGCGGCCTGCGCGCAGGTGACCGTGCACCTCCCCGAGACGGTCGGCCCCGACAACTCCCCCTTCGAGCGCCGCGAGACGGATGCGCAGGCCACCGGCGCCTGGGGCACGCCGACGCAGGTCCTCCTGCGCTGCGGCGTCGAGGCACCCGCCGTCTCCGATCTGCCCTGCTACCCCGTCAGCGGCGTCGACTGGCTCGCCGATCAAGACGCCGACGACCCCGACACCTTCGTCTTCACGACCTACGGTCGCACTCCGGCCGTCCAGGTGATCGTCTCCGCCGAGGCGGGCAGCACCGCGCTCTTCGACCTGGCCGACGCGGTCGGCTACCTGCCGAACGACGGTCGCGGCTGCGTCGGCGTCGACGACCTGCCCGGCACCGAGGCGACCCCGTCCTCCTGAGCCGACCCGCGCCTCCTCGGCTGTCCCTCCCCCGAGGAGGCGCGGGTCGACTCCGCCATAAGGCCCCGGCCGGTCAGCGCTCGGTCTGCAGCCCGAGCTCGATCAGCTCGGTGATGAGCTCGGGGTAGCTGAGTCCGCTGGCCAGCCAGCAGGCCGGGAACATCGAGATCGGCGTGAAGCCGGGCATGGTGTTGATCTCGTTGATCACCCAGCCGGTGTCGGTGAGGAAGAAGTCGACCCGCGACAGCCCGGTGCCGTCGACGGACTCGAACGCGAGCGCGGCGAGTCGCTGCATCTCGGCCAGCTGGTCGTCCGTGAGGTCGGCCGGGCAGACGAGATCGGCACCGGGCGCACCCAGGTACTTCGACTCGAAGTCGTAGAAGGTGTCGCTGCCGAGCACGATCTCACCGCCGACGGAGGTGCGGGGCGACCCGCCGTCGCGCCCGCCGAGCACGGCGCATTCGATCTCACGCCCCGAGACGGCGGCCTCGACGAGCACCTTGCCGTCTTCGGCGAGCCCGATCTCCATCGCGGCCGCGAACTCCGCCTCGGAGTCGACCCGCGAGACGCCGACGCTCGACCCCGCGCGGGCCGGCTTGACGAAGACGGGGAACCCCAGGGGCGCGACGTCGGCGATCACCTGGTCGGGGTCGCTCAGCCAGGTGCGACGGCGGACGGTCCGCCACGGGGCCACCGCGATGCCGGCCTCTTGCAGCACGGTCTTCGTGAAGTGCTTGTCCATCCCGACGGACGACGCCAGCAGACCCGCCCCGACGTACGGGAGGCCGACGAGTTCGAGGAGCCCCTGGACGGTGCCGTCTTCTCCGAAGCGACCGTGCAGGATGGGGAAGACGACGTCGACGGCCCCGAGCAGGCGGACCGAGCCGTCCGGCTCGACGACCGAGAGCTCGCGAGTCGCGGCGGACTCGGGCCAGTGCACCCTCGTGCCGTTGTCGACGACGGCGGGCAGCGTCTCGCCGGTCAGCGAGAAGCTCGACGCGTCGTCCGCCTGAAGGGTGAAGGCGCCGTCGCGGGTGATGCCGACCGGGATGACGTCGTAGCGACTGCGGTCGATGGCCGAGAGGACTCCCCCGGCGGTGGCGCAGCTGATCGCGTGCTCGCTCGACCGGCCGCCGAACAGCACGACGACCGTCTGCTTGGCGCCCGCGAGGGGGGTGGGAGCGGGGCTGGCCTGATCGATGCTCATCGGGGTCACTCTCGGGGTGGTCGGCGGGCAGGCGACTCGGGGCGGCGTCGCACCGGCGCGCGCCGTCGACCCCCGGTCACTCGCCCTGGGGCTCGCTGGTCTCGGTGAGGTGCGGAGCGATGTTCCGCGGGTCAAGCGTACCGGCGAGCACTTCGGCGACCTGCTGCACGATGGGCATGTCGACGCCGCGACCGCGGGCCAGCTCGAGGATCGGCGCGACCGACGCGAGACCCTCGGCGGTCTGGTTCATCTGCCGCACGACGTCGCCGAAGGCGTACCCCTGACCGAGGAGGCGCCCCGCGGTGTTGTTGCGCGACAGGGGCGACTCGCACGTCGCGATGAGGTCGCCGAGCCCGGCGAGACCGGCGAGCGTCTCGGCCTTGGCCCCGAACGACACCGCGAACGCCGTCATCTCGGCCAGACCGCGCGTGATGATCGACGCCTTGGTGTTCTCGCCGTAGCCGACGCCGTCGACGATGCCGATGGCGACCGCGATGAGGTTCTTCAGCACGCCCCCGAACTCGGTGCCGATGACGTCGGTGTTGACGAACGAGCGGAAGTACGGGTTGGTGGCGGTCGCGGCGACGAGCGTCGCCGTCTCGAGGCTGTGCGACGACACGACCGCAGCGGTCGGCTGCCGCTTCGCGATCTCGAGCGCGAGGTTCGGGCCCGAGGCCACGGCGATGAGCGACCTGTCGATGTCGAGCTCGCTCTCGATGACCTCGCTCATGCGGAGGCCGGTGGCCTTCTCGACGCCCTTCATCAGGCTGACCACGGGCACGCCGCGCGGCACGAGCGAGCGGATCGCCGAGAGGTTGTCGCGGAGGGTCTGACTGGGCACCGACAGGTAGACCTGCTCGGCACCCGCCAGCGCGGTCTCGACGCTCGACGAGGCCACCAGGGTGCGCGGGAGGTTGATGCCCGGCAGGTAGTCGGTGTTGCGCTTGCTCTCGGTGATCTCGCGGGCGACCTCGGGGCGACGGGCCCAGAGCGTGACGTCGGCGCCGCCCTCGGCGAGGACCTTGGCGAACGTCGTGCCCCAGCTGCCCGAGCCGAGCACCGCGACCCGACGCGGCACGGAGTCCCGCATGACGATCGAGATCGCCTCGGTGGTGACGGCGCCCTCGCCGAGTGATTCGATCGCGCCTTCGCGCGACGCAGGACTACTCAAAGCGGCCGGTCTCCTTCTGGTCGTTCTTGGCGGGGTTCCAGCGCTCGACGGGTGCCTGCTCGTCTCGGAGGCGCTCGAGGAGTCCGGTGATCGCCGCCATGACGAGGGCGGTCGCCTCGGTCATGGAGGCCTGGTCGAGGGGCCGGTCGCGGTAGGCCGAGAGATCGACGGGATCGCCGACGATCACGCGGATCCGCTTCCGGGGGAACGGACGGAGCTTCGACGAGTAACGCCCCATGAGCTCCTGACTGCCCCAATGGGCGACGGGCACGAGAGGCACACCGGCGGCGAGGGCCAACCGGACGGCCCCGCTCTTGCCCTTCATGGGCCAGAGGTCGGGATCGCGGGTGAGCGTGCCCTCCGGGTAGACGATGACCCCGCCGCCCACCGAGGTGAGCCGACGCGCCGCGGCGAGCGGATCGCTGTCGTGCGTGCGACCGGCGCGCTCGACGGGGATGTGCCCCATCGCGTGCATCAGCCGGCCGAACACGGGCACGCGGAAGAGCGACGCCTTGGCCATGAACCTCGGCAGGCGCCCGAGCCCGTACATCACGCGCCCGACCACGACGGGATCGATGTTGGTGATGTGATTGGGCGTCAGCACGAACGAGCCGGAGGCGGGCAGCTTCTGCCCGTCGACGACCTCGATCTCCGCCATCAGATCGAACAACGGCGCCGCAGGGATGGCCAGGGCCCGGAAGATCGCGCCCTTGTCCATGCGGCGCCCACGCGTCGCGACCGGGACGACGGGGGCGTCCGGGTCGCCGTGGGGTGCCACGCTCCGATCAGCCCTTGAAGTCGAAGTCGGCGCCCAGCTTGCGGAGCTTCGCGATGAAGTGCTCGTACCCGCGGCTGATGATGCCGACGTTGCTGATCTTCGACTCGCCCTCGGCCGTCAGGGCCGCGATGAGGTGGCTGAAGCCGCCGCGCAGGTCGGGGACGCGGATGTCGGCGCCGTGCAGCGCGGTCGGGCCGTTGATGACCGCCGCCTGCTCGAACTCGCGACGCGCCACGCGACGGTCGTGACCGGGCAGACCCTCTTTGTGCACCGTGATGTCGGCACCCATGTCGTTGAGGGCCTCGGTGAACTGGAAGCGGTTCTCGTAGACGGTCTCGTGGACGATCGACGTGCCCTGCGCCTGCGTGAGGGCCACGATGAGCGGCTGCTGCCAGTCGGTCATGAAGCCGGGGTGCACGTCGGTCTCGACGACGACGGGCTTGAGCTCGCCGCCCGGGTGGAAGAACCGGATGCCGTCTTCGTGCACGTCGAAGTCGCCGCCGACCTTGCGGAAGACGTTGAGGAACGTCATCAGGTCTTTCTGGTCGGCGCCCTCGACGAAGATGTCGCCCTTCGTGGCGAGAGCGGCCGCGGCCCAGCTCGCTGCCTCGTTGCGGTCGTTGATGGCCCGGTGCGTGTAGCCGCGGAGCTTCTCGACGCCCTCGATGAAGATGACGCGGTTCGGCTCGACCGAGACGATGGCGCCCATCTTCTGGAGGATCGCGATGAGATCCATGATCTCGGGTTCGATGGCCGCGTTGCGCAGCTCGGTGACACCCGTGGCGAGCACGGCGGTCAGCAGCACCTGCTCGGTGGCGCCGACGCTCGGGTAGGGCAGCTCGATGTTGGCGCCCGCGAGACCGTTCGGGGCGGTCAGGTGGATGCCGTTGTACGACTTGTCGACGACGGCTCCGAACGCACGGAGGGCGTCGAGGTGGAAGTCGATGGGGCGGTCGCCGATGCGGCAGCCGCCGAGGTCGGGGATGAACGCCTCGCCGAGGCGGTGCAGCAGCGGGCCGCAGAAGAGGATCGGGATGCGGCTGGAGCCGGCGTGCGCGTCGATCTCGGCGAAGTGGGCCGACTCGACGTTCGACGGGTCGAGGATCATCTCGCCGCGGGCCGGGTCGGTGATGCGGACGCCGTGCACCGACAGCAGACCGCGGACGACGTTGACGTCGCTGATGTCGGGCACGTCGCGCAGGATGCTCGGGGTGTCGCCCAGCAGCGACGCGACCATCGCCTTGGTGGCGAGGTTCTTGGCGCCGCGCACCTCGATGCGACCGATCAGCGGCTTGCCGCCGCGGATCACGATCTCGTCGGACTTGAGCCCCACACGGGCCCCTGCTGCTGCTGCGTCTTGGATGAGCGAGTTCACTTACTTCACCGGCAATGTCTTCGGGCGCCATGCGGCGCGGCGGGTTTCGAATTCTGTGATGGCCGCTTCGTCGCGGAGGGTCAGGCCGATGTCGTCGAGGCCTTCGAGGAGTCGCCACTTAGTGTAAGCATCGACTTCGAACGGGACCGACAGGTCGCCGATCGTGGCGCGTTGCGACTCGAGGTCGACGGTGATCTCGACACCGGGGGCGGCCTCGACGGCGGCCCACAGGCGCTCGATGTCGTCTTCGGCGACCATGGCGGCGAGGAGACCCTGCTTGCCCGAGTTGCCGCGGAAGATGTCACCGAACCGGGCGCTCAAGACGACGTCGAAGCCGAAGTCGCGGAGTGCCCAGACGGCGTGCTCGCGGCTCGACCCCGTGCCGAAGTCCGGCCCGGCGATCAGGACGCGGGCGCCCTGGTACTCGGGTCGGTTGAGGACGAAGTCCGGGTCCTGGCGGGCGGAGAAGAACAGGGCGTCTTCGAAGCCCGTCTTCGTGACCCGCTTGAGGAACTCGGCCGGGATGATCTGGTCGGTGTCGACGTTCGACCGCTTCAGCGGTGCCGCCACCCCGGTGACGGTGGTGAACTTCTCCATCAGAGCGCGCCTCCTGAGGGGGTGCCGGTCAGGCGCTCGGCGAGGGCGTCGCCGATCGGGGTGTCGGAGGTGAGATCCCAGGGGGACGACAGCGTGCCGCGGACGGCGGTCGCCGCCGCGACGAGCGGCGAGACGAGGTGGGTGCGACCGCCCTTGCCCTGACGACCCTCGAAGTTGCGGTTCGAGGTCGATGCGCAACGCTCGCCCGGTGCGAGCTGGTCGGGGTTCATGCCGAGGCACATCGAGCAGCCGGCGAAGCGCCATTCGGCGCCGAAGTCGGTGAACACCTTGTCGAGACCCTCGGCCTCGGCCTCGAGGCGCACCCGGGCGGAGCCGGGCACGACCATCACGCGGACGCCCTCGGCCTTGGTGCGGCCCCGGATGATCGACGCGAAGGCGCGGAGGTCTTCGATCCGGCTGTTCGTGCACGAGCCCATGAAGACGGCGTCGACCGCGATGTCCTTCATGGCCGTGCCGGCCTCGAGCGCCATGTACTCGAGGGCACGCGACGCGGCGGCGCGCTCGTTCGGGTCGACGATCGCCTCGGGGTCGGGCACTGACTCGCTGAGCGAGACGCCCTGACCCGGGTTCGTGCCCCAGGTGACGAACGGCTCGAGCTCGTCGGCGTCGAGGAAGATCTCGGCGTCGAACACGGCGTCGTCGTCGGTCGGCAGGGTCTGCCAGTAGGCGACCGCGTCGTCCCAGTCGGAGCCCTCGGGGGCGTGCTGACGACCACGGAGGTAGTCGTAGGTGGTCTGGTCGGGGGCGACCATGCCGGCCCGGGCACCGGCCTCGATCGACATGTTGCAGATCGTCATGCGCCCCTCCATCGAGAGGGAGCGGATCGCGCTGCCGCGGTACTCGAGCACGTAGCCCTGCCCGCCGCCGGTGCCGATCTGGGCGATGACGGCCAGGATGATGTCCTTCGCGGTGACACCGGGCCGGAGGGTGCCCTCGACCGTGACCGCCATCGTCTTGAACGGCTTCAGCGGCAGGGTCTGCGTCGCCATCACGTGCTCGACCTCGCTGGTGCCGATGCCGAACGCCATCGCCCCGAAGGCCCCGTGGGTCGAGGTGTGCGAGTCGCCGCAGACCACGGTGATGCCGGGCATCGTGAGCCCCAGCTGCGGGCCGACGACGTGGACGATGCCCTGCTCGGCGTCGCCGAGAGGGTGCAGGCGCACGCCGAACTCGGCCGTGTTGCGGCGCAGCGTCTCGATCTGCGTGCGGCTGGTCAGATCGGCGATCGGCCGGTCGATCGCCAGCGTGGGCGTGTTGTGGTCTTCGGTCGCGATCGTCAGATCGGTGCGACGCAGCGGCCGCCCGGCCTGGCGGAGGCCGTCGAAGGCCTGCGGGCTCGTGACCTCGTGGACGAGGTGGAGATCGATGTAGAGAAGGTCGGGGGCGCCGTCTTCGCCCTTGACGACCACATGGTCGTCCCATACTTTCTCGGCCAGCGTTCTACCCACGGGCCCGCCTCTCTCGATGTCTGCTGCTCGGATGATCGTCGAAGTCTACGCCAGGGTCGTGCGCGAGTCCTCGGTCGAGGGGGCAACGCGCGGGGCCGGTCCGCCCATTCCCGCCGACCGGGCGAGCACCGACGCGGACGGCTCCGAATACCATGACGGCAGTCGTCGGACGCACCGGCGGCGCCGCTCGACGAGGAGGTCGATCCGCCCGTGCCCGACCCCCTGCCCGGCCCCGCGCGAGACCCGTGGCGACGACTGCGCGCCGTCCGCGGTCGACGTGCGCCGCGCCTCCTCGGGGGCTACCTGGCGCTGCTCGTGGCGACGGCGATCGTGCTGATCGCGGGGTGGGCGGCCGACCCCGACTACGGCGCGGAGCCGCCGTGGCGCGGACTCGTCGTCGACGACCTCCGCTCGGCCCCCGGCGAGACCCTCTGGTCGCTCGACCTCGCGGCGCTGCTGGCCCCCGAGGCGCCCGCGCACTGCGTGCAGCTCTGGCCGTCGGTCGCCGAGTCCGGTCTGGTCGCCGTCACCACCTCGATCGACCTCGACCTCGAGGCCGACGTGGACCTCCGAGCCGACGACCTCGCGCAGGCCGCCGAGTGCCGCACGGCGGCGTTCGCCCACGACACGAGCCGCGTCGCCCTCGTCGACGTCCGCACCGGAGCCGCGGTCTGGGTGCACGACCTCGTCGACGACGTGCCCGACGCCGACCCGACGAGCATCCCGTCGGCCCAGGTGGTGCCGGCGGCGGGCCGCGTGCTCGTGCAGACGCAGTCCGAGCGCGGGCTCGTGCAGGCGGCGCTCGCCGTCGACGACGGACGGCATCTCGAGACGGCCCGCGAGCGCCGCGACCTGCCGAGCATCAGCGTGGCCACGCTCGGTCGCCTCCAGCTGCGCTCGGCGGCGGCCGCGGTCGGCGACCCCGACGCGTACGCCCTCGTCGACGCCGCCGCGCTGACCGTGCCGGTCTGGCGCGGATCCGCGGATCGGGGCGCCGCTCCCCTGCTGGTGCCCGGCGCCCTCATCGTGCGCATCGAGGGGCGCACGGTCAGGATCGACGGGCGCACCGGCGAGATGACGCCGTACCGGTCGGACCCCGATCTGGTCGCGGCCGGCTCACCGGGGCCGGGCGGCGACGACGACCTGTTCGCCGTGCGCTCCGGTCCCGGAGGCCGCGTCGTCTCGGCCCTCGGCCCCGACGGCGCCGCCCGATGGGCGCGCCCCCTCGACGCCCGCTCGATCGCGTCGACGCCCGGCTGCCTGCTCGTGACGTCCGACGACGACACGACGACGTGCCTGCGGCCCGCAGACGGCACGACGCGCTGGTCCGTCGACGGTGCGGCCGCGACGGCGCGCGGAGTGCCCGGGCAGGTCTCCGACGACGTCTACGGCATCGCCCGCCGCGACGGTCGACCCCGACTCACGGCCCTCGACGGCCCCACCGGGCGGTCGGTGTTCGACGTCCCCGCGGGCGATCTCGAGACGGTCGTTGCGGCTTCGCGCACCGTCGTCTACCTGACGAAGGGTGCCTCGCCGCAGAGCAGGGCCGTGGCCGCCCACGACGCCGCCTCGGGACGCCCGCTCTGGACCCTCCGTTCGGCGGGCAGCGTCTCGTTCTGGGGCGGAGCGCTCGTCGAGGTCGACGGCGTGGGCGTCGCGCGACGACTCGGCGGCGGTCAGCGGATCGGGGCGACGTCATGACCCGGCCATCCGACCGACAGGCCGAGGAGGCGCGGGCCGGCACCCGACGGACCTCCCGTCGACGGGGCGGTCGCGTCGGTTCGGGCTGGCACCGCGCCTCCTCGGCCCGCCGCATCGCCACCGCCTACCTCGTCGGCGCGATCGTCACCGTCGTCGTGATCGTCGCGCTCGTGCCCGGGCAGCCGCGGTACGGGGCGGACCGGCCATGGCGCGGCGTCGCGGTCGACGACCTGCGGGAGGCGCCGACGGCCACCGGCTGGTCGATCGACCTCGGTGCCGCGCTCGCGCCCGGGACGCCGGCGGAGTGCCTGCGGTTCCGGGACGAGCCGATCGACGATCGTCGGGTGCTGCTGCGCGCGGCCGGCGCGTGGACCTACGGCTTCGCCAACGACGGCGACTGCGGCGGGGCCACGGCGGGCGTGGGCACTCGACTGGCGTCGTTCGACACCGACCTCGGGCGCGTGCTGTGGGTCCACGACGTGGCCGACGACCTCCTGGCGCTCGGGCTGCGGGGCCCGGTGGAGCTCGCGTCGGCCACGGTCGTCGACGACGCCCGCATCGTCGTGGTGCGGGCCCGGGCGGGCGGCCAGACGGTCCTCGTCACCCTCGACGCGACCACCGGTGAGCCGAGGCAGCAGACGGCCCCGGTGACGACGGTCGACTCGGAGCAGTTCCAGACGGCGGGCCGCACGGTGATGACCGGCGGGCAGACGGCGGAGGGCGCGACGTATGCATTCCAGCTGCGCGACGTCCGCGATCTCGACCTCGTGCTCTGGGCCGGCCCCGGGAGTCTCGAGGGCCAGGCCCTCGCCTTGCCGGACCGCCTCGTGGTCGCCCGCCCGGGAGGCACGGTGCAGGTCGGTCTCGACGGTCGTGAGACCCCGTGGCGCGGGGACCTCGCCGCGCTCGGGGGCTACGTCGCCCGCCCGGACTCGATCGTGGGGCCCGTCCGCGGCGTCGACCGGGGCTTCGCCGCCGTCGACCTCGACGGACGGCCGCTGTGGACCTCCACCCCGGAGGCGTCGGGCTCGTACTCGACGTCGCGGACGTGCCTCACCGTCACCGATCTGAGCGACGACCAGCTCAGCTGCGTCGACTGGGGCACCGGGGAGGTGCGGTGGTCAAGACCGGCGGACGGGGCGTCGAGCGCCGACGGGCTGCCCGGTCAGACCGACGACACGGTGTACGCCACCGTCACCGCGCCCGGCGCCGGCCCGCAATCGGTCGTCGCCCTCGACGGCGAGACCGGGGCCGCGCGCGCGACCATCGCCCTGCCGGACGGCGCGGTGGTGGTCGCCGCGTCGCGCACCGTCGGGTACGCCCTCGCCTTCGGCAGCTCGGGCGGGCGCTCGACCCTCGTCGGGTTCGACCTCGCGACGGGCGAGACGCTGTGGTCGTTCGCGGGTCAGCTGCAGATCGGCACCTGGGCCGGGCGCTTCGTCGAGGTCGACGTGGACGGGGTGGCCCGTCTGCTCGAGGGGACTACCCGGAACGTCGTCGCCACGCCGTGACGTGTCGAGCGGCCGGTGAGGCTGGGCCTCGACCTCGACCGGCGCCAAGTGCCGGGAGACGACGAAACCCGCTCAGCCTGAGCTGAGCGGGTTTCGTGGTGGTGACCCCAACGGGATTCGAACCCGTGTTACCGCCGTGAGAGGGCGACGTACTAGGCCGCTATACGATGGGGCCGTATTTGCAACTCGTCGAGTATGCCACAGCTGTCGAGCGCCGCACAAATCGGCCCGGTTGCGCGGTTCGGAGCCGAGTCGCAGGCTCTGCCGTACTGCGCCAGAGCAGCGGGAGTTCTCCTTCTGCAGCAGCCGGTGTATCGTGCACAGCACTGAGGTAAAAGGCGTCGCGCTCTGCGGCGCACCCGCACGCGGCATCGAACGAGTCGCCACTTCTTCCCAGAAGGAGTGCGCCCCCGTGTCCCCCAGTCCCTCTCCCACCCGCGGTCGGCTGCCTGCCGGCGACGCGCCTCCCCGGCTCTCCGACTCGTGGATCGCCCTGGCCGGGCTCTCCGCGGTGTTCCTCTTCGAGATGCTCGACACCTCGGTGCTGAACGTCGCCCTGCCGACGATCGGCCGTGAGCTGGGCTCGTCGACGACGGGGCTGCAGTGGGTGTCCGGCGCCTACGCGGTCGCCTTCGGCGGGCTCATGCTCCTCTTCGGCGCCGTCGCCGACCGGGTGGGGCGCCGCCGTATCATGCTCGCGGGCCTCGCGCTGCTGGCCGTGGCGAGCCTCGCCACCGTGGCGGTCACGACCACCGAGCAGCTGATCGCCGTCCGGGTGCTGACGGGCGTCGCCGCGGCGATGACCACCCCCGGGTCGATGGCGCTGGCGTTCCGGCTGTTCGACGACGAGGGCCTCCGCGTCCGGGCTCTCACGGTGATCTCGACCGCGGGGCTGGTGGGCCTCGCCGTCGGCCCGACCGTCGGCGGGTTCGTGCTCGCCGTCGCCCCATGGCAGGTGCTGCTGCTGGCCGACGTGCCGATCGCCGCGCTCGCGTTCATCGGCATCCTCGTCGGCGTCGCTCGCGACGACGCGGCGGGGTTGCGGCGTGGCCCGGTGGTGGATCTGCACCTGCTCGCCCGCCCCCTGGTGTCGAGCGGCCTGGCGTTCAAGGCAGCGTCGGGCCTCGCCGTCGCCGGACTGTCGTACCTCGTCACGCTGCAGCTGCAGTTCGCCTGGGGCTGGCCGCCGGCCCTCGCTGCCGTCGGCACGCTGCCGCAGGTCGTCGTGCTCCTGGCCGGGGGCCGCCTCGTCGGGCCCTTCGTGCAGCGGGTCGGCCTGAGCCGGGCCGCCGGGGTCAGCGCCGCCGCTGTCGTCTCGGGCCTCGCGGTCTTCGGCGCCCTGAGTCGTCAGGGGTACGTCTGGGTGCTCGTCGCGCTCGTGCTCGTCGCCGTCGGCATGCGCGTCGTCGGCGTCGTGGCCGGAGTCTCCGTGCTCACGGGCCTCCCGGCCGACCGCACCTCGGTCGGCGCGGCCCTCGTCGACACCTCGAGCGAGCTCGCCGGAGGAGCCGCCGTCGCCGCCGCGGGCACGATCGTCGCCGCGTTCGTCACCGGCAGCATCACGACCGCCCCGTGGACGGCCTCGCGGCTCGCGTCCTTCGAGAACGCCCTCACCGTCGCCGGGCTCGGTCTCGCCGCGGTCGCCGCCGTGCTCGTCGCGATCGGGATGGTCCGGGCCCGGGCCGCCGACCCCGCCCTCGGCACCACTGCACCCACCCCCTCGTCCGCTCTCACCCCCACCGCCCAGGAGTCCTCTCGTGTCTGACAAAACAGCCCTGCCCCGCCCGCCGTTCGACCCCGAGTTCGCGCCCTTCCTGGAGGCGATGGAAGCCCGCGGCCGCTTCCGCCTCGAGACCGCGATGCTGCCGCAGATGCGACAGCTGGACATGAAGGAGGCGCAGCTCGACGAAGGGCTGCGGGCCCGCGGTCTCGAGAGGCGCAGCTTCACCGTTCCCGGGCACCTCGGCGAGCCGATCGCCCTCGCGGTCGTCCAACGCATCGGCCGCACCGGGACGGCGGCCTGCGCCTACGCCATCCACGGCGGCGGGATGATGTTCGGCCACCACCTCGGCAATCTCGACTCGTACGACGACTGGCTGTTGGTGCACGACGTCGTCCTGATCAGCCCCGACTACCGTCTCGCCCCGGAGCATCCCGACCCGTACCCGGTAGAGGACTGCTACGCCGGCCTGGTCTGGGTCGCCGAGCACGCCGATGAGCTCGGCGTCGACGCCGAGCGGATCGTCCTGGTCGGCCAGAGCGCCGGAGCCGGGCTGGCGGCGGGCACGGCGCTGCTCGCCCGGGATCGGCGGGGGCCGGCCGTCGTCGGGCAGGTGCTCGTCAGCCCCATGCTCGACGACCGTGACGCGACGCTCTCCGCCCGGCAGTTCGACGGGGTGGGTGTCGCCGACCGCGAGATGACCCGGTTCGGCTGGGACGCCTACCTCGGCGACCGTCGCGGAGGTGACGACGTGTCGATCTACGCCGCCCCCGGCCGCGCGAACGACCTGACCGGGCTGCCGCCGGCCTACGTCGACTGCGGCAGCACCGAGGTGTTCCGCGACGAGACCGTCGCGTACGCCGGCGCGCTCTGGGCGGCGGGAGTGCAGGCGGAGCTGCACGTGTGGCCGGGGGCGTTCCACGGGTCCACGAGCATGATGCCGGAGGCGATCCTGTCGCGCCGGGCCGTCACCGCTCTGCGCGACTGGACCGGGCGCCTCCTCGACCCCACGCCCTCGGGATGACTCGACGGCGTCGCCTGGATCCGCGCGTAGAGTCGCGCCCATGCGCCTCACCAAACTCGAACACGCCTGCCTGATCATCGAGATCGAGGGGCGGCGCCTGGTCGTCGACCCCGGGTCGTTCGGCTCGCCGATGATCGACGTGGCCGACGTCGACGCCGTCGTCGTGACGCACGAGCACCCCGACCACTGGACGCCCGACCAGCTCGCCCACCTGCTCGCGACGAACCCCGGCATGACGATCTACGGTCCGGCCGGAGTCGCCTCCGCGGCGGCCGAGTTCGACGTCCACGTCGTCGCGGACGGCGACACGATCGAGGTCGGCCCGTTCGACCTCGCGTTCCACGGCTCGCGTCACGCCGTCATCCACGAGTCGATCCCCGTCATCGACAACATGGGCGTGCTCGTCGACGGTCGGCTCTTCTACCCCGGCGACGCGTTCACCGTCCCGCCCGTTCCCGTCGAGATACTCGCCGCGCCCGTGGGCGCCCCGTGGTTGAAGATCTCGGAGGCCATGGACTACGTCACCGCCGTCGGAGCGACCACCGTGTTCCCCACGCACGAACGCACCCTCAGCGACGCCGGGCTCGCCATGCACTTCGACCGGCTCCGGTCGAGCGCCGAAGCGGCAGGCGGGCAGGCCTTGCTGCTGGCGGATCACGAATCCCTCGAGATCTGACGCCGCGCCTCCTCGGCGACGTCTCGGCCGCTCCACGGCCGGACGACGGACCGCCCGCCCCCGGATACGGGGGCGGGCGGTCAGGGGGGTGTGGTCGGACTAGAGCGTGATGTCGATCTCGCGCAGCAGCTCGGCGTCGATCGCGACGCGGACCTTCTCGACGAGCTCGTCGGGAGCGGGGCTGTCGATCGTCAGCACGCTGAGCGCCTGGCCACCGGCGCTGCGACGTGCGATCTGCATGCCGGCGATGTTGATGCCCGCCTCGCCGAACTCGCGCCCGTAGACGGCCACGATGCCGGGGCGGTCGCCGTAGACCATGACGAGGTGGTGCTTCGCGAGCGGCACCTCGACGTCGTAGCCGTTGATCTCGACGATCTTCTCGACCTGCTTCGTGCCGGTCAGCGTGCCCGACACCGAGATCTGCGAGCCGTCGCTGAGCGAGCCGCGCAGGGTGATGACGTTGCGGTACTCGTCGCTCGCCGGGTCGGTGAGCAGACGGACCGTGATGCCGCGCTGCTCGGCGAGCAGCGGCGCGTTCACGTAGCTGACCGACTCGCTGACGATGTTGGTGAAGATGCCCTTGAGCGCGGCGAGCTTGAGAACGCTGACGTCGTACTCGACGAGGTCGCCGCGCACCTCGACGTCGACGCTCGTGAGGGGGCTGTCGGCGAGGCCGGAGAAGACCTGCCCGATCTTCTCGACGAGGCCGATGCCCGGTCGGACGTAGGGGTCGATGACTCCCCCGGCGACGTTGACGGCGTCGGGGACGAGCTCGCCGCCCAGTGCCTGACGCACCGACCGCGCGACCGAGACGCCGGCCTTCTCCTGCGCCTCGGACGTCGACGCGCCGAGGTGCGGCGTGACCACGACGTTCTCGAGACCGAGCAGCTTCTGGTCGACGGGGGGCTCGGACACGAACACGTCGAGGCCCGCACCGGCGATCTCGCCCGTCGTGAGCGCCTCGTACAGGGCGTCCTCGTCGATGAGACCGCCGCGCGCGACGTTCACGACGAACGCGCTCTTCTTCATCGCCTTCATCTGCTCGAGACCGATCATGCCGGTGGTCTCGGGGGTCTTCGGCATGTGGATGGTGACGAAGTCGGCCGTGGCCAGCAGGTCGTCGAGCGAGAGCAGCGTGACCCCGAGCTGCTGGGCTCGCGCCGGGGTGACGTAGGGGTCGTAGGCGACGACGTTCACGCCGAACGCCTGCAGACGGGCCGTGATCAGGGCGCCGATCCGACCCAGACCGACGATGCCGACGGTCTTCTCGAACAGCTCGACCCCGGTGTACTTCGAGCGCTTCCACTGACCCTGGGCGAGGGCCGCGTGAGCGGCGGGGATGTGCCGGGCGAGACTCAGGATGTGCCCGACCGTCAGCTCGGCCGCCGAGATGATGTTCGACGTGGGGGCGTTGACGACCATCACACCGGCGGTCGTGGCCGCCTTGATGTCGACGTTGTCGAGGCCGACCCCGGCACGGGCGACGACCTTGAGGTTCGGCGCCGCGGCGATGGCCTCGGCGTCGACCTGGGTGGCCGATCGGACGAGCACCGCATCGGCGTCGGCCAGCGCCGTGAGGAGGGCCGGACGATCGGTGCCGTCGACCGATCGCACGTCGAAGTCGGGGCCGAGGGCCTCGACGGTTGCGGGTGAGAGTTCTTCTGCGATCAACACGACGGGCTTTGCCACGGAGACGATGTCCTTAAAGAGAGAGTCGGGGGGACGGCCGCGACGCGCCGTGGGCGCGGCTGTCGTCACTCTATCGACTCCGCCGACGTGTGACGCCCCGGGTCGGCCCGGCGGCGTCAGACGCTCTGGACGTACGCCGTGATCGTCAGGCTGAGGGCGGCCACCGCCGCGAGACCAGCGAGCAGGACCAGCGCCACGACGGGCAGCGGCCGACGGCGGACCACGACGAGCGCGGCGACGAAGGCCGCGGGCGGCAGCGCCACGTTCGCGATCAGGGCGAACCACGGCGGCGACGCCACGAGACCGTCGAGCCCGTTCTCGGCGTAGAAGTCGTTGTTGGCGTATCGCGCCTGCCCCGGCACGGAGACCAGGTTCGTGACGGCCTCGAACAGGTCGTAGGCGAACAGCAGACCGAACAGCACGACGAGGGCGACGAACACCACCGAGGAGGCGCGGTCGCGTCGGGTGCCGACCGTCGCTCCGGCGGAGGCCCGGCTCATGCGCCCGCGCCGATCAGGAGGGGCCAGGGGGCGACGACCAGGGCGCCGACGATCATGGCGAGGATGCGTCGGCGCGTGGCCGTGGCGGGCACGAGCACGATCGACGAGACGAACCAGAGCGCCGGCGCCGCCACCGCCAGGAGCACGCCGAACCGCCACAGGCCCGTCGCGACGGGGGTGGCGAAGGTGTACCCGAAGCGCCCGACGAGCGCGACCCAGCCGACGGAGCAGAGCAGGAAGACCCCGCCGAGCACCCCGTGGGCGATCAGCGACGCCGAGCTCATCGGCCGGACGGCGTTCGGATCGTCGTCGAGGTCGCCCTCGGATCCGATCGTCGAGGCGTCGCGGGAGGGCCCGTCGATGTGGCTGGCGTCGAGCTCGTCGCCCCAGCTCAGCGCGTCGTCGTCTCCGTGGTCGGGTGCGCCGGGGCCGCTCGGGGTCATGCCGACGTCTTGGCGGCCACCGCGTCGCGCAGAGCCGGGAAGAGCGGGTGGTCGGCGAGGACGCCCGTGAGCGTCGTCGTCAGCTCGTCGACACCGAGGCCCGAGACGAGCAGGGCCTGCAGCTCGACGCTCTCGACGTCGTCGGCCACGGAGAAGTCCAGGGCGGCACCGACGGCGCGGACGAGCGCCTCGGACGGCATCCCCCGCTCGGCGAGCTGCGCCGCAGGACCGACGAACCGCTCGTGCCGACTGAGCTTGCGGAGCGGGTTGCGCCCCACCCGCTCGGTCGTGTCGGGGAGGTGCGGGTTCGCGATGCGCACCAGGTTCTTCTCGATGTAGGCCTGCTGCGCGTCGGCCTCGAGCCCGTGCTTGGCGACGAGGAGGGACTTGGTCTCGGCGAGCACGCCCCGCACCTCGGCCATGACCTCGGTGTCGTCGAGAGCCTCGCGGATGCTCGTGAGACCGCGACGGAACCCGTGGTAAGCCGCCGCCGCGTGGGCGGTGTTGACGGTGAAGAGCTTGCGCTCGATGAACGGCTCGAGGTCGTCGACCCAGGTGACGCCCTCGATCTCGGGTCGGTTGTCGCCGAACGGCGTGCTCTCGACGACCCACTCGAAGAACGACTCGATGGTGACGTCGAGGGTGCCGCCGGCCTGCTCGGGGACGATGCGGTCGATGGCGCAGTTCGCGAAGACGGCATTGTCAGCGGGGTCGTGCTCGCGCACGGCGGCGGCCAGCGAGTCGGTGGCGTTGATGGCGTTCTCGCAGGCGATGACCGCGAGGGCCGGGCGGTCGGCGTCGCGGGCGGCGAGGCCCTTCGCGATGACCGGGGCGACGAACGGCAGGATGCGGGCGCCCACCGCGGTCGTGACGATGTCGGCGGCCGCGATCTCGGCGACCAGCGCCTCCTCGTCGGAGCGGCTGTTGATCGCCCGGTAGCCGTCGACGACCGTGGTGCGGCTGTCTTCGCCGACCTCGTGCACCTCGAACGACGACTGCGACTGCAACGAGCCGATGAGGTCGTCGTTCACGTCGGCGAACACGACCTCGTATCCGCTCGCATGGAGGAACTGGGCCACGAAGCCGCGGCCGATGTTGCCGGCGCCGAAGTGGACTGCTGTCTTGCGATCTGCCATGCCTTAGATCATGCCACGGCGAGGCCGACCGGGCGGACGCCGCGAGGGCCCCGCACCGGGCGGTGCGAGGCCCTCGTGGGGTGACTCGGTGACGAGACGGGCGACTAGCGGGCGGCGCTGCCGTCGACGTAGTCGGCGTCCTGCTGCTTCCAGGCGAACAGCGCGCGGAGCTCCTGGCCGGTGGCCTCGATGGGGTGCTCCTCGCCCTTCTTGCGCAGCTCTTTGAACTCGGGGGCGCCGGCGTCCTGGTCGTCGATGAACCGCTTGGCGAACGCGCCCGACTGGATGTCGGCGAGCACGGCCTTCATGTTGTCCTTCACGTCGGGGGTGATGACGCGCGGGCCGGAGACGTAGTCGCCGTACTCTGCCGTGTCGGAGACGCTCCAGCGCTGCTTGGCCAGGCCGCCCTCCCAGATGAGGTCGACGATCAGCTTGAGCTCGTGCAGCACCTCGAAGTAGGCGATCTGCGGCTGGTAGCCGGCCTCGGTGAGGGTCTCGAAGCCGTACTGGATCAGCTGCGAGGTGCCGCCGCAGAGCACCGCCTGCTCGCCGAACAGGTCGGTCTCGGTCTCTTCGGTGAAGGTGGTCTTGATGCCGCCGGCACGCAGACCGCCGATGCCCTTCGAGTACGACCAGGCGAGGTCCCAGGCGGAGCCCGAGGCGTCCTGCTCGACGGCGACGATGACAGGGACGCCGCGGCCCGCCTCGAACTCGCGGCGGACCGTGTGGCCCGGACCCTTGGGGGCGACGAGCACGACGTCGACGCCTGCGGGCGCCTCGATGTAGCCGAAGCGGATGTTGAAGCCGTGCCCGAAGACGAGCGCCTTGCCGTCGGCGAGGTTCGGGGCGATGTCGTCGGCGTAGACGTGGCGCTGCACCTGGTCGGGCGCGAGGATGACGATGACGTCGCCCCAGGCCGAGGCCTCGGCGGGCGTCTGCACGGTGAACCCGGCCTCTTCGGCCTTGGCGCGGCTCTTCGAGCCCTCCTTCAGGCCGACGACGACCTCGACGCCCGAGTCGCGCAGGTTGAGCGCGTGCGCGTGGCCCTGCGATCCGTAGCCGATGACGGCGACCTTCTTGCCCTGGATGATCGACAGATCGGCGTCGTTGTCGTAGACGATTTCAGTCACAGTGGTGATACTCCTCGGTTGTCGACGGGTGTCGGTGGATGTCGGTTGATGGGGGCCGAGGAGGCGCGGGTCGACCGCGCCCCGCCGGTCTAGTTCTTGAAGACGCGGTCGGTGATCGATTTCGCGCCGCGGCCGATGGCCAGCAGACCCGACTGCGAGATCTCCTTCACGCCGTAGGGCTCGAGCACGCGGAGCAGGGCGTTGGTCTTGCCCGTGTCGCCGGTCACCTCGATGACGAGGGCGTCGGTCGAGACGTCGACGACCGAGGCGCGGAAGAGCGTCACGGCCTCGAGCACCTGCGATCGGGTCGTGTTGTCGACCCGCACCTTGATCAGCATGTGCTCGCGCTGCACCGACTGCGAGTAGTCGAGCTCGACGATCTTGATCACGTTGACGAGCTTGTTCAGCTGCTTCGTGACCTGCTCGAGCGGGAGCTCCTCCACGTCGACGACGACCGTGATGCGGCTGAAGCCCTCGAGCTCGCTCTTGCCGACGGCGAGGCTCTCGATGTTGAAGCCGCGGCGGGCGAAGAGGCCGGCGACCCGCGTCAGCAGACCCGGCTTGTCTTCGACCAGGAGGCTCAGGACGTGGCTCATGCGTGCTCTCCTGTCATGTCGCCGTCGCGCGTGGTGTCGGAGGCGCTCGTGCCGGGCGCCTCGTCGTCCCACTCGGGAGCGAGGGCTCGGGCGTGCTGGATCTCGGAGTTCGAGACGCCCTGGGGCACCATCGGCCACACCATGGCGTCGCGGCTGACGACGAAGTCGATGACGACCGGGCGGTCGTTCGTCTCGAGCGCCAGCTTGATGGCGGCGTCCACCTCGTCTTCACGACGCACGCGGATGCCCAGGGCCCCGTACGCGTCGGCGAGCTTCACGAAGTCGGGCACCATGCGCGTCTCGTGCCCCGTGTTCAGGTCGGTGAACGAGTGGCGGCCCTCGTAGAACAGGGTCTGCCACTGCCGCACCATGCCGAGCGACGAGTTGTTGATGATCGCGACCTTGATCGGGATGTCGTTGATGACGCAGGTGGCGAGCTCCTGATTGGTCATCTGGAAGCAGCCGTCGCCGTCGATGGCCCAGACCACGCGATCGGGCTGCGCGACCTTGGCTCCCATGGCGGCCGGGACGGAGTAGCCCATCGTCCCCGCGCCTCCGGAGTTGAGCCAGGCGTTCGGACGCTCGTACTGGATGAACTGCGCCGACCACATCTGGTGCTGTCCGACGCCCGACGCGTAGACCGCCTCGGGGCCCGAGAGCTCGCCGATCCGCTGGATGACGCCCTGGGGCGAGAGGAGGCCGTCGTCGGGTTCGGTGTAGCCGAGGGGGAACTGCTCGCGCAGCCCGTCGAGGTGCTCCCACCAGGCCGAGATGTCGGGGCGCGTGCCACCGGTGACCTCGAGGAAGGCGCTCGTGAGGTCGGGGATGACGACCTTCGCGTCGCCCACGATGGGGACGTCGGCGATGCGGATCTTCGAGATCTCGGCGGGGTCGATGTCGACGTGGACGACCTTGGCGTTCGGCGCGAAGAGATCGGCCTTGCCCGTGACGCGGTCGTCGAAGCGGGCGCCGAGCGCGATGATCAGATCGCTCTCTTGAAGACCGAGCACGGCCGGGACGGTGCCGTGCATGCCCGGCATGCCGAGGTGCTGCTGGTGCGAGTCGGGGAACGCGCCTCGAGCCATCAGGGTCGTCACCACGGGGGCGCCGGTGGCCTCGACCAGGGTCTTGAGCTCGGCGGACGCGCCGGCGCGGATGACCCCGCCGCCGACGTAGAAGACGGGCTGCTTCGCATCGGCGATCATCTGGGCCGCGGCCGTGATCTGCTTGCCGTGCGCCTTGGTCACCGGTCGGTAGCCCGGCAGGTCGACGACGGGCGGCCAGATGAAGGGCGCGCTGTTCTGCTGGGCGTCTTTGGTGATGTCGACGAGCACCGGGCCGGGTCGACCCGTGCTGGCGATCTGATAGGCCGCCGCGAGGGTGGCGGGGACGTCCTCGGGCTTCGTCACGAGGAACGAGTGCTTCGTGATCGGCATGGTGATGCCGACGATGTCGGCCTCCTGGAAGGCGTCCGTGCCCATCAGGGTCGAGAACACCTGACCGGTGATGGCCAGCAGGGGCACGGAGTCCATGTAGGCGTCGGCGATGGCCGTGACGAGGTTGGTCGCGCCGGGGCCGGAGGTGGCGATGGCCACGCCGACCCGACCCGACGAGGCCGCGTAGCCCTCGGCGGCGTGACCGGCGCCCTGCTCGTGCCGGACCAGGATGTGACGGATCGCCGTCGAGGCCATCAGCTCGTCGTAGAACGGGATGATCGCGCCGCCCGGCAGGCCGAAGACGTCGGTCACGCCGAGGTATTCGAGCGACTTGAGGATCGCGCCCGAGCCGGTCAGGACGGGAGGCGCGGTGGTGGCGTCGGGACTGGTGCCGCGCCCGGAGGCACGGGTCGTGCCGCCGGGGAGGGGCGTCGCTTCTGGAGGCATCGGGGCCGGGTTCCTCTTCGTGATGATGTGACGGTGATGACGGGGTGTCGCCGCTGCCGGTCGAGCCCTGGCCGCCGTGCCGGCGGTCTCGGTGGGCCGACCCCGACCGAGGACCGCCCGGGAGGCGCGGCCTAGTAGGTGACGGCGCCTTCCGCTGCGGAGCGGACCTGGCGTGCGTACTTGGCGAGGACACCGCGGGTGTATCGCGGCGGGAGGGGCTCCCAGCCGTCGCGGCGGGAGGCGAGCTCAGCCGGATCGACGAGTAGGTCGATCGAGCGAGCGGCGATATCGACCCGAATCAGATCACCATCGCGCACGAAGGCGATCGGACCTGCGTCGACCGCTTCGGGTGCTATGTGGCCGATGCACAGGCCGGTTGTGCCGCCTGAGAATCGTCCGTCCGTCAAGAGTAGTACATCTTTTCCGAGCCCTGCGCCCTTGATGGCGGCCGTGATGGCGAGCATCTCGCGCATGCCCGGCCCGCCCTTGGGGCCCTCGTACCGGATGACGACGACGTCGCCGGCCTCGATGCGGCCCTCCGTCAGGGCGTCCATGGCCCCGCGCTCGCGTTCGAAGACCTTGGCCGGGCCCTCGAAGACCTCGGCGTCGAAGCCGGCGGTCTTCACGACGGCGCCCTCGGGGGCGAACGTGCCGCTCAGCACGGTCAGCCCGCCGGTCGCGTGGATCGGGTTGTCGAGGGTGCGGAGCACCTCGCCGTCGAGGGGCTTCGGCTTGATCGCCTCGAGGTTCTCGGCGACCGTCTTGCCGGTGACCGTGAGGCAGTCGCCGTGCAGCAGCCCGGCGTCGAGGAGGGCCTTCATGACGACGGGCACGCCACCCATCCGGTCGACGTCGTTCATGACGTACTTGCCGAAGGGCTTGAGGTCGCCGATGTGCGGCACCCTGTCGCCGATGCGGTTGAAGTCGTCGATCGTGAGGTCGACCTCGGCCTCGTACGCGATGGCGAGAAGGTGCAGCACGACGTTCGTCGAGCCGCCGAAGGCCATGGCGACCGCGATGGCGTTCTCGAAGGCCTTCTTCGTGAGGATGTCGCGCGTCGTGATGCCGAGCCGGAGCATCTCGACGACCGCCTCGCCCGAGCGGTGGGCGAAGTAGTCGCGACGACGGTCGGCCGAGGGCGGGGCGGCGGAGCCGGGGAGGCTCATGCCGAGGGCCTCGGCGACGCTCGCCATCGTGTTGGCCGTGTACATGCCGCCGCAGGCGCCCTCGCCCGGGACGATCGCGCACTCGATGGCCTTGAGGTCCTCTTCGCCGATCGTGCCGGCCTTGTAGGCGCCGACGGCCTCGAACGAGTCGATGATCGTCACGTTCTTCTCGGTGCCGTCGCTGAGCTTGACCCAGCCGGGGGCGACGCTGCCCGCGTAGAGGAAGACGCTGGCGAGGTCGAGGCGCGCGGCGGCCATCAGCATGCCCGGCAGCGACTTGTCGCAGCCGGCGAGGAGGACCGAGCCGTCGAGGCGCTCGGCGTTCATGACGACCTCGACGCTGTCCGCGATGACCTCGCGCGACACGAGCGAGAAGTGCATGCCCTCGTGCCCCATCGAGATGCCGTCGGAGACGGACACCGTGCCGAACTGCAAGGGGTAGCCGCCGCCGGAGTGGACGCCCTCCTTCGCACCCTGCGCGAGACGATCGAGCGACAGGTTGCAGGGGGTGATCTCGTTCCAGCTGCTGGCGATGCCGATCTGGGGTTTGTCCCAGTCGGCGTCGCCCATCCCGACGGCACGGAGCATGCCCCGGGAGGTCGTGGCTTCGACGCCGTCGGTGACGACTCGGCTCCGCGGTTTGATGTCGATCCCTACCGGGGTGTCCTTCTCTGGCATGGGTCGAGTTTAGGGCGTGACGACGTGTGCTCCGTCCACCCGGGCCGGGGGCGGTCAGAGCCCGTCGGAACCGCCTCGTCGATCGTCGCCGGCCTGCCGCGGCAGGCCCTCCGAGTCGCGCTCGACGAGACCGTCGCCGTCGGCCGTGGAGTGGTCGCCCACGCCCTCGACGCGGTCCATCTCGACGGCCAGGGCGTCGGCGGATCCGACCGGGAGGTCGGTGACGTCGATGTCGGCGTCGTCGCTCTCGACCGTCTCGGCGAGCTCGCCCGCCGCACGGGCCACGGCCTCGTCGAGCTCGTCGACGACGAGCTGATCGCGCCGGAGGTCGCCGTTCCGGTAGCCGGCGCGCCCGATCATGTGAGCCGAGATGGGCGCCGTCAGCATCTGGAAGACGAGCACCACGAGGAGGGACGCGATGGTGCCGACGGTGTGCTGGTCGAGCGCGATGGCGGCGAGCACGAGGATGAGCCCGAAGATCTGCGGCTTGGTCGCGGCGTGCATGCGCGAGAGCGCGTCGGGGAACCGGAGCAGGCCGATGCCCGCGGCGAGCGAGAGCAGCGCGCCGGCGATGAGCAGGACGGACGACGCGATGTCGTAGACGGACTGGGAGATCATGACGGGTCCTGCCTGGAGACGTACCGGGCGACCGTGATCGATCCGAACACCGCCGACAGCGCGAGCACGATGATCACGGGGATCGTGCGGGTGTGCCCTGAGAAGACCATGTCGGCCGCGAGCACGCAGATGAGCGTCGTCAGCAGCATGTCGGAGGCGATCATGCGGTCGAGGATCGACGGACCCCGGACGATGCGGATCACCGAGGCGAGACCGGCGAAGGCGAACAGCGCGCCCACGACGTATTCGACGACGATCATGAGGGACCCCCTTCGGAGGACGAGGACGGGGACACCGGGTCGTGCACCTCGGCGGCGGCCGGCGTGCCGTCCGCGATCCGCCGGAGATCGTCGGTGCTGCCCAGAACACGGGCGATCCTCTTCTCGACGACCAGCACGCCCGAACGGACCGCCTCGACCTCGTCGGCGTCTCGGACGCCGAGAGCGTGCAGGTAGAGGATCGACCGCTCGCGATCGGCCTCGACGACGAGCGAACCGGGGACGAGCGAGATCGCCTCGGCCACCAGCGTCATGATGAAGTCCGATCGCGTGTGCAGCTGGACGGCGACGATGGCGTTCGAGTGGACCCCCCGGGGGCCGACGGCCTGCCAGGCCACCTGCACCGACGCGCGCACGAGATCGACGACGAAGTGCGCCAGGAACACGAGCGCGTACCAGATGTTGAACCGGCCGCTCAGCTCGACCGGGGGCAGGAAGAACACCCGGGTGACCAGGAGGGCCACCGCGACACCCGTGACGAAGGCGAGCACCGTGAACTGGCTCCACAAGCACATCCACAGCACGACGAGGCCGATCAGCAACGGCATCTGACGGGCGAGGCTGCGACCCACCTCGCGGCGGGACGGACGACCGGTCATGGCGTGCTCCCCTCGTCGACCGGTCCCCCGGCGGGTGTCGGTGCCGGCGACGAGTCGTCGCCCCGGGTCTCGCCCTCTCCGGAGGGGAAGACGAGCTGCACGTACTCGTTCGACCCGTACACGCGACCTGCCGCCCGCTCGGCCACGCCGTAGAGCGGCCCGGCCGCGAAGGTGAGCACGAGCGACACGAGGACCATCCCGGCCGTCGCGCCGACCATCGTGCGGGGGTTGGTGCGCTTCTGCTGCACGGCCACGCGACCCGGCGCCTCCTCGAGGTGCTCGGTGAACGGCGACTCGTGGTCGTCGACGTCGGCCTTCGGACGCCAGAAGGCGAGGTTCCAGGCCCTCATGAGCGCGTAGAGGGTCAGCAGCGACGTGAGGGCGCCGGCGCCGATCAGCACGTAGACGAGCGGATCGTCCAGTCGCGCGCCGGCCTCGAAGAGCGCCACCTTGCCGATGAAGCCCGAGAACGGCGGGATGCCGCCCAGATTGAGCGCCGGGATGAAGAACAGCACCGCGATGATCGGGGCCGCCTTGAGGAGCCCGCCCAGTCTCGTGATGGAGGCCGTGCCTCCTCGGCGCTCGATCAGCCCCGCCCCGAGGAACAGCGTCGTCTGGACGGTGATGTGGTGCACCACGTAGTAGATGGTGGCCGCCAGCCCCTCGACCGTGCCGAGGGCGATGCCGAAGATCATGTAGCCGATGTGACTGACCAGCGTGAACGAGAGCAGACGCTTGATGTCGGCCTGCGCGACCGCGCCGAGGATGCCGACCACCATCGTCAGCAACGCGATGATCAGCAGGTAGACGTTGACGTTGCTCTCGACGAAGAGCACGGTCTCGGTCCGGATGATCGCGTAGACGCCGACCTTCGTCAGCAGACCCGCGAACACCGCCGTCACGGGCGCGGGCGCCGTCGGATACGAGTCGGGCAGCCAGAACGACAACGGGAAGATCGCGGCCTTGATGCCGAACGCGGTCAGCAGCATGACGTGGATGATCGTCTGCACGTCGGCCGGGATGGTGTCCATCCGCTGGGCGATGTCGGCGATGTTCACCGTGCCGAGCGCGCCGTAGATCATCGCGATCGACGCGAGGAAGAGCACCGACGAGACGAGGCTGACGACGATGTAGACCACGCCGGCGCGGATGCGCTGCTCGGTGCCGCCGAGGGTGATCAGCACGTAGCTGGCCACCAGCAGGATCTCGAAGCCGACGTAGAGGTTGAAGAGGTCGCCCGCGATGAAGGCGTTGAAGACCCCCGTCGCGAGGATGAGGTACGTCGGGTTGTAGATCGAGACCGGAGCCTCGCCGTCGCCGTCGGCCTGCCCCTGCCCGACCGAGAAGACGAACACGGCCAGCAGCACGATCGACGAGATGCTGAGCATCAGGGCGGCGAGGCGGTCCACCACGAGGGTGATGCCGTACGGGGCCTCCCAGCCGCCGACCTGCACGGCGATGGCGCCCTGCGTGTCGACGACCACGAGCAGCACGAGGCTGATGACCACCACGATGCCGAGGGCGACGATCGAGAGGATCGACTGCAGCCGCGGGCGACGACCCGTGATCAATGCGGCGGCCGCGCCCAGGAGCGGGACGAGGACCACGAGGGGGACGAGGAAGCTCATGCGTTCTCGCTCTCGTCGGGCTGGTCGGTGCGGTCGGTGCGGCGGCGGCCGGTGCGGCCTGAACCGGCGGGGTCGGTGCGGCTCCCGGCGGGGTCGCCGGGGGCCGCCCGACGGAGCGCCTCGGTCGACACGGCGGCCTCGGCGCGATCACCGAACTCGGTGTCACCGCCGGCGACGTCGTCGCCGTCGCTCTGCGAGTCCTCCTCTTCGGCGGGGACGCCGCGGCGCCCGATCTCGAGGTCCTCGACGTCGTCGACGACCGTGTCGACCTGGGCCAGGCGCCACGACCGGTAGATGAGCGCGAGCATGAAGGCCGAGATGCCGAAGGTGATGACGATCGCCGTCAGCACGAACGCCTGCGGCAGCGGATCGGCGAAGTCGACCGGCGCGGCCTGGCCGTCGACGATGGGAGCAGCCCCCCGGCGGCCCGACATGATGAGGATCAGGATGTTCGTCGCGTTTCCGACGAGCAGGAACCCGAGCAGCACCCGGGTCATGCTGCGCTCCAGCAGCAGGTAGACGCCGCAGGCGTAGAGCGCCGCCATGACGACGATCAGGACGAGCGAGACGCTCATGCGCGGCCTCCGTCGGTCGAGGTCGGGCCGGAGACCGAGACGGGGAGCGTCTCGCCGGCGTCGTCGGGCTGCGGCACCGGCGAACCGGTGTCGTCCTCCTCCTCCTGTCGATCGACCTCGGCGCCGAGGCTCCGGAGGACGTCGAGCACGAGCCCGACGACGACGAGGTACACGCCGATGTCGAAGAAGGTCGAGGTGACGAACTCGAGGTGCCCGAGCAGCGGGACCTCGCCTTCGACCCAGGTGGACGTCAGCGCGTCGGCCCCGAAGAAGAGGGGGACGAGCGCGGTCGCGCTGACCGTGAGCAGACCGGCGCCCAGCAGCTTGCCGGCGTCGAGCGGTGCGGCCGCACCGAGCTCGTACCGACCGCCGGCGAGGTAGCGGGCGACGAAGGCGAAGCCAGCGACCAGCCCGCCGGCGAAACCGCCGCCCGGCGTGTTGTGCCCCGCGAAGAGCAGGTAGATCGAGACGACGATGATGGCGTGGAAGATGAGCCGGACGACGACTTCGAGCAGGATCGATCTGTTCTGCGGCGCCAGCTTGCGACCGGCGAGGAGCCAGGCGCGACGATCACCCTCCGTGCTGTCGCCGATCTGCACGGTCGAACCGCCGTCGGGCACGACGGGTGCCGGCTCGCGCAGGGGCCGGACACGGGCGAGGAAGCGCTGCGCCCGTGTGCGACGCGCGGGTCGGGGCAGGATGTCGGCCCGCGAGGTGATGAAGACCAGGCTGGCGACACCGGTGGCCGCGACGATGAGCACGGCGATCTCGCCCATGGTGTCCCAGCCGCGGATGTCGACGAGGGTGACGTTCACGACGTTCTTGCCGTGACCGCCGTCGACGGCGAGCGAGGGGAACGCCCCCGAGATCGTCGCACCGGGCCGGGCGCCGAGCGCGACCACGGCGATGGCCGCCATGACGGAGCCGACGGCCACGCCGATGACCGCGCGCGCGACCCGGTGCGTCCGGCCGTTGCGGTCACCGAGACGGGCGGGCAGGCGCCGCAGCACGAGCACGAAGGCGATGAGCGTGATCGTCTCGATGAGCGCCTGCGTCAGGGCGAGGTCGGGCGCCCCGTGGAGGGCGAACAGGGCGGCCATGCCGTAGCCCGTCACCCCGACCAGGACCACGGCCTGGAAGCGCTTGTTCGACAGCGCCGCGGCGATGGCCCCGACGATCATCAGGACGCCGATCGCGAGCTGAGCGGGATAGTCGAAGAGCACGGCCGAGCTCGGCCACGTGCGGTTCAGCGACAGCGTCACGATGGACGAGGCGATGAACACCACGAGGATCGTCGCCAGGTAGAACGGCAGCGAACCGCGCTGGGTCGTCGCCGTCGTGCGCGAGGCCGTGCGGTCGATGCCCGCCATGATGCGGACGTACCCGTCGGAGGCGCGGGGCAGGAACGAGACCGCCTTCTGGAAGGCGGACACCCGGTCGCGCCGCCAGAACAGCAGCGCGCCGACCGCCAACGAGATGGCGGTCAGCCCCAGGGCGGGCTCGAGACCGTGCCACAGCGCCAGGTAGTACGGCTCGTGGTCGCCGCCGCCCGCCGGGAGGGTGTCGGCGTAGCGGGCGAACACCGGGTCGACGGGGTGTGCGAGGAGACCGAGCACGAGACCCGCGACGGCGAGGACGACGGGGGCGAACAGGAAGTCGATGTGCTCGCGGACGAAGTCGACCGGTTCGACGCCCTTCTTGCGGGCGAAGGCCCCCCAGAGGAACCGCAGGCTGTAGGCCGTGGTGAGGATCGATCCGACCACGACGCCCACGAGGGCGATGACGCCCCAGACGGCACCGGACTCGGCGTCGTGCAGCAGGGCGGTGAGCACGGCTTCTTTCGCGACGAACCCGAAGGTCGGCGGGACGCCCGCCATGGAGGCGAGCGCGAGCACCGTCACGACGAGGAGCACCGGCGTCTGACGACCGAGACCGCTGAGCTTGCGGAGATCGCGGGTGCCCGTGCGGTGGTCGATGACGCCCACCACGAGGAAGAGCGTCGACTTGAACAGCGCGTGGGCGACGAGAAGCGCCAACCCGGCGAGGGCGGCGTCGCGGGTGCCGTAGCCGACGACGATCGTGAGGAACCCGAGCTGGCTGACCGTGCCGTACGCGAGGACGAGCTTCAGGTCGTGCTGCCGCAGAGCGCGATAGCCGCCGAGCACCATCGTCACGACACCGACGGTGACGATGATCTCCTGCCAGCCGGGCGAGTCGTGATAACCGGGCGCCAGTCGGGCGACGAGGTAGATGCCCGCCTTGACCATGGCGGCGGCGTGCAGGTAGGCGCTGACCGGAGTCGGGGCGGCCATGGCGGCCGGCAGCCAGAAGTGGAACGGCACGAGGGCGGACTTCGACAGGGCGCCGACGAGCACCAGCACGACGGCAACCGTGACGGCCGTGCCCGAGGGGGGCTCGGCGACGAGTGCGGCGAGGGAGCTCGTCCCGCCCTGCACGGCGAGGATGACCAGGCCCACCAGCATCGCGAGACCGCCCGCGGTGGTGACGATCAGGGCCTGCAGGGCGGCGCCGCGACTGGCCTGCTTCGACGTGTAGTGGCCGATCAGCAGGTACGAGAAGACGCTCGTGGCCTCCCAGAACACGAAGAGCACGAAGACGTCGTCGCTCGTGACGAGGCCGTACATGGCACCGGCGAACGCGACCAGGACGGCCGCGAATCGCGCCAGCCCGGCCTCGTCGCTGTGGAAGTAGCGCGCGCAGTAGACGAGCACGAGCCCGCCGATGCCGGTCACGACCAGGGCGAGGACCCAGGCCAGGACGTCCATCCGCAGGGTGAGCGAGATCGCCAGCTGCGGGATCCACGGCACGGTCTCTTCGGGGACCTCCCCCGACAGGACCGCGGGCCCCTGCAGGGCCGTGAAGACGAAGACCGCGAACGGGACGAGCGAGGCCCACAGGAACAGCGACGTGCCGAGGCGGCGTCCGATGCCCGCGACGACCACGGCGGCCACCGCGAAGGCTGTCAGGGCTACGATCACGACGACCTCCGTCGGCTGGCGACCTCGTCTACCGATCGGGATGAACGGGCGCGGGGAGTCGGGCGGAGAGTCCAGACTACCTTGCAGGCACCTGGGAACGCCCGGTCGCGTTCGCCTCGGAGCCGACCCCGGCCGACCCCGGAGACCTCAGGAGTGCCCGAGGTGCGCCCGGAGATCCGCCAGCTCGGTCAGCAGTCGCGCGACGGCCTGCGGGTCGGCCACCCGGTGCCCCGCTCGCGACTCCCCCGGTCCGACCTTGACGGCCAGATCGCCCTCCCCGAGGGCCGCGAAGCCGTCCTCGTCGGTGACGTCGTCGCCGGCGTAGAGCACCCCGGTCGCGCCCACGATGTCGCGCAGCCGATCGATGCCGTCGTTCTTGCCCGTGGACCGGACGGCGTACTCGAGCACGTTCTTGCCCGTCCGCGCATGGATGCCGTCGAGCGCGCCGACCGTGCGCCGCGCCTCCGCCAGGACCGTCTCGGTGGTCTCGTCGTCGGCGAGGCGCGTGTGGAGGGCGAGACCGGCGGGCTTCTCCTCGACGAAGACGCCCTCGTGCCCCGCGGCCGCCGCGTGCACGGCGTCCGAGAGGCGGGCGCGCGCCGCGACCTCGTCGGGGGTGAGCGAGGTCTCGTGGCCGTCCATCCGCAGCTCGATGCCGTGCGAGCCCACCAGAAGCACCTCCTCGGGCGTCTCGCTGATCGCGCTCAACGAGGCGAGATCGCGCCCCGAGACGAGGGCCACCGTGGTCGACTCGGCCGCCGCGAGTCGTGAGATCGCGGCGAGCGCCTCGGGCAGCGCCCTGGCCTCGAGGGGCGCGTCGACCTCGGGCGCGAGCGTGCCGTCGAAGTCGAGGGCGACGAGGAGGCGCGGGGTCGTCGCGAGACGACCGAGCGCGTCGGACAGGGCGCGGGGGTCTTCGGAGGTCATTCGGCGGGGCTCTCTTCGGTCGTTCCGGTGGACACGGCGTCCGCCGGGGTGATCTGCTGGCCGGGGCGCACGTTCTCGAGCGCCTGCAGGAACGACGCCGACCACTTGGCCACGTCGTTGTCGAGCACCCGGCGACGCAGGGCCCGCATGCGGGTCGTGCGATCGCGGCGCGGCATCTCGATCGCCCGCATGATGGTGTTCTTCAACCCGCCGATGTCGTGCGGGTTGATCAGCAGCGCGGTCTTGAGCTCGTCGGCGGCGCCGGCGAACTCGCTGAGCACGAGCACGCCGTCGTTGTCGCGGCGGACGGCGACGTACTCTTTCGCGACGAGGTTCATGCCGTCCCGGAGGGCCGTGACGAGCATGACGTCGGCCGCGAGGTAGAGGGCGACCATCTCTTCGCGCGGATAGCCGTGGTGGTGGTAGCTGATGGCGGTGTGGCTCATCGTGGCGTAGTCGCCGTTGACGCGGCCGACGGTCAGCTCGATCTCGTCGCGCAGCTGCTTGTAGGTCTCGACCCGTTCGCGGCTCGGGCTCGCGACCTGCACCAGCGTGGCGTCCTCGACGCTGAGGCGACCGTCGGCGAGCAGCTCGCCGAACGCCTTCATACGGTGGCGGATGCCCTTCGTGTAGTCGAGGCGGTCGACCCCGAGCATCACGGTCTTGGGGTTGCCGAGCCCCTCGCGGATCTCGCGCGCCCTGGCCTGGATGTCGGGCCGCGCGGCGAGCTCCTCGTAGCTCGCGGCGTCGATCGAGATCGGGAAGTGCTTCGCGAGCACCCGGCGGACCTTCTTGCCCCGCTTCGACACGGGAGCCGACTCGTCGTCGACGGGCACCTCGACGTACGGGCGGGTGGTGCCGTAGCCGAGCAGATGCCGGACGGCGCGGGAGAAGTTCGACGCGTCGTCGGCGCGCTGGAACCCGATGACGTCGGCGCCGAGCAGCCCCTCGAGGATCTGCTTGCGCCACGGCAGCTGCGAGAAGATGCCGAGCGGCGGGAACGGGATGTGGTTGAAGAAGCCGATGGTGAGGTCGGGGCGGGCCTCGCGGAGCATCCGCGGCACGAGCTGCAGCTGGTAGTCCTGAACCCAGATGGTGCCGCCCTCCTCCGTGATCTCGGCGGCGCGGTCGGCGAAGCGCTGGTTGACCTGCACGTAGGCCTCCCACCAGACGCGGTGGTAGGTCGGGGCGGCGATGACGTCGTGGTAGAGCGGCCACAGGGTGTCGTTGCTGAACCCCTCGTAGTACCGCTGCACCTCTTCGGCGCTGAGCGGCACCGGGACGATCGAGATGCCCTGGTCGTCGAACGGCTCGAACTCGAGGTCCGGCTGACCGGCCCAGCCGACCCAGGCGCCGTCGTTGGCCTTCATGACCGGCTCGAGGGCGGTGACCAGGCCGCCGGGCGAGTGCTGCCAGGAGGCGCTGCCGTCGTCGGCGATCACCCGGTCGACGGGGAGGCGGTTGGAGACGACGACGAAGCCGTAACGTTCGGAAGAGTCGGGCATGAGGTGGGTCAGCTCCTGTCGGATCACCCGCACGGACGCGGGACGGCCAGATTATCAGCGGGGGTCGTGGGGGCGCCGGGGTTCCGCCCGGTGTCCGAGGCCACGGGAATAGCATTCGCCTCATGACCGACACGCGACCCGCCAGCACCAGCAGCAGCACCGCGACCGTCACGAGGGCCTACCGCCGCGGCGAGCTCATCGCGCACGGGTTCCCGCTCGCCGAGGTGAGCGACCACCTCGAGGACGGCGACTGCACCGTCTGGGTCGACTTCACCGATCCCTCGGCTGCCGATCTCGGGGAGCTCGAAGACGAACTGGGCCTGCACGAGCTGGCGGTCGAGGACGCCCTGCACGACGGACAGCGCCCGAAGATCGACCGGTACGACGGCCATCTCTTCACCGCGCTGTACGACGTGGACTTCGACCGGGACTCCGGCGTGCTCACCACGAGCGAGGTCAAGGCGTTCGTCACGTCCCGGGCGCTCGTCACGATCCACCACCCCGAGTTCGACGTGTCCCGGCTCGAGAGGACCTACGACGACAACGTCGACCTCACGACGCACGGCGTGACCTACCTGCTCTGGGGTCTGCTCGACAGCGTCGTCGACCGGCACTTCGACGCGACCGACGCGCTCGACGACGAGATCGAGGGGATCGCCGACGATCTCTTCGACCCGAAGCCGAGGACCCTCGACGTCCAGAAGCGCTCGTTCGCCCTGCGCAAGAGCCTGGTGCAGCTCCGCCGGGTGTCGTCGCCGATGCGCGAGGTGCTGAACACTCTGCTGCGTCGCGACCTGAAGGAGGTCGACGCCGAGATGCAGCCGTACTTCCAGGACGTCTACGACCATGTGCTGCGCGTCTCCGAGCAGAACGACTCGCTGCGCGACCTCGTCTCGACGATCCTCGACACGAACCTCAACCTGCAATCGAACCGGATGAACCTGATCATGAAGAAGGTCACGAGCTGGGCCGCCATCATCGCGGTGCCGACGGCGATCACCGGCTTCTACGGCCAGAACGTACCGTACCCGGGGTTCCAGTCGACGACCGGGTTCGTCACCTCGTGCGTGCTCATCGTCGCCATCGGCGGCGTGCTCTGGTGGCAGTTCAGACGCCGCGACTGGCTGTGACCGGTCGTTCGCGAACTGTTCACCCGGCCCGCCCCGAGCGCCGGGTGCGTCGGACGTAGCCTGGCCGCGTGATCACGGTCGGAATGAGCACGTCCTGCGTCTTCCCGATGTCGACCGACGAGGCCTTCCGGCTCGCCCGGCTCACCGGCTTCGACGGCGTCGAGGTGATGGTGACCGCCGACCGCGGCACTCGTCGCGCCGACCTGCTCCGCGCCTCCTCGGCCCGCTGGGGTCTGCCGGTGCTCTCTGTGCACGCGCCGGTGCTGCCGATCGCCCACTTCGCGTTCGGTCGCGATCAGCGCGACAAGCTGCTCCGCTCGGCCGAGCTGGCCGCGGACCTCGGGGCCTCGACGGTCGTCGTGCATCCCCCGTTCCTCTGGCAGCGGCGGTACTCGGCCGGGTTCGTCGAGACCGTCCGCGAGATCGCCGGGTCGACCGGGGTGACGCTCGCGGTCGAGAACATGTTCCCGTTGCGCGTCGGGCCGCTCGGGGTCGACGTCCACCGGCCCGGCCACGACCCCTCGGGCATCGACGTCGACGCCGCGACCCTGGACTTCTCGCATGCCGCGGTGGCGGGGCGCGACGCGCTCGATCTCGCGCTGGCGCTGGGGCCGCGCCTCCGGCACGTCCATCTGACCGACGGCCTCGTCTCGCAGCGGCCCGGTGGACTGCACGACTCGCATCTCGTGCCGGGTGACGGCACCCAGCCGGTGGCCGAGGTGCTCACGCACCTGGCCCGCTCGGGATGGTCGGGCTCGATCGTCGCCGAGGTGCACACCGGCACCGCCGGTCGGGCCGAGGAGGCGCGGGTCGAGCAGCTGCGGCGGACCGTCGCCTTCGCACGTCGGCACCTCGGATCCGCCGACCCGGCTTCCGCGCCGGCGCCGGGTCAGAGCACGAGCACGGTCGCCACGACGGCGAGCGGCACCGCGACCACCGCGATGCCGAGGCCGGCCAGCATGAACCGGCCCCAGGACACCTCGACGCCCATCGACGAGAGCCGCGAGTGCCAGAGCAGCGTGGCGAGCGACGCCCACGGCGTGACGAGGCAGCCGATGTTGACGCCGATGAGCACCGCCACCAGACGGAGCGGAGACCCGGCCACGGGTTCGAGCGCCAGGTAGGCCGGCAGGTTGTTGGCGAGGTTCGCGGCGGCGGCGCTCCCGCCGGCGAGCCGCAGCAGGTCGGGCAGCGAGTCCCCTCCGCCCACGACCGACCCCAGCAGGTCGGCCAGCCCCAGCGAGTGCGCGGCCTCGACGACCACGAACAGCCCGCCCGCGAAGAGGATCGTGCTCCACGGGACGATGCCCGGTCGGAGCACCGCGCGACGGCGGACGGCGAACGCGACGACGAGCACGAGCGCCGCGCCGGCGGCGGGGATCCAGACCTCCACCCCCGACACCAGCGCCGGCACGAGCAGGGCGGTCACGATCGCCGCTGCACGGAACAGCACGCGGTCGGCCGGCTCCTCCGATTCGGGAGGCGCGAACCGCCCGGTCAGCTGGCGGCGGTACCGCAGGCCGATCGCCGCCACCGGCACCACGACTCCGACGGCCGCCGCGGGTGCCACGAGCGCCGCGAAGGTCAGGGGCGCGGGCGAGCCGAGCTGCCCGAGCGCCAGCAGGTTGGTGAGGTTCGACACGGGCAGGAGCATCGACGCGCAGTTGGCCAGCCACACCGTCGTCAGGGCGAACGGCATCGCCGGCAGGCCGACGTGACGCGCCACGAGGACGACGACGGGCGTCAGCAGCACGGCTGTCGTGTCGAGCGACAGGAACACCGTGCAGGCCACGGCGAGGACGACGACGTACAGCCACAGCACGACGACGCGCCCGCCGGCGAGCCGCGAGCAGGTGCGCGCCAGCCACGAGAAGAGCCCCGCCTCGGCGGCGAGCTCGGCGACGACGGTCAGCGCGACGACGAACCCCAGCACGGGCGCGACCCGCTCGACGAGGGCGACCAGCTCGGCGCCGGTGAGGACACCCGCCAGGAACGCCACGAGACCCATGGCGAGGAACACGGCGCCGAGCACGGCAGTGCGCACGGGGACTCCTTCGGAGGGGACGGGACCGGCGATCCGTCCGAACCGGGCGTCGGACAGCTCAACCTACAACCGCCGGACACGACGGGCCGCACCGGATAGCGTGATCACAACGAACACGGGAGCGAACCTTGCGCAAATTCCTTTTCAACGGAGCCATCCTCAGCGCCACCTTCTCGGGCTTCAGCCTGCTGAAGAGCATCACCGCCGGTCCCCGCGACTGGCGACTGCTCCTCACGGCGGTCGCCTGGGCCGCGACGACGGCCATCGCAATCGGCAACGTGGTCGACGCCGCGAACGACGACTAGGTCGAGCGAGCCGATCCGAGCGATCGATTCGAGAAGGAGGCGCGCCCCGGGTGATCGGGGCGCGCCTCCTTCGTCGTCCTCGCGGGGTCAGCGGTCGGGTCGTCCGACCGGGCGCCCGTCGGGTCGGCCGTCGCCGTCGTCGTCCGGGTACTGGACCGGGATCGCCGACGTGAACAGCGCGGTGCGTTCGGTGTCGGCGTTCTCGCCGCTGAAGAGGCCGCCGGCCTCGGACGTCGACCGCTTCGGCCGCGCGGGGGCGACCGGCTCGTCGCCGACCATCTGCACCCGCGCGCGCGGGATCGACACGGTGCTCGAGGCGTGCAGCCAGGCGATGAGGTCCTCGCGCACCAGGCAGCGGAGGTCGAACAGGGTCGGGGCGTCCTTCGCGGTGACGAGCACCCGAACCCGCACGTAGCCGCCCGTCGCATCGGTGACCTGCAGCACCTTGACCCGGCCGTCCCAGAGGTCGGTGCCGGCCAGCACCCGGTCGAGCTCGTCGCGCATGTCGCCGGGCTGCACGCGCCAGTCCAGGTCGAACTCGACGGCGCCGAGCAGCTCGCTGTTGCGCCGCGTCCAGTTCTCGAACGGGGTCGTCGTGAAGTACGTCGACGGGAGCACGAGCCGTCGGTCGTCCCAGATGTGCACCACGACGTACGACAGCGTGATCTCCTCGATCAGGCCCCACTGGCCCTCCACCACCACGACGTCGTCGATGCGGATGGCGTCGCTGAATGCGAGCTGGATCCCCGCGAACACGTTGGCCAGGGTGGACTGCGCCGCGAGACCGGCCACGACCGAGACGAGCCCGGCGCTCGCCAGCACGCTCGCTCCGACGGCCTCGACCCCCGGGAACCCCAGCAGGAGGGCGCCGGCCGCGACGATCACGATGAGGGCGACAGTCAGTCGGCGGAGGATCAGCACCTGGGTCCGCACCCGCCGCGCGACCCGGTTGTCGGGCGTGTCGACCCGGTACCGCGACAGACCCAGGTCCTCGAAGAACAGGGCCAGGGCACCGACGAACCACGCGATGACGACGATGACCGTGCAGCGGAACAGCTGCGAGACGGCCTCCTGCCCCGGGTAGTCGGCCCCGAGGAGGCGCGGGAGCGTCGTCGAGAGCGCGATCGTGAGCAGCACCACCAGCAGCGACCATCGGAAGGGGCGGCGCATCCGCGTCACGAACGCCTTGGCCCAGTCTTTCCGGCGGGCGACGAGCGAGAAGACCCAGGCCACGAGGGCGGAGACGACGAAGGTGAGGACGACGGCGACGAGCACCGCGACGGCGAGTTCGATCCAAGGCATCGCACCAGCTTGGTCGACGCCGGCGAGCGGCGCGACCAGGAAGCGGCCAGAATGTCAGGCGTGAGACAACGCACCGACACCCGTGACGAGCCCGCCGACCGCGTCCCCGCATTCCATCGGGGATCACGCTCGCGACGCCTCGTCAAGATCGTCGCGTCGGTGCTCTTCGCCGTCGTCGTCCTGGCCGCGACCGGCTTCTTCACCTGGGCCAAACTGCCCATGTCGGCCACCGCCTCCTCGATCGCCGCCGTCGCGGCCGACCAGGCCGTGACCGTCACCGACCGACCCGACACCGTGGTCATGCGACCGGCCGAGACGCGCCCCCGCGACCAGGGCCTCGTCTTCGTCGCCGGGGCGCGGGTCGACCCGCAGGCCTACGAGCAGGTGCTCTCGGGCGTCGTCCGCACCGGTGTGACGGTCGTGATCGTGCGTCCCGTGCTCGGCTTCGCGATCTTCGACTGGCGGGCCCTCAGCGACTTCACCGCGGTCGCCCCCGAGATCTCGCACTGGGCCGTCGGCGGGCACTCGCTCGGCGGGGTCCGGGCCTGCGGCTACGCCGAGAGCGACCCCCGGGTCGACGGTCTCGTGCTGCTCGGGTCGTACTGCGCGACCAACGACCTCTCGGACGACTCCGAGCTGCCCGTGCTCAGCCTCGGCGGCAGCGAGGACGGCCTGAGCACGCCGGAGGACATCGAGCGCTACCGTGCGCAGCTGCCCGACGACGCCACGATGGTGCAGATCGAGGGCTCGAACCACGCGCAGTTCGGCGACTACGGCGAGCAGTCGGGCGACGGCACGGCGACCCTGTCGGACGAGGAGGCGCGCAGCCGGATCGACCGCGAGCTGCGGTCGTTCTTCGCGACGATCGGCCCGTAGGGCGGACGCCTCAGCGCCTCAGCGCCTCAGACGGAGCGCTTCCGCAGTCGCAGCGCCTCGAGCGCCATGCCCTGCGTGGCGTAGCGGCCCACCTCGTCGCCCCAGTGCGGGTTCGCGCCCCGCAGCGCGACGTGCGAGCCGTTCTCGACGCGGATGTGGCCGAGCACGCGGTCGGGCGTCGACACCTGCACGAGGTCTGCGGCGATCGATCGGGTGCTGACCCGGGCGTTGCGGCGGACGGCGTCGATGCTGGTGATGCTCACGGGTGGTGCCTCTCATGCTGATCCCCGGGATGTCCGGGGTGATGGTGCTGACGCATGCTGCGATCGCGACGAGACAGACGGTAGTCGCGCCTCCTCGGCAAGGCCCTGACGGTTCGCTGTGCGTAACCCCCGGCCGGGCTGCGTGATCCCGGTGTCCGCCGGGGCGGCGCACGACGAGGGCCCCGGGCGATGTCGTCGCCCGGGGCCCTCGCACAGGCGATGCGGTCGGATCAGCTGGTCAGGCCGTCGACGTACTCCTGGTTGTCGTCGATCCAGGCGTCGACGACCTCGGTGTAGTCGCTGCCGTCGACACCGCTGTTGAACATGGCGTTCTCGAGCGACGACAGACGGTCGTTGTCCATCTCGAAGCCCTCGAGCCACTCGGCGAACTGCGGGTGGCTGTCCGTGAAGCTCTTGCCGCCGAACGAGTGGATCCCCTCGGCGTCGCCCAGGGTGCCCTTGGGGTCTTCGAGGTCCTTGATCGGGAACGCGTCGTAGGCCCAGTGCGGGCTCCACAGCGTGACGGCGATGTTCTCGCCCGCGTCGGTGGCGCTCTTCAGCTCGGTGAGCATGGCGGCCGTCGACGAGGTCTGCAGGGTCAGGTCGTCGATGCCGTACTCGGGGATCGTCGCGTTCTCGACGGCAGAGGTCAGACCTGCGGCCGGCTCGATGCCGACGATGGTGCCGCCGAAGAGGTCGGCGTTCTCGTTCAGCTCGTCGATCGAGTCGATCGGGGCGTCGGCGTTGACCGCGATGGCCAGCTTGGCGCCGTCGTTCCAGGCGCCGAGGTCGGTGAGGTCGTCGCCGAACTTGTCGATGTACTCCTTGTGCGTGACGGGCAGCCAGGTGTCGAGGACGACGTCGTAGTCGTCGGTCGTGAGGCCCTGGTAGACCGGTGCGACGTCGGCCATCTCGAGGTTGACCGTGTAGCCCTGCTCTTCGAGCACGGACTTCCACAGCCAGGATGCGGCGATGCCCTCGTCCCAGCCGTTGAAGACGGCGATGTCGACGACGCTCTGGTCGCCGTTCTCGAGGGTCTCGGTCGACGACGAGCTGCCGGGGGGCGAGCAGGCGGCCAGGCCGAGGACTGCGGAGGTGCCCAGGGCGACCGAGGCTGCGATGGTGGTGCGCTTGTTCATGTGATCCTTTCGGGTGGTGCAGGAGGTGCGGGTCGGCCGATGACGCCGGCCGACCCGCCGGGGTTCTAGACCGACGCGGTGGCGCGCTCGGGCGCCGGTGCGTCGGGGAGCGGGGTGGCGTCGACCTCGGTCTCGGCACCGCCGGAGGCGGCGGGAGCGCTGCCGGCGGCGCGCGTGGAGCGCGACGGGCGACGACGGCGGTCCGCGCCGAGGGCCGCCGTCATGCGGTCGAGGATGATCGCGAGGATCACGACCGAGACGCCGGCCTCGGCCCCCAGGGCGACGTCGATGCGGTTGAGGCTCGCGACGATGTCGCCGCCGAGTCCGCCGGCTCCGACCATGCCCGCGATGACGACCATCGAGAGCGACAGCATGATGACCTGGTTGACGCCGGCCATGATGCTCGGCTTCGCGAGGGGCAGCTGGATCTGTCGCAGGATCCGCCACGGCGACGAACCGAACGCCTGGCCGGCCTCGACCACCTCGGTGTCCACCCCTCGGATGCCCAGCTCGGTCAGTCGCACGCCGGGTGCCATGGCGAACACGATGGTGGCCACGATGCCCGGCACGACGCCGACCCGGAACAGCAGCAGAGCCGGGATGAGGTACACGAACGCCGGGGTCGTCTGCATGAAGTCGAGGACGGGGCGGATGATCTGCGACGCGATGGTCGACTTGGCCGCGAGCACGCCGAGGGGGATGCTGATCGCGATCGCGATGGCACCGGCGACGAGCACCAGGGCGAGGGTCGCCATGGCGTTCTCCCACTGGTTGACCGAGCTGATCAGCAGCAGGCCGACGGCCGAGCCGACGGCGAACTTCCAGCCGCGGGCGAAGAACGCCAGAGCGGCGACGACGATCACCACGGCCCAGAACGGAGGCGCGCTGAGGATGTACTCCATCCACTCGTAGAAGAAGAGGAAGACGGCGCGCACGACGTCGAAGAAGCCGCCGAGGTTGTCGGTGATCCAGTCGACGACCGACGACACCCAGCTGCCGAAGGGGATGCGGAGGATGTCGTTCATCGGGTGGCTCCTTCGGTGACCGCGACGGGGGTCTCCTCCGTCGCGAGGGTGGCGTCGAGCTCGCTCTCGGAGAACCGCGTGACGGGTTCGAGCACGGGGATGGGCGAGGTCGTCGTGTCGACGTTGCCGAGGGCGGCGAGCAGCGTGACCCGCGGGATGACGCCGATCAGGCGATCGCGGTCGTCGACCACGGCGATGGGCAGCGGACTCTCGACGGCGAGTTCGAAGAGGTCGACGAGGGCGGCGTCGGGGCCGACCTTGGCGAACTCGGTGTTCACGATCGCCTCGAGGTCGGTGTCGTTCGTCTTGACCTGACGCATGACGTGGCGGTCGCGGACCCAGCCGAGGAGCTTGCGGTCTCGGCCGAGGACGAACAGGGCCGCGGTCTGCAGATCGCGGAGGGTGCGGAGCGCACCCCGGGGGCCGGCGGTCAGCTGCACGACGGCCCGGGCCGGCTCCATGACGCTCGACGCGGTGAGGACCCGCGCCCGGTCGACGTCCTGCACGAACTGTGCGACGTAGTCGTTGGCCGGGTCGGTGAGGATGTCCTCGGGGCTGCCGATCTGGACGATGCGGCCGTCGCGCATGACCGCGATGCGGTCGCCGAGGAACATGGCCTCGTTCAGGTCGTGCGTGATGAAGACGATGGTCTTGCCGAGCTTCGCCTGCAGCTCGAGCAGCTGCTCCTGCATCTCGCGACGGATCAGCGGGTCGAGAGCGCTGAACGCCTCGTCCATCAGCAGGATGTCGGTCTCGGCTGCGAGCGCTCGGGCCAGGCCGACGCGCTGCTGCATGCCGCCGGAGAGCTCGCTCGGGAGCTTGTCCTCCCAGCCGGCGAGACCGACGATCTCGGTCACCTCGCGGGCCTTGGCCAGACGCTTCGCCTTGGCGACGCCCTGCACCTCGAGGCCGTAGGCGACGTTGTCGATCACGGTCCGGTGCGGGAGCAGCGCGAAGTGCTGGAACACCATGGAGACGTGCTTCCGCCGGACGGCGCGCAGCTCCTTCGCGGGGACGTCGGAGATGTTCGACCCCGACACCTCCACGGAGCCCGAGGTCGGCTCGAGCAGGCCGTTCAGCATGCGGATGAGGGTCGACTTGCCGCTGCCCGACAACCCCATGACGACGAAGATCTCGCCGGGCTGCACGTCGAACGACGCATCGATGACGGCTGCCGTGCCGAAGGCCGAGGCGTCGGCGCGGCTGGCGCCGGACTCGAGGCGGGTGACCGCTTCTCGGGGGCGGCGTCCGAAGACCTTGTAGAGGTTCTTCGCACGCACGGCGGGTGGTGTCGTTGTCATGGGCTCTCCGCGGGCACGCCGGTGGACGCCTTCCGCTCGGGCAGGCGCGCCGTCGGCGGCGTTCTGGTCGGGCGGACGGGTCGACGGCGCATGCGGGACGGTCCGGCTCAAGCATCGTGATCCGAGATGCGAACCTGTACCCCACTGGTGCGGTCATGGGACCGGCACCGGCGCCACCAGACCATACGGCGACCGGGATCCGATACTGCCGGACCGCCGATCAACGCGTCCTGATGATGACGGGCCCACCGGAGCGGGCCTCGACGACCGTAGCGAACATGTGTCGCTCATCCCAACCCGCACCCCCCTCCGGAGGGACCGGACGTGTACCCCGATCCCCTCCGATCGCCGTGTTCATGGGCATCGACATCGTGGCCGTTTCGTTACACGCACTGCACCTCCGAGGGCCGTCGTCCGCAGAGCGAGGGTCCCCCGACATGCCGACCTCTCGATGTGCGCGAACTGCAGACTCGGGCCTACCCTCTCGGCATGAGCGCATCAGACGGAGACCGCGGCTCGGCCGCGCACCCGGACACCGTCCCCCAGGACTTCAGCCACGAGCAGGAGGGGTTCCAGCACGGTCTGAAGCCCCGGCAGCTGCAGATGATCGCCATCGGCGGCGCAATCGGCACGGGGTTGTTCCTCGGCGCCGGCGGTCGACTCGCCACGGCGGGGCCCTCTCTCGCGATCGTGTTCGCGATCTGCGGCGTGTTCGCGTTCTTCATCCTGCGCGCGCTCGGCGAGCTGGTGCTGCACCGCCCCTCCTCGGGATCCTTCGTCTCGTACGCCCGCGAGTTCTACGGCGAGAAGTTCGCCTACGCGGCGGGCTGGATGTACTTCCTGAACTGGGCGATGACGGCGATCGTCGACGTCACCGCGGTCGCCCTGTACCTGCAGTACTGGAAGGCCTTCACGGCCGCCCCCGAGTGGCTGCTGGCCCTCGTGGCCCTGGCCGTCGTGCTGTCGGTGAATCTGCTGGCCGTGAAGGTGTTCGGCGAGATGGAGTTCTGGTTCGCGATCGTCAAGGTCGCCGCGCTCGTGATCTTCCTGGTGGTCGGGGTCGTCTGGCTCGCCGCGGCGTTCCCGGTGACCCACGACGGCGCGGCCGTCGACACCGGCTGGTCGGTGGTGGCCGCGAGCGGGATCCTGCCGAGCGGTCTGCTGCCGGCGGTGCTCGTCGTGCAGGGCGTCGTCTTCGCGTACGCCGCGATCGAGCTGGTCGGAACCGCGTCGGGCGAGACCGAGAACCCGGAGAAGGTGGTGCCGCGGGCGATCAACACGGTGATCATCCGGATCGCGGTCTTCTACGTCGGCTCGCTGGTGCTCCTGTCGCTGCTGCTGCCCTACACCGCGTACGCCGAGGGCGAGAGCCCGTTCGTCACGTTCTTCAGCAGCATCGGCAGCCCCGAGGTGGGTCGCATCGCCGGGTCGATCATGAACTTCGTGGTCGTGACGGCCGCGCTGTCGAGCCTGAACGCCGGGTTGTACTCGACGGGTCGCGTGCTCCACTCGATGGGGATGAACGGTTCGGCCCCGAAGTTCACGACGAAGATGTCGAAGGGCGGGGTGCCGTTCGGCGGGATCCTGCTGACGGCGTCCATCACGCTGCTCGGCGTCGGCCTGAACGCGATCGTCGGCGCGAGTGCGGCGTTCGAGATCGTGCTGAACATCGCGTCGCTCGGCATCCTGACCGCATGGGGCACGATCATCCTCTGCCAGATGCGCCTCCGCCGTTGGGCGAAGGAGGGCAAGGCGAAGGAGCCCTCGTTCCGCCTGCCGGGCGCCCCGGTCACGAGCTACCTGACGTTGGCGTTCCTCCTCGCCGTGGTCGTGCTGATGGCGATCGACTGGCCGATCGGCTCGTTGACGGTGATGTCGCTCGTGGTGATCATCCCGCTGCTGATGCTCGGCTGGCACCTGCAGCGCGATCGCATCCTCGCCGCCGCGCGCCTCCGCGAGGGCATGACCGGCCCGTATCCCGTCACGGGCCGCGACGCCGCGGCGCAGCACCCCCGTCCGGGCGACGACCGCCCGTAGCGCCACTCCCCCGCCGCGAGCGGGACGGACTCCGCCCCCTCCGTCCCGCTCCCGCG
>NZ_CEEDMT010000013.1:0-72259 GCF_979256015.1 Frigoribacterium sp. AC759 | reverse complement strand
CCCCGAGGAGGCGCGCCCCGCCACCCCCAGGCCCGCCCCGTCCACGAGTCAAGACACGCCGCGCCTCCCCTGCTCCCCGCGGCGAGTCGTGACTCCTCGACCGTCAGCCCGAGGCGCGCCCGCTCGCGGCGAGCGCGGCGGCCTCGACCCGGTCAAGGTGGCTGCGCCACCCGGCCCCGTCGCGCTCCGGCACGTTCGGGTCGCCCGCGCCGTTGCCGAGGCGCCCGTCGACGAGCTCACGGAGGAGGTCGGCGTGCCCGGCATGACGCGCGGTCTCGACGCAGAGGTGCACGAGGATCGAGTGCAGCGTGACGTCGCGTCGACCCTCCGGCCACCACGGCACCAGGCCGGGCGAGTCGAGGTCGAGGGCGGCGACGGTCGCGTCGGCGTGCGTGGCGGAGTAGTGGGCGAACTCGACCACCGCCTCCTTCGTCTCGTCGGCGGTGGCCCACAGGTCGGCTTCGGGTTCGCTCGTGTCGGAGAGCCAGGGGACGTCGCGGTCGGCAGGGCGCCCCATGACCTCGCCGAGGTAGCCGAGCTGGACGCTGGCGACGTGCTTGACGAGGCCGAGGAGGTTGGTGCCGCTGGGTACGAGCGGGCGGCGGATGTCGTACTCGCCGAGTCCGTCGAGCTTGCCGAGCAGGTCGGCGCGCTGCTTCGAGAGGTAGCGCTGCAGGGTCTCTTTCTCGTCCATGCGCCCAGAGTGGCCCCATCCGGGCCCGGGCACCAGCGCCGCCGCGCCTCCCCCACTCCCCGCGGCGAGTCGTGACTCCTCGACGCGGTCAGGCGGCGGCGGCTGAGGAGCACCGAGCCCGACTCGCTCTACCCGCCACCGACTCGACACCCCGCCACCGGATCGCGTGGCGGCGTGTCGAACTCGTGGCGGGCTGGCGCCACCCCGCCCGCCACGACGCCAGGAGATGGACACGACGCCAGCCTCAAACCCGGCGTCGTGTCCACAACCCGGCGTCGTGGCCCGCCCCGCATGCCAGGATCGACCAGACGTCGCGGTCGGCGGCGTCACCGACGTGAGGATGCGCGCATGACCGTGACGGACGAGCTGGTGCACGTGGTCCTCGTCGAGTGGGCCGACGGAGCGCTGACCGATGTGGCCGAGCAGGCGACGCGCCTCTCGCGCGAGCACCTCCCCCGAATCGACGGCGTCCTCTCCGTGTCGAGCGGCGAGAGCGTCGGCGGCGAGCAGCTCGAGGCCGGGTTCGACTGGATGCTCGTGGTGCGGTTCCGCGACCGGGCCGCGCTCGACGGCTACCTGCCGCACCCGTCGCATCAGCCGGTGTCGGCGTACCTGCGCGACGCGTCGGCGCGGGTGGTCGTGTTCGACATCGCGGCCTAGCGTCGTCGACCCGCGGTGCCCCAGCCCAGGAGGCGCAGGTCGCGCCTCCCCCACGGGTGCATGACCCCGCGCGCCGCCTCGCCGGCCTGACAGGATGGGAGGGGTGCGGCGTCCACCGCCGCCCGCTCCGGGGGACCACGAATGCCAGACCTGACGCGAGAAGAACTCGTCGCGCTGCGCGACGCCGAGAAGCTGCGCCTGAAGATCTTCGAGAACCACAGCAACGTGATGGACACGGTCGTCGTGACCGGCGACGACTACGTCGGCTACCGCGTGTGGGCGACCGACGAGCGAGCCGCGGTCTGGGGTGGGACGAGCCTCTACGCGTTCGAGTCCGCCGCCCTGAAGGACGCGCTCACGCGAGCACGAGCGGGCCGATGGCTCGACTTCTGGCGGCTCAGACGCGGGGTCGACCGACGAGCCGAGTCGTTCGCCGAGCGAGGCGGTGCACTCGAGGCGGGTCTCCGCGGGACCCTGCTCCGCCCGAACGCCGACTGGCTCGAGAACGACAACGGCCCGACGTTCTACGACGTGTTCACCTCGCCCGCCACCGATGAGCACGGGTTCCTCACCGACCACATCGGCGTCCTCCTGTCCTCGCGTGTCGGGGACTGGACGGCCACCACACCCCGTGAGGTCGACTACGGCCGCTTCCCCACGCGAGACGAGGCCCTCACCGCCCTGCTCGATGCCGCCGGCGGGTCGCCTCCTCGAGGAGTCGACACACGCCGCGTGCCCGACCACCCCCGCGGCGTGTCGTGACTCCTCGACGCACCGGCACACTCCGACCACCGAGGGAGCGACCCCGTGAAGACCGACACGCAGGCGACCTGCGTCATCGACGGCGCGCACATCGAGACGCAGCTCGGCCGGGTCTACCGCGGCGCCCCGCTCGTCGAGTGGGCGAGCGTCACGAAGACGGTCACGGCGGCGACCATGCTCCTCGTCCTGCAGGAGGCGCGGGTCGACGAACGCACGGCGGTCTCGGAACTGGCGCCGCACCTCCTGATCGCGGGCACGTTCTCGGTCGGTGATCTGATCGATCACACGTCGGGTCTGCCGCGGGTGCATCCCGGGATGTCGAGCGGGCTCGTCGGCGATCCGTATGCGGGGGCCGATCGGGCGACCGTCTTCGAGTGCCTGAAGACCGACGCCGCCCCTGGCGGGCGACCGAGGGAGTACTCGAACCTCGGCTACGCCCTGCTCGGCGAGATCATCGAGACGATGACCGGTACGAGCTGGTTCGACGCCTGCACCGATCGGGTGCTGGCTCCGGCCGGAGTCACCACCGCCACCATCGATCCCGACCCGGGCGATCGCGTCGTGCTGACCGGCTGGCGGGGCAAGGTGCGCGAACCCTGGAGCATCTCGCGGACCCCTTACGCCGCCGCAGGCGGCCTGTGGTCGACCGTCGACGATCTCGCCCGCCACGGTGCGAGCGCCCGATCGACCAACCCGGGCCTCAGAGGTTGGGAGCACCGCGACGGTCTCGTCTGGCACAGCGGGCAGACCCGAGACAGCGGCGCCTGCCTCGTCGTCACCGGAGCGGGTGCGATCGCCGTCCACACCCTGGGGCGCCTCCCCTACGCCGCCGACAAGATCGCCGTGAGCTTGCTCGGCCCCGAGGCCGGCACCGGCGCCGGGGTGGGTCGATCGTGACCGAGCCCGCGAGCGCCGCTCTCGACGCGCGGCTCGATCAGCAGCGGGACCCCGCGCGCGGGCGGGCGCGTCGTCTGGTCGCCGGGTTGATCGGGAGCCTGCTGACGGGAGACGGGGCCGCTGCGACCGGGGGCGTCGACCTGGTCGTGACGCGCCGCGACACGGGCCGCGAGGTCCTCCGCACCGGGGCGGGCACGCTCGAGGAGGCCGATCGGCTGCTCGCCACCGTTCGGAACGACCTCGAGACCAAGAGCGTCGCCGAGTTCGCCCGCGAGTGGCGCCTCCTCGAGTCCTGAGCCGCAGGGCCCCTCACCCTCGACCCCCAGCCCAGGAGGCGCGGGTCACCCCCCGAGGCGATCGAAGCGCCCTGAATCGCGCCCCCAACCCACCTCGAGCCCCGCATTGAGTCACGTCGATGACTCGTCCTCCCCCACGGCACGGATGGCCTCGCTGATGGTGCTGCCCGGATGGGCCCGGCGATACGCCCGGACGGCGGCGGAGTCGGCGGCGGCGGCTGCGACCTCGCCGGAGGTGCGCCTGACCGGGCGCCCGAGGATGCTCGTGCCGGTCAGGAACGCCGACCCCAGTGCGGCGACGATCAGGAGCATCCCGATGGTGCGGTCACCCGTGAAGAAGACGACGAGGGCGATCGCCGTCAGCGCGACGGGGGCGAGTGCGCGCAGCCACGTCGTCACGAGAGCCGCCCCCGATCGATGAGGCGGTCGGTCCGGGTGGAAGTCATCGGTCTGCATCCTCCGCGGTCGGTCTTCTCGGGCGAGCGGCTCACGCCCCTCACCGCCCTCGAGCCTCGGGCGACGGTATCGCCGACAGGGGCGCGCAGTAGATGAGGGCGTCCCAGTCGTTCTCGAGGGTGCACTCGATGGGGACGTCTCGGCCGCCGACGGTGAGGGCCTCGTCCTGGAAGCCGCCGCCGGTATGTCCGCCCGGGTCCCGGAAGGTGAAGACGTGTGATTCGTCGGCCGAGGTGCATTGGAAGGGCCTCTGATTGCGCCACCCGTCGATCCGCACGCATTCGCCGAGAGGGTGCGTCTCGAGGTTCTCGTCGAGGTACTCCCACGATCCCGGGCGGCCGTCGTCGGTCTCGAAGATGCTGTGGGGTGTCGATTCGGCGATCTCTTGGGGGAAGTCGGGTTCGTTCCAGATGAGCATCGCCACGAAGAAGAGGCCCATGCCCCCGACGACCACGAGCAGGAAGATCCCCATCGTCTTGAGGTCGCGCTTCTGCCGAGCAGTCAGCGGCTCGATCGGCTTCGGTGGCCGCTTGGGCTTCGACACGTTCCTCCTCCATCACGGTGACGGCGCACACGACACCTCTGCGGCTCGCGCGCCGGCGGCCCACGCTCACGCTAGCGAGTGCGCCAGACCGCGCCACGCCGCCCGCTCACCCCACAACAGCCGAAGCCTCCACCTCCACCCGAACCCCCGGCTCGAACAGGATCTCCACCCCGATCAGCGACGCCGGAGGCATCGGCGACGGGATCCCCAACTCCCCCGCCACGGCGAGCACCCCGGCCATGAACGAGTCCATCTGATCCACCGACCACTCGGTGACGAAGAACCGCAGCCGGGTGACGTCGGCGAACGACGCGCCGGCCCCGGCCAGCCCCACCGCGGTGTTGTGCAGCGCGAGGGCAACCTGCCCCGTTAGATCCGCCGGAACCCCGTCCGCCCCATGAGCCACCTGCCCCGCGACCTCGACGAACCGGGACCCGGTGGCGACCGAGACGTGGTGGTACGGAGCGGGGGCGAGCATCCCCGCGGGGCTGCTGAGCTGAACGGTCATGTCATCCTCTCGAGGCCGCCGCGTTGGAGGCCGTCGCAGGACTGTCTACGGGACGACCTCAAGGCACTTCAACGAAACTAGGTGGCATGCACGACACCGATGCCGCAGTCATCACCCCCGAGCACCGCGAGCTGCTGGGCGAGCTGCTCGACCGCTGGTCGCTGCACATAATCGACGAGCTCTGTGAGGGCCCGCGGCGTTTCAACGACCTGAGGCGTGCAGTGCCCGACGTCACCCCCAAGTCGCTGACGACGACCCTCCGCCGTCTGGAGCGCAACGGAATGGTCGAGCGAGCCGTCCTCACCATCCGCCCCGTGGCCGTCGAATACCGCCTCACCCCTTTGGCCCACTCCGTCCAGACCCTCATCGACGCCCTCTACCGCTGGACCACCACCAGCCTCCCCGCCGTAACCGCCGCCCGAACCACCTTCGACGCCCCCTGAACCCCTTGACTGAGGAGGCGCGGGTTAGCAATACAACGTGGGTCGCCCCCAAGGAGGTGAGAACCGCGCCGCCCCGATGGGCACCGGACCCGTCCACAGCTGAAGGCAGCAGAAAAGAGGGCTAACCCCTCGTCGGATGGCGCCCGATGGGGACCTCTTGACCGCCGACGGCGATGACCCAGTGCCGAAATTACAATACTGTTCCGTCCAGTTGAGTAAATAAAGACGAAGACGGGTGATTAGTCGGGCCAAGTGCACCGTTAGGGCGCTGGTTCCCCAGTTTTGATGGGCAATGAACATGCACCCACTAAACATAATAGTGGCGCAGCGAAAAAGCCCGCCAAATGGCAAAACGTCTACCTAGAACTGTCGCCCCGAAGCTCAGTCCGAAAACGTCTAGAACCCCGCCTAACCCCTCGTATCTGCACCAAACAACCCCAGTGGACTGCCGCACTGCCGGAATCACATCGGTTTCCAGCGCCTATCCGCCATAGCTTCGACCCAAAGTTAGCGAGAAACGCCGTTCTCAGTATTTATCAAGAAAGACAAAAAAATTAAGAAATCAAGATTTTTCGTGCCCAGTCATCGAGAGCGATTAGGCTTTTTTTGTATTTGGGGTTGAGTCTTATGACCTTGTCACCAGTCTCATGCAAACCCAAGATATGTTCCGAGAACGCAACTGCCCCCGGCATCTTAAGACCTCTAGCTTTTGCCCAAACTCCAACTGATTGCTTTATAGAACTTGAATCTGCGAGGTGCGCTAGATCACTCATATCAACCCCTAGCGACTCGGCAGCAAGACTCAGGTAATACTTTCGATCTAGAAGGTCTTCTAGAGACGTTCCCGTCGGCAGGGTTCGAATGCGTGATGACGGTACTCCCGAATCAGCGAGCTGCTTGGACCAGATGACGCCCGCCGGGTCCCCGTCCACCACGAAGGCTACTCGACTGGCAACGGTATCAAACATAGGAAAATCACTCTTACCAGTAATCGCGACGCCAGGTGCGATCTGATATGTAAGCTCCGAACGGCCAGTAGCAAGTTTAATTAAAGTCGGAAGAAGCAACATCTCGGAAGCGCCCTCGCATATAAGTGACGCTCGTAGGCTAGAAAAGGCCGCCGAGCCTGCCCCCATGACCATAAGAAGCGGATTGAAGCCAACATGTCCGCCCCGACTTAAGGACCAGAAGTCATGGCGAATAACGGAAGTACCGTCTGGCTGCGGTTCGACAAACCTAACCCCGTTTCCGAGATCTGCTGGCAAACACCCGGGAGAATGAGTTGTATAAATCACTTGCTGAATCTTATCTAAATCTTGCAACATCCTGACCAGATCAGCTTGTGCATTGAGGTGCAAATGTTGTTCTGCTTCATCGATAAGCAGGATGGGTGGGACCTCGAAGTCATCCCTCGCTAAAAATGTTGCGAGAGCAACGAACATCCGCAGCCCCTCACTTCTTTCTGTGATATTAATCCAACCAGCCGAGCTAGTCGCCGTATCTCGCACAAAAACGCGCAAAATACCGCCGTCTAGATAGAAACCAACCGTGAGACCTTCTTGACTCCACCGCTCAGCAAAAAACAACGACAGACGGTCATTCCCATCTTGGACAAGTTGCGCAGCATAAGCGGAGTCCTCTTGGTGTTGGCGTAATTTGCCCAAGGAAAGGCCCGCGATAGTGAGTAGGTTTGAAAGTGCTACTGACTCGTCAGCATCGTCCCCATTCAGAGAATACTCGGAAGAAATAACTCTTTCGTCCGCGCCAAAGAGTGCAAAATGGGGAAAATGAATCTTCAGATTCTGATACACCAAGGCTTGCAGGCTATCCGCATGATTCCACTTCACATACTCTGCCAACAGACCGACTGCATCATTAAATTTTTTCGATGAATCCTCATTCTGGATGTCGTGCAGAAGCTCGAGCAAATACATCCAGTCAACATCACCCCCGGTGTCGGAACTATTGGACTTCAGGATTTGTCCTGCAAGCTCGTTAACGCGCAACTGGTTTGCATGAGCATCGGATCCCTCAGATTGAAGGTTCTTGATCCGATCGTCGAGAGCCTTGGCAAGGACGGGCCAAACTTTGTAGGCTCGCGCTCGAAGACGATCATCCACCAATGGAAAAGGGCTAAAACTATATTGACGCCGCCCGTCCACCTTTTTATGTCGCAAAATCTCGGTCGGTGATACAGATAGCGGCATGGCCTTAAGTCGCTCTATATTGGCCGCGTCTAACTGATACCAGATTTTGACAATTGTCTCGTCCTCGGCTCGATTTCGGTCGCGTTCAACCCGACTAAAGAATGACTTCGGAACTTCATGTTCGTTATCCAAAAGCTTTAGAGCCGAAAGTACCGAGGACTTACCAGCCTCGTTGGGACCAACAAGAGCTACAGTTTTCCGTCCCACGTAGGCAGAGGCGCGGAAAAGTCTTTTGTAGCCAAAGATTTCAATGCGGTTGAGGATCAAGTCTCTCGCCTATCTACGTCAGAGTCTCGCTGAATTCGATCAAAAGCATCAGGCCGCCGGGAAGACTCTTAAGCAAAGCAGATTACGCTCTAATCGCGCTCAAGGATACATTCGGCAGAAGGGCAACGCACGCACAGCCTCGAAGTTCAGCATGCTTTCGAACCAAAAGCTAACTGCCCATTAACGGACCCGCCCGACGCGCCCATAGCTACGAAACCTCCAGCTCGCAGTCAGGGTTATCCACGGTCCAACGATCAACGCTGAACGCTTGTCGAGGATAGTCCACCCCTAGACGGGCAGCTGGGCGTCAGCGTGGGACTCGAGAACATGTCCCGGCCAGGTAGTCGAACTGGGCATTGTCAATGGGACAGAAGGTCCTCCCTCGCTTGAAACCACAATCTTCTAAATATCATGCCTAGGAAGAGCTATGCAGCTTGAACAACGTCGTGCCAGGCACGAATTGCATTGACTACCTCTAGGCGGTCGAAATCGGCCCTATCAACAGCAAGTTCAAAAAGGTCGTCGAATTTATGGCCAATCTTGGCCGTACCTTGTTGCGTGCAAACGACGTGAAGGGCTGACAACAAATCGTGACTGTTCACCATCCAGCCATCCTTCGCATTATCCAAGGCAGCAAGACGGTCTAGAATATCCGTGCATGATATCTCTGTTTTTGTTCGCTTGCTCGCCAACTCAACCAAATCCACAACATCTATTTCCGCCGTCATATCCTTGGGTATCACCGCGTGTATAGGAAAACCCTCAAGATTGAGATTGACCCCTTCAGTCACGGACAAAAACCGTAGCCTGCCTAACTTGACGGCACTGGAGACCGCATGGGAAATTGCGTCGATCGCTTCTACAGCCGTTTCCTTTAGATACCTGGCAACTATCCTCGTTAATATGCTCGGCATCTGCATATAGAGATCCATATACAGATCGTATCTTTCGGTTGCGCTGACGTTGGAGGTATATGAGTCAGTTGCACCTGTGAGGCGATCAAAGTCGGCATCCACCAGAAAATGGATTCTTTCATCCTCTGGAGCAGCTAGCTGGGCGGCTTGCAAAAGGCTCAATTTACCATATCCAACTACGATTTGGAGGGTACTGCTAGCCATGAAGTCGCTAGTAAGATTGAAGTCAGTTTCGCCCTCAACCACGAGAATCGGGATAGCAGTAGCCCTAATCTCCAACATCAACGAATTGAAGAGATCATTGCCGTCTAGATCGCGGCGCATTATTCCTCTCCCGGTCCTAGTTCGACAGTTCGAGACCACCACTTTCCGATAATCTGAGGCGAGTGGGTCGCGACTAGAAAGCGGAATTTGCGAAGTTTTGCGACCCTCAGCACATCTTCAATAAAGCTCTTTTGCCACGTCACATGCAGAGAAATTTCGGGTTCATCGATGAGAACAAGAGTACCCGACTCGACACGAAAAAGGAGGTTATAGAGAAGAACAAGCTCATGTTGCTCGCCCGTTGATAGACCGCTAACGGGGATATCGACACCAGTTGTAGTTGAACGGAGCCTGAGTCCATCCACGGCATTGACGACGATTTCTTTTCTCAAGAAACGGTCATTAACGAGTTCTTCAAGAAGAGAAATTCGTGCGAGGAGGTCATCAAATGTCGCAAGTTTCTCTGCGTTATCCCTAAGGTAGGTCGTCAAAACCGCGCGCTGCCAGTCAAGTAGTTCTTTTGAAGGCAATGGAACATCAATTTCGGCGGACGTGAGTCCGATGTCAACTAGGCGCTTCCGGTGAGTGTCTTGATCGAGGTACATTTCGCGAATGGCTTCTTCATCCAAAGCATGACCAGTATCCTCGATGATCCGTCGGGGAAAAGATCGATCTAGCCTTTGGGATGACAGACTATTCGCAGCGAGGGATCGTTCAATCCGTTGTCGCAGGTCACCTGCATAGCCGTCGACGTTCCACTTGGGACTGGATTGCCCGTCAGAATGCATCCGAGGGTCTCTGACACTGGCTTGCATTAGTCGCTGAGTCTCGATGAGATACGTATGATTCTGTCCCAAAAACCTCCGAATTTCGTCAGGCATCTCGGGGTTGGCACTAGGACGTACAGGGAAACGATGACCGTACCGATTTCGAAGCTCAGCAAAATCTACGATCTCGCCGTCATTTGGATCATGCCAGAGGCTTGAGCCGGTCATGGGCATGTAAGGCGTCGTCTTCATAATGCGGCGCTTTAGAGCCTGTTCCGCTTCCACAGGAAGGGGCCATTCCACCACATCATTTTCCTCGACCGAGAGGAGACGGAATATTACTTCAACTCTTGTCGGATCAAGATCATCGTTTGAGAATTTCTCTACGACGAGAACGTCCTTGCTGGTAGAAATCAATTCGAGGGCGGAAAAATTTATACTCTGCAGACGATCTACATCAAGATTTAGTGTTGCGTTGATAAGTTCGAGGAACTTTGTCTTACCTACACCGTTTAGCCCATAGGCAATAGCAAATTCCCAGTTGGGCTCCAGGCTAATTTGGTGATCAAACTCACCGAGCAAGTTGCGCACTGAAGCTGTAGCCAGCATTGGTCTCCCCCTAGGCGGTTGGTATGCCCAAGCTACTGCATGTGAGACGTTCTCACAGGAGCCTGCAGCACCCCTGTCGAGGGCCAAAATATCGACAAGCTAGATATTGTATTCTTGAAATCCGCGGAAAGCCCTAGCTGGGCATATCCACGAACCGCGAGAACATCCCGTGGAACGCCACGGTGATGGTGTCGGTGGGCCCGTTGCGGTGCTTGGCGACGATGAAGTCGGCCTCGCCCTGGCGGGGGTTGTCCTTCTCGTAGGCGGACTCGCGGTGCAGCAGGATGACCATGTCGGCGTCCTGCTCGAGCGAACCGGACTCTCGCAGGTCGCTGATCGCCGGCTTCTTGTCGGCACGCTGCTCGGGGCCACGGTTCAGCTGCGACAGCGCGATCACCGGCACCTGCAGCTCCTTCGCCATGAGCTTCAGCGCACGCGAGAACTCCGACACCTCCTGCTGACGGCTCTCGACGCGCTTACCCGACGTCATCAGCTGCAGGTAGTCGATCACCACGAGCTTAAGGTTGTGCTGCTGCTTCAAGCGCCGGCACTTCGCGCGGATCTCGACCAGCGTCATGTTCGGGCTGTCGTCGATGAACAGCGGCGCATCGTTGATCCGCCCGCGCACCTGCGCGATGTTCGTCCAGTCACGCGCATCCACCGTGCCCTTGCGCATGTTCTGCAACGGCACACTCGACTCGGCCGACATCAGACGCATCGCGATCTCGCTGCGCCCCATCTCGAGCGAGAAGAACACCGACGCCTGCCCGTGCTTGATCGACGCCGCCCGCGCCAGGTCGAGCGCCAACGTCGATTTACCGAGCGCCGGTCGCGCCGCCACGATGATCAGCTGCCCGGGGTGGAACCCGTTCGTCAACGCATCGAGCTGCGCGAACCCCGTCGGCACACCCGTCATCTGACCGTCTCGACCCTTGGCCGCCTCGATCTCGTCGATCGCGACCGTCACAGCCTCGTTCAGCGGCACGTAGTCTTCGGTCTGGACTCCCCCGGCCACGTTGTAGACCTCGGCCTGCGCGTTGTTGACCAGGTCGACGACCTCGCCCTCGCTGGCGTAACCCATCTGCACGATGCGCGTACCGGCCTCGACCAGACGGCGCAGCACCGCCTTCTCCGCCACGATGGACGCGTAGTACCCGGCGTTCGCCGCCGTCGGCACCACACCCGTCAGCGTGTGCAGGTACTCGGCCCCGCCGGCACGCGACAGATCGCCCGACTTCATCAGCTCGTCGCTGACCGTGATGACATCGGTGGGCTCGCCGTGCGAGTACAGCCCGAGGATCGCGTCGTAGATGACCTCGTGCTTCGGCACGTAGAAGTCCATGCCGCGCACCGTCTCGATCACATCGGCGACGGCGTCCTTGCTCAGCAGCATGCCGCCGATCGTGCTCTGCTCGGCCAGCAGGTCGTGCGGCGGCACACGATCCATGCCCGAACCCATCGCGGGGCGATCGCGGTCACGCGGCGAATCGCTGGCGATACCGAGCTGGGCGAGCGACATGTGGCCTCCTGGCGAGAGCTGATCGGGCGCGTGCCGACGGGCACGAACGACACTCGGGACTGTTCTACAGCGGACCCCCGACATCGCTGCCCGAACCGCCGCGACCTATCCCCTACGAGCGCGTGTACACCATATGGACACCTAGTTCTCCACAGCAAACAAGCCTGTGGATAACTCTGGGGAGAACCCGTGCGAAACGCCGGAGGCGCTTGGGGAGAACTGTGGATCAACCTGTGGAGAAAGAGATACTTCACTGACTAGACCCCCCTCTGACCAGGGATTTCGATTTACTCACCCTGTGTGTAAAAACTAGTCTCAACCCGGGGTCGAGACTCCCGATTTGACAACGGCCTGTGCACAGAGAACTTGACAAGGAGGCGCGGTGACCGATACGGACTCGGCTCCCGTTCAGCTTCTGGTAACCCGGTCTCGACTCCCCCAGCCGCGCCTCCTCGGCCCCTCAGCAGCCCCTCAGCGCCCCGCTGCGCGCCCCGATTCAGCCAGACGCCCAGGAACCGCGTTCGCGAAGAAGAACCTCGATAGAGCGCGGTTCATCTTCGCGAACGCGGTTCATCCCGCCACCACGACGAAAAGCGGCGCCCCTCCCGACAGGAGGGGCGCCGCTCGCCAGAGCTCAGAGAGCTACTTGGCCGAGACCACCGTGAGGGTGATCGTGGCGATGACGTCTTCGCGAAGACGCAGCGTGGCCTCATGCTCACCGACGAGCTTGATGGCCGAGGGGATCTCGACCTTGCGCTTGTCGATGGTCGCGACGCCCTGCTTGGTGACCGCGTCGGCCACATCGGCCGGACGGACCGAGCCGAACAGACGACCGTCGGCACCGGTCTTGACCGTGAGACGGATCTTCTGGGCCTCGAGGCGGGCCTTGAGGTCGTGGGCCTCTTCGATCGTCTTCAGCTCGCGGGTCTCGCGGGCCGTGCGGATCTGGGCGACCTGCTTCTCGCCACCACGCGACCACGCGACGGCGAAGCCCTGGGGGACGAGGTAGTTGCGGGCATAGCCGTTCTTGACGTCGACGACGTCACCGGCCGAGCCGAGGCCGGAGACCTCGTGCGTGAGGATTACTTTCAAAGACATGCGTTCTCTCCTTCAGTCGGCGCTGATCAGCGGCCGGAGCCGGCGTAGGGGAGAAGCGCCATCTCGCGGGCGTTCTTCACGGCACGGGCGATGAGGCGCTGCTCCTGGACGGAGACGCCGGTGATGCGACGGGCGCGGATCTTTCCACGCTCCGAGATGAACTTGCGAAGGGTCGCGACGTCTTTGTAGTCGATGACGCCGACACGGATCGACTTCGCGGGAGCGGCGTTCTTGCCGCCCTTGCCGCGGAGGGGCTTGCGGCGGTCGCCGCTGCTCTTTCCAGCCATTGTGGTCTGCTTTCAGATGAGTAAGAAGAAGTACTGAAGTGAACGACGTGCCCTGAGGCAGGGTGCCTAGAAGGGCGTCTCGTCGTTGTAGGTGCCGCCGCCACCGGGGGTGTTCCACACGTCGCCCGAGGTGTTGCCACCCTGCGGAGCGGCTGCGGGCTGACCCCACGGCTCTTGCGCCTGACCGCCGCCGACCTGACCCTGCTGGCCCTGCTGGCCGCCGCGGTTGCCCCCGAAGGAGCCTCCGGCAGCGCCGTCGCGGGACGAGGAGGCGCGGGTCACCTGAGCGGTCGCGTAACGCAGCGAGGGGCCGATCTCGTCGATCTCGAGCTCCATGCTGGTGCGCTTCTCGCCTTCCTTGGTCTCGTACGAGCGCTGCTTGAGCCGCCCCTGAGCCATGACCCGGCTGCCCTTGGTGAGGCTGCTGGCCACGTGCTCGGCGAACTCGCGCCAGACGCTGGCACGGAGGAAGAGCGCTTCGCCGTCCTTCCACTCGTTCGACGCGCGGTCGAACGTGCGGGGGGTCGACGCGATGGTGAAGTTCGCGACCGCGAGCCCGTTCTGCGTGTACCGCAGCTCGGGGTCACTGGTGAGGTTACCCACCACTGTGATGACGGTCTCGCCTGCCATCGGTTACTCGGAGGCCTTCGGTGCGGCCGGAGCAGCGGGCGCTGCCGGGGCAGCGGGCTTCTCGGACGACGCGGAAGCGACCGACGCGGCGGGAGCCGACGCGGAGGCCGGAGCAGCGGCGGGAGCCGACGCGGCGTTGGCGGCCTTGCGGGCGGCCTTCTCGTCGGAGACCTTCTTCGCGGCGGCGACCATCGCGATGGCCTCCTCGGCGCGGAGCACCTTGGTGCGCAGCACGGCCTCGGAGAGACCCAGCTGACGGTCGAGCTCGACCGTGGCGGCCGAGTTCGAGGTCATGTTGACGACGGCGTAGATGCCCTCGGTCTTCTTGTTGATCTCGTAGGCGAGACGACGACGACCCCAGATGTCGATGTTGTCGATCGTGCCACCGTCGTTGCGGATGACGTTGAGGAACTTGTCCAAGCTCGGGGCGACGGTGCGCTCATCGATCTCGGGGTCCAGGATGACCATCAGTTCGTACTGGTTCATGACTAACCCACCTCCTTCGGACTTAACGGTCACAGACGGTCTGTGACAGGAGGGTATTCATGGTCGCGGGCACCGCATGGGCACACGCAACCTTGCAAGGGTAGCCGCTCGCGCCTCCTAGTTCAATGCCCCGCCGTCTTCGTCGCCCGACTCGTCGCCCGCCGGGGGAGCGGACAGCGCCGCGTTCGCCTCGCTCTGAGCACGCGCCAGGGCGTCCTCGACGGAGATCCGCCCGGCGAACATCTCGTCGAAGATCGGCTCGATGATCGACTGGGTGCGACCGTAGATGTCGCTCGGCGCGGCGATCGTCGGCCCGTCGTCGATCACGTCGAAGAACGGCCTGACGTCGACGCCCTGCGCCGTCCAGTGGTCGTAGTACCCCTCTTGCGCGCCGAGCACGGCCGGCACCGCGGCCCCGTCGGCCCCGATGTGCTTCGCGCCGTCGGTCGAGCCGAGCCAGGCGAGCACCTTGGCGGTGTCGTCGCGGTGCGGCGACGCCGAGTTTCCGGCCGCCACGATGCCGTTCGTCACGCTCACGCGACCCTCGGGCCCGGCCGGCATCGGCGCGACACCCCACTCGAAGTCGGCCCCGGCGGCCACGGGGGAGAGGCTGTACAGCCCCGACTGGAAGAGCGCCATCTTGCCGGCCGCGAACTGCTCGCGACTGAAGTCGGCGTCGTCGTTGGTCAGAGCCGCAGGAGGCGCGACACGCGCCTGCTGCACGAGGTCGACCACGTACTGGAAGGCGACCCGCGCCTCCTCGGTGTCGAAGGCGAACGCCGTCATGTCGTCGTTCTCGAAGGCGCCGCCGGCCGAGGCCAGGTAGTCGTACCAGACGGCCTGCAGATCGTTGCCGGCGTTGTAGCCGTACTGCACGGGGGTGCCGTCGAAGGCCGGATCGTCGGCGGTGCGCCCGGCGGCGTCGCGGGTCAGCTTCTTCAGCACGGGCAGCAGGGTGTCGCCCTCGCCGCCGCCGGGCGCCCAGGTGAGATCGTCGAGCGCGGCCGGGTCGATGCCCGCCTGCTTCAGCAGATCGGCGTTGTAGTAGAGCGCGATGCCGCCGTCCGACAGCTGGGGCACGCCCCAGAGGTGGCCGTCGGCGGTCGTGAACTGGTCGACGACGGCGGGGGACCACGCGGCCCGCGACGATCGGGCCAGCGCGCGGTCGATGTCGAGCAGCGCGCCCGCGTCGGCGTAGGTCGTGTAGTTCGAGCTGTTCAGCCAGAAGATGTCGTCGGCCTCGCCCGACTCGACGTCGTCGGCGAGCGTCGTGAAGTACTCGCCGTAGGGCACGACGTCGACCTCGATGTCGATGTCGGGGTTGTCGCGCTCGAACGTCGCGAACGACTTCTCGTAACCGGCTGCGACGGTCTCATCCCACACGCGGACGGTGACCGTGGTCTGATCCTCGTCGGGACCGGGACGCGACGGGCCCGAGTGACCCGAGTTCGCGAGACCGAACGCGGTGATGCCGAGGGCCGAGGCGGCGACGATCGCGACGCAGACGGACCCGGCGACGATCGCGGAGTTCAGAGGCTTGGACACCGATGCAGGCTACCCGCACCGCCGAGGAGGCGCGGGTCGGCCTGGCCAGGAGGCGCGGCCGGGTCCACGGGTCGCCCGACCGCTCCGCCGCACCCGCACGGCACGGCTCGTCTCGGCACGGCTCGGCTCCGCACGGCACGGCACGGCTCGTCTACGCCCCGCGCGCGCCCCACCAGGCCAGCAGCCGCTCGGTCGCCGCCTCGGCGCCCAGCGGCCCCTCTTCGGTGCGCAGCTCGAGCAGGAACCGGTACGCCTCGCCGACCTCGCGACTCGGGCCGATGCCGAGCACCCGCTGGATGTCGTCGCCGTCGAGGTCGGGTCGCAGCGAGTCGATCTCTTCACGCTCGCGCAGGTCGGCGATGCGGTGCTCGAGGTCGTCGTAGGCGAAGCCCAGACGGTCGGCCTTGCGGCGGTTGCGGGTCGTGACGTCGGCGCGGGTCAGCATGTGCAGCCGCTCGAGCTGGTCGCCGGCGTCGCGCACGTAGCGACGCACGGCGGAGTCCGTCCAGCCGCCCTCGGTGTAGCCGAAGAAGCGGAGGTGCAGCTCGATCAGGCGGTGGACGGCCGCGATCGTGTCGTTGTCGAAGCGCAGCGCCTTGAGCCGCTTCTTCGCGAGCTTCGCGCCGACCACGTCGTGGTGGTGGAACGTCACGACCCCGCCGGGTTCGAGTCGACGCGTGGCCGGCTTGCCGCAGTCGTGCAGCAGGGCGGCGAGACGCAGCGTGAGGTCGGGGGAGTCGCCGGGGTGCCGCTCGGCCTCGTAGCCGATGGCCTGCTCGAGCACGGTGAGGCTGTGCTCGTAGACGTCTTTGTGGTGGTGGTGCTCGTCGACCTCGAGGCGCATCGCCGCGAGCTCGGGCATCACGTGCTCGGCGAGCCCGGTGTCGACCAGCAGGCGGATGCCCGGGGTCGGGGTCGCGGTGCGCAGCAGCTTCGAGAGCTCGTCGGCGACGCGCTCGACCGAGACGATGGACAGGGTGGAGGCGCGGGTCGTCATCGCCTCGCGCACCTCGGGCGACACCTCGAAGCCGAGCTGCGCGGTGAACCGTGCGGCTCGCATCATCCGCAGCGGGTCGTCTCGGAAGCTGTCGACGGCGGCGCCGGGTGTCGCGAGGCGCTGGGCCAGGAGGTCGTCGACACCGCCCGACGGGTCGACCAGCACCTGCTCGGGCAGGCGCAGCGCCATGGCGTTCACGGTGAAGTCGCGGCGCACCAGGTCGCCCTCGAGCGTGTCGCCGAACTCGACGACGGGCTTGCGGGTCTCGCCGTCGTAGACGTCGCTGCGGTAGGTCGTGATCTCGACGACCTCGCCGTCGACCCGTGCCGCGATGGTGCCGAACTCGCGCCCGACGTCCCAGTGGGCCTCGGCCAGCGGCACGACGATCTCGAGGATCTGATCGGGGGAGGCGCTGGTCGTGAAGTCGAGGTCGTTGACCCGGTGCCCGAGGAACGCGTCGCGCACCGGACCGCCCACCAGGGCGAACTCGTGACCCGCGGCGGCGAAGGCGGCCGACAGGCGGGCGATGCGGGGAGTGGCGGCCAGTCGACCGAGGCGCTCGACGGCGGCGGCGACGTTGTCCATGGGCGACCACTTTGCCACACGAGGAGGCGCGGATCACCGTCGCGCGCCTCCTCCCCAGGGCTGGTTCCCCACCCCCGAAGCGCCCGCCGGGCGTGCTCGAGGTCCCCCTGCGAGGGACGATTCTCTAGACTCGCCTTGCTCGCGCGACCCCTGCGTCCGTGCGAGCGCCATCACTATGAGACTTCTCCCCGCCTTCCTGGCCCTCGTGACGACGCTCGGCGTCGCGGGCGCCGCGCTGCCCGCCGACACGGCGACGGCCGCGTCGGCGGGCACGGGCACGACGGCGTCGGCCGCGAGCGAGGCGGCCACGGCGGCCGACGGCGACTCGGTCACGCTGACGGTCGCGCCCGAGGCCGACGGGGTGCTGCGCTCGGGCGACGACCTCGACCTGACACTGACGATCAGCAACGGCGGCGAGACCGACCTCGAGGCGGGCAGCGCGCGGATCTACCTCGACCGCGACTCGTTCCTCACCCGCTCGAAGCTCGCCGACTGGCTCGAGCCCGAGACGACCACGGGCGACGACTACCTGGGCCTCTACATGGCGCGCGTCGACGTCCCCGCCGTCGCCGCCGGTCAGAGCGTCACGGTCGACGACGTGTCGATCCCGGCCGAGCGGACGGCCCTCGACGGGTGGACGTGGGGTGCGCGGGCACTCGGCGTGCGCCTCCTGGGCTCCGACGGGCTGCAGGTCGCGCAGGCCCGCAGCAGCGTCGTCTGGTACCCGAGCGAGAGCTTCCAGCCGACGAGGCTCTCGGTCGCCGTGCCGATCACGACCCCCGAGACCGAGAGCGGCGTGCTCGACGCCGCCGCGCTCGAGGCGTACACCTCGGCCGACGGGACCCTGACCCGGCAGCTGCGCCAGGTGGTGGGCAGCTCGGCGACCGTGGCCGTCGACCCGATGATCATCACGTCGATCCGCCTGCTGGGCAGCGAAGCCCCCGAGTCGGCCGTCGAGTGGCTCGACGAGCTGACGTCGGCGGGCCTCGAGACGTTCCCCCTCACCTACGCCGACGCCGACGTCGCCGGGCTCAGCCAGGCCGGCGCCCCCTCGGTGCCGGCGCCCACCTCGTTCGACTCGTTCGTCGACGAGTCGCGGTTCGACACCTCGGCCACCGCGACCGACGTTCCCAGCCCGGTCGAGACCGGCGACACGAGCGACGGGTCGGACTCGAGCACCAGCTCGTCGGGCTCGGGCTCGTCCGACTCGGGCTCCGACTCGGGCTCCGGGGCCGCCGGCTCCGGTGCGACCGCGACGCCCACCGACGAGCCGACCGCCACCCCCACCGAGGCCCCCTCGGCGCCGCCGCTGCCGACGACCGAGTCGCTGCTGGCGTTCCCGTGGTCGCTCTCGTCGATCGCCTGGCCCGTCGACGACAGCGTCGTCGCCTCCGACGTCGACACGATCACCCAGCGCGACTACACGTCGACGATCCTCTCGAGCTCGAACGTGAACGTGGCGACCGACGCGACCGAGAACGCGCCCGTCGACCTCGGCGGCTCGACCGGTCTCGTCTCCGACGACACACTCTCCGATCTCGTCCGCGAGGCCGCCTCGGCCACGTCGACCGACCTCTGGCAGTCCGCGATGGCCGAGCTGTCGGCGAGCGTCGCGACGATCGCGAAAGAGCGCCCCAGCGACGCCCGCACCATGCTCGCGACCCTCGACCGCTCGTGGTCGATCGACGGCGACCGTCTGCGCCAGACCCTCCAGGCGCTCGACGCGCTGCCCTGGTCGGCCCCGTCGTCGCTGGGCGACACCCTGGCAGCCGAGCCGACCGATGCGACGGTCGTCGACCGGCCCGAGCCGGCCGAGCGCCTCCGCGAGCTCCGCTCGCTCGTCAGGTCCGACCAGCAGGTCACCGACTTCTCGACCGCGCTCGAGCAGCCGCAGACCGTCACCGGCGCCGCCCGTCTGCGCACTCTGGCCCTGTCGTCGAACGCCTGGCGCGACAACGCCGAGGGTCTGACGAACGAGGTCGCCGACGCCGCGATCGCGGCCACCGAGACCTCGAAGCTCGTCTCGATCGTGCAGGGCAGCGATCAACTCATCCTCGGCGACCGCTCGTCGCTGCCGCTCTACGTGCAGAACACCTCCGACTCGGCAGCGACGGTGTTCCTCACCCTCGCGCCGTCCAGCTCGCGCCTCCTCGTCGAGGAGAACCGCATCCCCGTGACCGTGCAGGCGCAGTCGCAGACCCGTGTGCGGGTGCCCGTGCAGTCCATCGCCAACGGAACGGTCGACGTCTCGATGTCCCTCGTCAGCTCCACCGGGGTCACCATCGCGACCCCGGCCGTCGTCTCGATCAACGTGCAGGCCGGGTGGGAGACCGCGATCACCTGGGCCTTCGGCATCGGCTTCGCGCTGCTGTTCGGCGGCGGCATCTACCGCACGATCCGCAAGCGCCGTCGCGGCGCAACCGACGGAGACGCCACGTCGCACGACGCATCGTCGGAAGACGCCGTCGCGTGACCGGTCAAGGCGGTCTCGGCCGCGCCAGCGTGCTGCTCGCCTCGGGCACGATGGTGTCGCGGGTGCTCGGCTTCGTCAAGACGGCCGTGCTCGCCGCGGCGATCGGCCAGTCGGCGAGCCGCGCCGCCGACTCGTTCGCCCTCGCGAACCAGCTGCCGAACAACATCTACGCGTTGATCGCCGGCGGGCTGCTCAGCGCCGTGCTGGTGCCCCAGATCGTCCGGGCGGCGACCCACGACGACGACGGGGGGCAGCGCTTCATCAACAAGATCGTCACCCTCGGCACGATCGTCTTCGCCGCCGTCGGGCTGCTCGGCACCCTGCTCGCCCCGGTGCTCGTCTCGATCTACGCGCAGCAGGCGAATGCATCCGGTCAAGGGGGTTACACCTCCGAGTCGCTGGCCCTGGCGACCGCGTTCGCCTACTGGTGCCTGCCGCAGATCTTCTTCTACGCCATGTACTCGCTGCTCAGCGAGGTGCTCAACGCCCGTCAGGTCTTCGGCCCGTTCACCTGGGCGCCGGTGCTCAACAACGTGGTCGCGATCGCCGGTCTCGTCGTCTTCATGGTGCTGTTCGGCGGAGCCGAGTCGAACTCGTCCGTCGATGTCTGGTCGCCCGACCGCATCACCGTCATCGCCGGCACCGCGTCGCTCGGCGTGCTGGCGCAGGCGGCGTTCCTGCTGCTGTTCTGGCGTCGCGCCGGGCTCACGTTCCGCCCCGATTTCCGCTGGCGCGGGGTCGGTCTGGGCGCCACCGGCAAGGCGGCCGGCTGGCTGTTCGGCATGGTGCTCGTCACCCAGGTCGCCGGCCTCGTGCAGAGCCGGGTCGCCTCGCAGGGCAGCGGCGCGGGCGCCTCGAACGCCGTGCTCGCCAACTCGTGGCTGCTGTTCATGCTGCCGCACGGCATCGTCGCCGTCTCGATCGCGACCGCCTACTTCACCCGGATGAGCGGTCACGCCTCCCGCGGCGACCTCCGGGCCGTCCGCGCCGACCTGTCGCAGTCGCTCCGCACCATCGGCATGTTCATGGTCTTCGCGACCGTGGCGATGTGCGTCGTCGCCTACCCGTTCGCGAGCTTCTTCGAGCGGACCTTCGAGGGCGCCAGCCAGATGGCCCAGGTCATCCTCGGCTTCATGCCGGGGCTCATCCTCTTCAGCGTGCTGTTCGTCGTCCAGCGGGTCTTCTACGCCCTGCACGACCAGCGCACGCCGTTCTTCATGCAGGTCGTCCAGTCGAGCATCTTCGTGGTCGGCACCCTCATCTCGTCCGCCGTGGTGGCAGACGACCAGGTGGCCGTCGCCATCGCCGTGACCACCTCGATCGCCGGCTCGACGCAGACGGTCGTGGCGCTCGTGCTCATCTCGCGGCGCCTCGACGGCATGGACGGCCGTTGGGTGCTGCGCCGCTACGTGCAGTTCCTGTTCTTCTCGCTGATCGCCGGTGCCGTCGGGCTCGTCGTGGTAACCGCCATGGGCGGTTTCTCGACCGACGGATTCGCCCACACCGGCCGGATCCCCGGTCTGCTGACCGTCATGGTCGCGGCCGCCGTCATGGCCGTCGTCTACCTCGGCATGCTCAAGCTGATCCGGCTGCCCGAGCTCGAGGCCCTCACGGCGCCGGTGTGGAACCGGGCACGACCGATGCTGGCGCGCGTCCTGAAGCGCTGATCTGCGCCTCCTCGGTGTCCGGCCTGCGAAGTCCGCAGGGGCGAGCCGTGCCTCCCGGGTCGCTCGGAATAGCCCGTCGTTAGGATGTGTTCACTCAGACGGTCGGGCGAGAACGTCGATCGGGCACCACGGCTCGAACGCATCTGGCACGACATCCGCCACGATCTTCCAGAGAGGTGCTCATGCGCCAGATCATCATCATCGGCTCCGGCCCCGCGGGCTACACGGCCGGCATCTACGCCGCACGAGCCGGGCTCGAGCCGCTCATCGTGGCCAGCTCGGTCGAGGCCGGCGGCGAGCTCATGAAGACCACCGAGGTCGAGAACTTCCCGGGCTTCCCCGACGGCATCATGGGCCCCGACCTCATGTTCAAGCTGCAAGAGCAGGCAGAGAAGTTCGGCGCCGAGGTGCTGCTCGACGACGTCACCAGCGTCGACCTGACCGGTGACGTCAAGAAGGTCACGCTCGGCAACGGCACCGTCGAGGAGGCCGTCACGGTGATCTTCGCCACGGGCAGCGCGTACCGCAAGCTCGGCCTCGCCGACGAAGAGCGCCTCAGCGGCCGCGGCGTCAGCTGGTGCGCCACCTGCGACGGCTTCTTCTTCAAGCAGAAGGAGATCGCGGTCGTCGGTGGCGGCGACTCGGCGATGGAGGAGGCGACGTTCCTCACCCGCTTCGCCAGCAAGGTCTACGTCATCCACCGCGGCGACTCGCTGCGTGCGTCGAAGATCATGCAAGAGCGCGCCTTCGCCAACGACAAGATCGAGTTCCTCTGGAACAAGACCGTCACGAAGATCAACGGCGACGAGAAGGCCACGGGCGTGCAGCTGACCGACACGGTCGACGGCAGCACCAGCGACCTCGACCTCGACGGTCTCTTCATCGCGATCGGCAACGACCCCCGCGTGCACCTCGTCCACAACCAGCTCGACCTCACGGTCGACGGCACGATCGCCGTCGAGGGCCGCAGCTCGAAGACCAACCTCCGCGGCGTGTTCGCGGCCGGCGACGTCATCGACGCGACCTACCGCCAGGCGGCCACCGCCGCCGGCTCCGGTGTCGTCGCAGCGCTCGACGCCGAGCACTTCCTGGCGAGCCTCGACCAGACGTTTCTAGCCGAGAACACCGAGGGCGCGGCCGAGGGCATCGACACGGCCGAGTCCGTCGCGGTGGGCGTCTGACCGGCGCACCCGGTCACCGTCTCGCGAACCCCACAGCCCTAACAGTCCCCACGACGAAAGGAACCACCATGAGCACCGCCAAGGCAGTCACCGACGCGTCCTTCGAGAGCGACGTCATCACCTCCGACAAGACGATCCTGGTCGACTTCTGGGCCGAGTGGTGCGGCCCGTGCCGCGCCGTCTCGCCGATCCTCGACCAGATCGCGGCCGAGCACTCCGACAAGATCGAGATCGTCAAGCTGAACGTCGACGACAACCCGCAGACCGCGGCGAAGTACCAGATCACCTCGATCCCCGCCATGAAGGTCTACCGCGGTGGCGAGGTCGTCAAGACCGTCATCGGCGCGAAGCCCAAGCAGGCCCTCGAGGCCGACCTGGCGGAGTTCCTGGCGTAGTCGACAGACCGCATCGAGAGCCCGCCCAGCACCACGCTGGGCGGGCTCTCGTGGTCTCACCGCCGCACCAGGCATAGTCTTGAGCGATTCACCCTCCGACCGTTAAGGACGCAGATGAGCGACAAGGGCACCAACCTCGATCCGTGGTACGACTCGTACGCCGACCGCACGGCCGGCCTGAGCGCCTCCGAGGTCCGAGCCCTGTTCGCCGTCGCCTCCCGCCCCGAGGTGGTCTCCCTGGCCGGCGGCATGCCCTACGTGTCGGCCCTGCCCCGTGAGCTCGTCACGGGCTCGATCGACCGCGTCATGTCGAAGGGCGGGGGCGCGATGGCGCTCCAGTACGGCTCGGGGCAGGGCACACCGGCGATCCGCGAGCACATCATGCAGATCATGGCGATGGAGGGGATCCGCGGCAGCGCCGACGACGTCGTCGTCACGACCGGCTCGCAGCAGGCGCTCGACCTGGTCACCCGGCTGTTCATCAACCCGGGCGACGTCGTGCTGGCCGAGTCGCCGAGCTACGTGGGCGCCCTGGGCGTCTTCAAGGCCTACCAGGCCGATGTGCAGCACGTCGCGATGGACGACGAGGGGCTGATCCCGGAGGCGCTGCGAGAGGCCATCACGGCCGTCACCTCGCGGGGCGGCACGATCAAGTTCCTGTACACCATCCCCAACTTCCACAACCCGGCCGGTGTCACGCTCTCGTGGGCCCGCCGGCTCGAGATCCTCGAGATCTGCCGCAGCGCGGGCATCCTCGTGCTCGAAGACAACCCGTACGGGCTGCTGTCGTTCGACGAGCCGGCCCCGCAGGCCATGCGCTCGGTCGACGACGAGGGCGTCATCTACCTCGGCTCGTTCTCGAAGACGCTCGCCCCCGGGTTCCGCGTCGGCTGGGCCCTGGCCCCGCACGCGATCCGCGAGAAGCTGATCCTCGCGAACGAGTCGGCCACCCTGTCGCCGAACTCGTTCGGTCAGTTCGTCATCACCGAGTACCTCGATCAGGCCGACTGGCGGGGCCAGATCGACATCTTCCGCGATCTCTACCGCGAGCGGCGCGATGCGATGCTGTCGGCCTTGGGGGAGTACCTGCCGTCGCTCAGCTGGACGCGCCCCGAGGGCGGCTTCTTCGTGTGGCTGTCGCTGCCCGACGAGCTCGACTCGAAGGCCATGCTGCCGCGGGCCGTGAAGGAGCTCGTCGCCTACACGCCCGGTACGGCGTTCTACGCCGACGGGGGAGGGCGACAGAACATCCGTCTGTCGTTCTGCTACCCGACGTCCGAGATGATCAAAGTCGGCGTGGCCCGGCTGGCGACCGTGATCAATGGCGAGCTCGATCTGCTCAACACGTTCTCGGGGGCGCAGCTCGGCAAGCCCAGCCGTCAGCGCGAGGGCGTCACGATGCCTCCGCCGAACATCTCCTGATCAGGCTTTTACCCGTAACACCGCTCTCTCTCCCGAAGGATCACCGGCCATGAACTCGAGCCCTCTGCGCAACGTCACCGTCCTCGCCGGCGGCATCTCGCACGAGCGGGACGTGTCGCTGCGATCAGGGAGGCGCGTGGTCGACAGTCTCACCTCCCACGGCATCACGGTGGAACTGCGTGATCCCGATGCGACTCTGCTGGCTCACCTGACCGAGACGCGGCCCGACGTCGTGTGGCCGGTGCTGCACGGGGCGAGCGGTGAGGACGGCGCTCTGCGGGGCCTACTCGAGGCGCTGGACATCCCGTTCGTCGGCAGCACCTCCGCCGCGGCGCGACTCGCATGGGACAAGCCGACGGCCAAAGAACTCGCCCGTCGAGCCGGGGTTCTGACCCCTCGCGGACTCACGCTGTCGCACGACGCGTTCCGCGAGCTGGGCGCCGCGGGAGTCCTCGCAGCGATCGCCGACGAGCACCCGGTGCCCGTCGTGGTGAAGCCGGCCCGAGGAGGCTCGGCGCAGGGAGTCACGGTCGTCGAGTCCGCAGATGGCCTGCCCCGTGCGATGGTCGACGCCTACACGTACTGCGACGACGTGATCGTGGAGCAGAAGATCACCGGCACCGAGATCGCCGTCGGGGTCATCGACACCGGTGATGGTCCGACGGCGCTGCCAGCTGTGGAGATCGTGCCGCGGAGCGGCTTCTACGGGTTCGACGCGCGCTACAACGCGGGGGAGACCACCTTCTTCACACCCGCGCGTCTCGACGATGACGCTGCTGCTGGTGCGGCCCGGGCTGCGGTCGCGGTGCACGAGGCACTGGGGCTGCGGCACCTGTCGCGGGTCGATCTCATCGTCGATGCGGCGGGTGCCGCGTGGTTCCTCGAGGTGAATGTACTGCCCGGGCTCACCGAGACCTCTCTCGTACCCATGGCACTCGATGCCGCTGGCTTCGAGCTCGGCCTCGTCTATGCCGCGCTCGCTGAGAAGGCAGTGCGCGACCACCAGTAGGTCTGCCACGCCGATCTGTGTGGCTGTGTTTCACGTGAAACCCGGTGGAAGTGCGGCACTCTCTCGCGTTAAAACTCCTTCATGTGCCTCGTCGCGCTACTGAGGCACGTGCGCCGGTCCCGTTTCACGTGAAACGTACCGACTTGACCGACGACACACGGACCTTTGCACCTGGCGCACGGCGCCGGGCACCCGCAGACCCTAAACCCCAAACCCCGGATCCCGAGCCCCGAACCCATCACCTCGTACTTGCACGCTGCGTGCCTGCCCACCCGCGGACCCGGCACCTCCCTCTCGAACACCCGCGCACCTGCGCACCTCCGCACTTGCGCTCCGGCGCACCGGCGCTCCGGCGCACCGGCGCACCGGCGCACCGGCGCACCGGCGCAGGCGACTATGCGTAGATGGACCACCGCCATCGATTCACATACCTGCGCAACCACATGCGCCCTCTCCGTGGTGTCCTGACACAGCCGCAAGTTAGATCGCCGCAGTCCTGCCCGTCGCATGGCCCTGCGGATGTATTGCTCGGGCGTCGCGCCACGATCGGCGACTCGGATATCCCGACACAGCACGGAAGAACAGGTCGTACCGTCGAAACTGCTGTTCACAGACATGTGACAGCGCATCGGCGTCCAGCGACGAGCATCACAGCATGGCTATCACAGAGACGAGCAGACCCTCTAGATCGCCGTGCACGCCCCTGCACGGTACGACCGCGACAACGAACGGTGCCCGGACCCGGGCCAGGGCGAGACTGAAGGGCAGGCCCACCTACCAAGCCAGGCGATGAATCGGGTCTGTACGCAGCCAGTGTAAGTAACAGGACTGCCCAGCATCCTCGACGTCGAAACGCCCCCTCCAAGGAGGGGGCGTTTCACGTGAAACACGACCGCCGAGACGGCCAGTTCGACCTCAGACCACGGGATCCTGGCCCAATTCGCCCAGGATACGGTTCAGGTCGTCGATCGTGGCGAAGTCGATGGTGATCGACCCCTTTCGCGCACCCAGGTTGACCTTTACCCGTGTCTCGAGCCGGTCGCCGAGGCCCTCGGCGATCTCGTCGAGGTGCGCTTGGTGGCGGCCGGCCGCCTTGGTGGTCTTGGCCTTGGCCGGAGACCCTGCAGCGATCGCCTCAGCCTGTCGGACGGAGAGATCCTCGTTGACGATCTTCTCCGCGAGACGCTCCATCAGCACGGGGTCGCCCGTCGACAGGATCGCCCTTGCATGACCGGCCGACAGCACGCCCGCAGCCACCCGGCGCTGCACACTGGCCGGCAGCCTCAGAAGGCGCAGCGTGTTCGTGATCTGAGGTCGGCTTCTGCCGATGCGAGTGGCGAGTTCATCCTGAGTGATGCCGAAGTCGGCAAGAAGTTGCTGATAGGCGGATGCTTCCTCCAGCGGGTTCAGCTCAGCCCTGTGCAGGTTCTCCAGCAGAGCATCACGCAGCATCGCGTCGTCAGCGGTGTCTTTGACGATCGCCGGGATCGTCGCGAGACCCAGCTCCTTCGTCGCGCGGAGTCTGCGCTCGCCCATGACGAGCTCGTACTGCACCGGCGTCGTCTTCTTGCCCTTGTTCGGCAGGGGCCGTACGACGATGGGCTGCAGCACACCGACCTCGCGGATCGACGTCACGAGCTCAGCCAGCTCCTCGTCACGGAACTCCGTGCGCGGCTGCTTCGCGTTCGGAACCACGTCGAGGGGATTGAGGTTCGCCAACCGAGCCCCGGGCACCGCGACCAGGTCTTCCGCCGTCTGCTGCGCCGTGGGGAAGAACACGTCGACAGGGCGTCCCTGTGTCTCGTCGTTCACGGGGATGAGAGCGCCGATGCCGCGCCCGAGTCCGGTTCTCTTCGTAGCCACTACTGGGGTGCTCCTCGGTGTGCGAGTTCGGCGGCCGCCTCGAGGTACGAGATCGACCCGGGGGAGTTCTGGTCGTAGCTGATCACGGTCTGCCCGTAACCAGGGGCTTCGCTGATCCGCACCGAGCGGGGGATCAGCGTCTTGAGCGCCTCCTTGGGGAAGTGCTCGCGTACGTCGGCGACGACCTGCTGCGCCAGGTTCGTGCGCCCGTCGTACATCGTCAGCAGGATGCTCGACACGGCCAGACGCGGGTTGAGGTGCTTCTCGATCAGCTGGATGTTGCGGAGCAGCTGGCTCAACCCCTCCAGCGCGTAGTACTCGCACTGGATCGGGATCAGGACTTCTCCTGCAGCGACGAACGCATTGATGGTGAGGAGACCCAGTGACGGCGGGCAGTCGATGAACACGTAGTCGTAGCGCTGGCCCGCAGCCTCTGTCCGCTCGAGGTGTGCTTCCAACGCCGTGCGGAGCCTCTGCTCACGGGCGACGAGAGAGACGAGTTCGATCTCAGCACCGGCGAGGTGGATGGTGGCCGGGATGCAGAACAGGGTGTCGAACTCGGGGCTCTGCTGCACGACGTCGTCCATGTTGCCGTCGTTGACGATGACGTCGTAGACGCTCGGGGTGTCCGCCCTGTGGTCGACTCCGAGAGCGGTCGAGGCGTTGCCCTGGGGATCGAGGTCGATGACGAGCACGCGGGCGCCACTGCGAGCCAGGGCGGCGGCGAGGTTCACCGTCGTCGTCGTCTTACCCACACCACCCTTCTGGTTCGACACGGTCAAGACCCGTGTCTCCGCCGGCGGGGGAAGCGGCGCACGCGACAGTGCCGCCTTGCGCCGATTCAGGTCGGCGAGCTCCCGAGCCAGGGGAGTGGTGCCGTCGTAGTCAGTGGAGGAACTCACCGGATGGATTCTCCGAATCGCCATGTTTCACGTGGAACAACGTGGGTGCCGCCCGACGAACACAGTCGAACACCGAGGAGGCGCGGCGACAGGTCGAGCACTGGCTCAACTTTAGCTTGCAGCACCGACAAAGCACGGAGGTGAGCGTGCAATAACAAACAAAGCGTCGAAACTCCTGATCAAGGGTAGTTCAGGTACCAAATCGGGTGTCGCATGCGTCAAACACTCTCTCAGCGCTACAGCCACCACGAGTCGCACCCCGACGCGACCGAACGCGCTCAGATCGGCTCCTGTGGAGCCGGATCGCGCCTCCTGAAGGTGGTCACGCCAGGGTGGCGCGGAACACCCGGGTCGTCTCGGCCGGGTCGACCACGCCGACGCCCAGCTCGATCACCTCGACGTCGACGAGATGGTTCTTCGCGATGACCTTGCGAGCCGCGTCGACCTCGGCATCGACCCGCGCGCCCTTCATCAGCAGCAGCTGGCCGCCCGTCTTCACCAGGGGAGCGGTCAGCGGGATCAGCTTCGACAGCGCCGACACCGCGCGGGCGGTCACCTGGTCGAGCCAGCCGTCGAGCTCGACCTCCTCGGCACGTGCCCGCACGACCTCGACGTTCGTCAGGCCCATGCGCTCGGCCTCGGCACGCAGCCAATCCGTGCGACGCTCCATCGGCTCGATCAGCACGAGCGTCGCGCCGGGTCGTGCGGCCGCGAGCACCAGGCCGGGCAGACCCGCACCCGACCCCACGTCGCCCACGCGGCCGTCGACGAGGAGCGGAGCGACGAGACCGGAGTTGACGATGTGCCTCGTCCACAGCCGCGGCAGCTCGAGCGGGCCGATCAGACCGAGCTCTTCGCCGTACTGGGCGAGATCACGTGCGTACTGCCGCACCACGTCGATGCGGTCGCCGAAGATCTCGGCGGCGACGGCCGGTTCGGTCTCGAGGGTGCTCTGGTCGGCCATCGGTCGTTCGACGTGCCGACTCAGGCGCGGGTGATGACGGTGTGGCGGTCGCGGCCTTCGCCCTCGGACTCCGAGGTGAAGCCACGGGCGGCCACGATGTCGTGGACGAGCTTGCGCTCGTACGACGACATGGGGGGCAGCGACGCCGCGGTGCCGCCCTCTTCGAGCTTCTCGACCGCACGGTCGACGAGGGCCCCGAGCTCCGCCTCGCGGATGGCGCGCGAGCCGCCGATGTCGAGGATGAGCCGCGAGAACTCACCGGTCTTGGTCTGCACCGCGATGCGCGTCAGCTCTTGAAGGGCGTTCACCGTGTCCGGCTTCGACAGCACGCGGAGGTTGCCCTCGCCCGTAGAGTCCACCGAGATGTACGAGCGGCCGGCGCGGACCTCGATGTCGATGTCGCCGTCGAAGTCGCAGATGTCGAGCAGCTCTTCGATGTAGTCGGCGGCGATCTCACCCTCGTCGAGGTCGCCCGTCGAGGAGGCGCGGGTCGCGTTCTCGTCGGAGCCCTCGGCGGCACTCGGGTCGACCCGCGCCTCCTCGGGGGACTCGGTCTCGGAGGCGACGCCCTCGGCGTCGGTCGGCTGCGTGTTCGTCACGTCGTTGTGGTCCGTCTCGCTCGTCACTTCTTGTTGCCGTTCTGCTTCTTGGCGCGGTTCTTGCCCACCGGCTGAGTGCGCTGGGTGGTCTTCGGCACGGCCGGAGCCGACTCGATCTCGGTCACCGTGATCGCGGGCAGACCCTGCCCCTTGCGCTGCTGCTTGCGAGCGAGGCGCTCTTCGCGGGCGAGCGCGGCCTCGCTGCCGGGCGTGGGCATGTTGCGGATGACGATGAACTGCTGCGCCATCGTCCAGATGTTCGAGGTCAGCCAGTAGAACATGACGCCGAGGGGGAACGAGAGACCCGAGAAGACGAAGACGAGGGGCAGCACGTAGAGGAGCATGCGCTGCTGCTTGAACATGGGGCTCGCCTTGGTCTCGGGCGACATGTTCTTGGAGACGATCTGCAGCTGGGTGATGAACTGCGACGCGGTCATGACGACGACCATGCCCGCGGCGATGAGACGCACCTCCCAGGTGGTGGCGCTGAGGAAGGTCTCCTTCAGCGGTGCGCCCCAGAGGGTCGCCTCGCCGAACGACGTGGAGAGCGCCTGGTTCAGCAGGCCGACCCCGACGCCCTCGCGCTGGGCGTTCTGCAGCACCGAGAAGAGGCTGAAGAAGATCGGCATCTGGATCAGCAGCGGCAGGCACGAGCTGAGCGGGTTGGTTCCGGTGTCTTTGTACAGCGCCATGGTCTCGCGCGACATGGCCTCGCGGCTGAACTGGTCGCGCTTGCCCTTGTACTTGTCTTGGATCTTCTTGAGCTTGGGCGCGATCTCCATCATGCGTCGCTGGCTCTTGATCTGCCGGACGAAGATCGGGATGAGCAGCGCGCGCACGACGAGCACCAGGCCGACGATCGACAGCACCCACGTTCCGCCCCAGTCGAAGCCCATGCCCGCACTGGTCAGGAGTTCGTGGAAGCCGACGAGGATCGCCTCGACGACCCACTTGAGGGGCCAGAGGATGGTGTCGATGAAGCCCATGGTGTTCGGGTCAGCCCTTTCCGTGGCTCTGTACGAGGAGACCGTGCGGTGCGACGGGAGCGGAGGCTCGAGCCGCACGACGGGGGAGCACGAAGCCGGAGCCCGTGATCGAGAAGTTCTGGAACCGCGGTTCGGGGACGTCGTCGATGCCGCCCGCCGCCCAGGGGTTGCACCGCGCGATGCGCCAGGCGCCGCGAGCGGAGCCGGCGACGACGCCGTACCGCTGGATCGCTTCGAGCGCGTACCGCGAGCACGACGGGTGGTACCGGCAGACCTCGCCGTAGAGCGGGGAGATGACCGCCCGGTAGGAGCGGAGCACGACGATCGCGACGTTGCGTGGAAGCAACGACACGAACAGTACGAGTTCTCTCACGCTTTCACGACCTTGTCGACGACCCCTGAGATATCCCTCAGCAGGGTAGACCAGGAAACGTCGACACTGCCTGGCAAAGAGCGGATCACGATGTCGGTGCCCGGAGGCAGCGACGGCAGCAGCTCGTGGCAGACGTGCTTGAGGCGACGACGCACGGTGTTGCGGGCGACCGCATTGCCCACGGTCTTGGCCACGATGAACCCGAACCGGACGTCGCCGCCGTCGTCATGACGACGCACGTAGACGACCGAGTGCGCCGTGGCCGACTTGCGGCCACGGCGCACGGTGTTTCGGTAGTCGTCTGCGCGGACGATCCGGTTGGCTCTGGCCAACACCGGGTGCGACTACGCGGAGAGTTCGGTGCGACCCTTGCCACGACGGGCGGCGAGGATGGCGCGACCCGCACGGGTGCGCATGCGAGCACGGAAACCGTGCTTCTTGGCGCGGCGACGGTTGTTCGGCTGGAACGTTCTCTTGCTCATGGTGTTTTCTCCAGTGATGCGGACCTGGCCTGCTGCCATGATCCGAGAAGTCTTGTACAGCCCAACTGGCTGAAATCAACTGATTAAAAGTACGCGGCATCGGCCCTGCGGTCAAACGGCAGCCTCGGGGGAGTTTATCCACAGTGTTGAAAACTCCGATTGCAGAAGACATACTCATCCGAACTAGGGTGGGTACCTCCCGCTCCGGATCCGCGTAAACACGGGGAACGAGCACCACTCCCGGCTGAATCGGCCACCGCCGACCCGTGGACAAAGCTGTGCATAACTCGGTACGCCGAGATGCCGTCGCCCCCGGGGCGCACGGCGTGCCCAGCACGCAGATCACCGGCAGAAAGAGAAATCCCCGTGGCGAACACCGTCGATCCGGTCCAGGACCTCTGGCGGTCCGTGCTCGCGAGTCTGACCACCGACGACCGCATCACCCCCCAGCTGCACGGCTTCATCAGCCTGGTCGAGCCGAAGGGCGTGCTCGGCGGCACCCTCTACCTCGAGGTGCCCAACGACCTCACCCGGGGCATGCTCGAACAGCGCATCCGGGGTCCGCTCCTCGAATCGATCGCCGCGCTCGGCGACGACTCGGTCGCGAGCTTCGCCATCACGGTCAACCCCGACATCACGCCCGACACCCTCACCCAGCAGCCCGAGCAGACCGAGCCGGCCCACTACATCGAGGCCCCGTTCGTCCCCACCCCGGTCGAGTCGCCGACCACGGGCAAGCGCAACGACTCGCGACTGAACCCGAAGTACAGCTTCGACAACTTCGTCATCGGGGCCTCGAACCGGTTCGCCCACGCCGCCGCGGTCGCCGTGGCAGAAGCGCCGGCCAAGGCCTACAACCCCCTCTTCATCTACGGGTCGTCCGGTCTGGGCAAGACGCACCTCCTCCATGCCATCGGCCACTACGCCGAGACGATGTACCCGGGCATCCGCGTCCGCTACGTCAGCAGCGAGGAGTTCACGAACGACTTCATCAACTCGATCGCGAACAACCGCTCGAACCTGTTCCAGCAGCGGTACCGCGAGATCGACATCCTCCTGATCGACGACATCCAGTTCCTGCAGGGGAAGGACAGCACCCAGGAGGCGTTCTTCCACACCTTCAACACGCTGCACGATCACGACAAGCAGCTGGTGATCACGAGCGACCTGCCGCCGAAGCACCTGACCGGCTTCGAGGACCGCATGCGCTCGCGCTTCGAGTGGGGCCTCATCACCGACGTGCAGGCGCCCGACCTCGAGACCCGCATCGCGATCCTCCGCAAGAAGGCGCAGAGCGAGAAGCTGCAGATCCGCGACGAGGTGCTCGAGTTCATCGCCACGAAGGTGTCGAGCAACATCCGCGAGCTCGAGGGCACGCTCATCCGGGTCACGGCGTTCGCGAGCCTGAACCGGACGGCCGTCGACCTGGCGCTGGTGCAGACCGTGCTGAAGGACCTCATCACGCTAGATGAAGACAACATCATCGCGCCGGTCGACATCATCAACCACACCGCCGACTACTTCAAGCTCTCGGTCGACGACCTCTACGGCTCGTCGCGGTCGCAGGCGATCGCGACCGCGAGGCAGATCGCGATGTACCTGTGCCGCGAGCTGACCAGCCTGTCGCTGCCGAAGATCGGTCAGCTGTTCGGCAACCGCGACCACACGACGGTCATGTACGCGAACAAGAAGATCAGCGAGCTGATGAAGGAGCGCCGGTCGATCTACAACCAGGTCACCGAGCTCACCAGCCGCATCAAACAGGACACCCGCTACAAATAAGGGCCCGGTCGAGGGGCGAGATCGTCACCTCCCGGCAGCACCGTCCGAACGGGCGTCGACCATCGGTCGGCGCCCGTTCGTCGTCTCGTCGACCTGCAGGAGGCGCGCAACAGCACCCAAGGAGACCGGACGATCCCACAGTGTGGATAACCTGTGGAAAGTGGTGGATAACTTGGGGGCCGGTTGTTCACGGATGACATGACCCTGTGGGAACAGCCCTCGACCCCACCGGCGGTCGTCCCGGAGTTTGTGATTCCGGTCCACACCGAGTGCACAAGTCACACGGTTGTAGTTCCCTGTCGCCGCGGGGTTTTTAACAGGTTATCCACACTGTGCACAACGGTTAAGACTGTTAATCCTCATTACAAGAAATCATTGGAGAGACAACCTTGTGGACGGATCGAGGGCCCTCGAGGCCACGGGTCCGGGGCGCCGATTGCTGTGCCAGTATTAACCGGCCATCCACGAGCAGGTAGTCGATAGGGGTCCCCCGCGTGAAGTTCCAGGTCAACCGTGACGTCTTCAGCGATGCCGTCTCCTTCGCGGTGAAGCTCCTTCCGCAGCGCACCACGCTGCCGATCCTGAGCGGGGTGCTGATCGAGGCGGACGCCGACGGCCTCACCCTGTCGTCGTTCGACTACGAGGTCTCGGCTCAGACGCAGATCCCCGCCGAGGTCGACGAACCCGGCACGATCCTCGTCTCCGGGCGTCTGCTGGCGGACATCGCGAGTCGCCTGCCGAACGCTCCCGTCACGTTCTCCACAGAGGAGAACCGCATCGCGGTCAGCTGCGGGTCCGCCAACTTCTCGTTGCTGAGCATGCCCGTCGAGGAGTACCCGACGCTGCCGACGGTGGGCGAGCAGTCGGGTGTCGTACCCGGCGACCGCTTCGCACTGGCCGTCTCGCAGGTCGCCGTCGCCGCGTCACGCGACGACGTCACCCCGGTCATCACGGGTGTCCAGCTCGAGGTCACCGAGAACGCACTCTCGCTCGTGGCCACCGACCGCTACCGCGTGGCCGTCCGAGGTATCGACTTCGACCCGGGCACCGCGGCCAGCGCCGAGACGACCACCGCGCTCGTCCCGGCCCGCACCCTGCAGGAGGTCGGCAAGACCTTCGGCAACGCGACCACCGTCTCCGTGTCGATCACCGGCAGCGACGACCGCGAGCTCATCGCGTTCCAGGCCGGCAACAAGACCGTCACCTCGCTGCTGATCAAGGGCAACTTCCCCCCGGTCAAGCGGCTCTTCCCCGAGACCGTCGAGAACTACGCCGTGATCAACACGGCCGAGCTCGTCGAGTCCATCCGCCGCGTCTCGCTCGTCCTCGAGCGCGAGGCGGCCCTCAGGTTCACGTTCACCATCGACGGCCTCACCCTCGAGGCCATCGGTAGCGAGCAGGCGCAGGCGTCAGAGTCGATCGATGCGTTGTTGACGGGAGAGGACACCGTGGTCTCGTTGAAGCCGCAGTTCCTCCTCGACGGTCTCGGAGCAGTCCACTCCGAGTTCGTCCGCATCTCCTTCACGAAGACGGAGAACCCGAACAAGCCCGGTCCGGTGCTGATCACCAGTCAGTCCTCCAAAGACCAGGCAGGCGCTGACAGCTACAAGTACCTGCTGCAGCCCAACCTCCTCCTGCGCTAGACGCGCCCCCCAGAGCAGGCGCCCACCCGCGCCTCCCACGAACAAAGGAAACCTATGCACATCGGCCTCGTCGGTCTCGGCAAAATGGGCAACAACATGCGTGCCCGCCTCCGCGACAAGGGCATCGAGGTGACCGGTTACGACGCCAACCCCGCCGTCTCCGACGTCGCCACGCTCTCCGATCTCGCCGCCGGGCTCCCCAGCCCCCGCATCGTCTGGGTGATGGTCCCCGCGGGTGACATCACCGCCGCCGTCATCGAAGACCTCTCCAAGGAGCTCTCCGAGGGCGACCTGGTCATCGATGGCGGCAACAGCAAGTTCACCAGCGACTTCGCGAACGAGAAGCTGCTCGGCGCCAAGGGCATCAAGTACATCGACGCCGGCGTCTCGGGCGGTGTCTGGGGCAAAGACAACGGGTACGGCCTCATGGTCGGCGGTTCCACCGAGAACGTCGCCGTCGCACAGCCGATCTTCGACGCGCTCCGTCCCGAGGGCCCCCGCGAAGAGGGCTTCGTGCACGCCGGCGACACCGGCGCAGGTCACTACGCGAAGATGGTCCACAACGGCATCGAGTACGCGATCATGCAGGCCTACGGCGAGGGCTACGAGCTCCTCGAGGCCCGCTCCGACCTGATCAAGAACGTGCCCGGCACCTTCAAGGCCTGGCAGCGCGGCACCGTCGTGCGCTCCTGGCTGCTCGAGCTGATGGTCCTCGCCCTCGAGGCCGACCCGAAGCTCGCCGAGATCTCGGGCTACGTCGAGGACAGCGGCGAGGGTCGCTGGACTCTCGAAGAGGCGATCAACCACGCCGTGCCGATGCCGACGATCAGCGCGTCGATCTTCGCGCGCTTCGTCTCGCGTCAGGGCGAGGGTTCGCCGACCATGAAGGCCGTCGCCGCGTTGCGCAACCAGTTCGGTGGCCACGCGGTCAAGAAGGCCTAGCGCCTCTCCGGCCCGCGTGCGAGTACTGCATCTCAGTCTCACCGACTTCCGCAACTACACCACTGCAGAAGTCGGCCTCGCGCGCGGGCCGAACCTCTTCGTCGGCAGCAACGGCCAGGGCAAGACGAACCTGGTCGAGTCGCTCGGCTACCTCTCGAGTCTCGGCTCGCACCGCGTCTCGAGCGACGCCGCCCTCATCAGACAGGGCGCCGACTCCGCGATCGTCCGGGCCCGACTCGAGGCCGACGGTCGCGAGCTGCTCGCCGAGGTGCAGATCAACCGGTCGTCGGCGAACCGGGCGCAGATCAACCGCGGCGCGATCAAGCCCCGCGAGCTGCCGCGCTACTTCACCAGCGTGCTGTTCGCCCCCGAAGACCTCGCGCTCGTGCGAGGCGAACCGTCGGGTCGCCGCCGGTTCCTCGACGAGCTGCTCGTCGCCCGATCACCTCGCTTCGCCGGCGTCCAGACCGACTACGAGCGGGTGCTGAAGCAGCGGAACACCCTGCTCAAGTCGGCCAGGGCCAGCGGCGTCAAGGCCGGTCAGCTCGGCACCCTAGACATCTGGGACGAACGTCTCGTCGCCCTCGGCAGCGAGCTCATCATCGCGCGCGATCGACTGGCCGCCGATCTCGCCCCCGAGGTCGCCCGCGCCTACGCCGCCGTGGCCGGTGAAGACCACCGGGCCCGGCTCGCCACCGTGCTGAGCATCCGCGGGTCCGTCCCCGACGACGAGACCGCGGCGGCCGCGGAGGTCCCCGACGAGGCGATCCCGGCCGAGTCCGTCGCCGACGTGTTCCGCGAGGCGCTCGCCCGCGTGCGTCCCTCCGAGCTCGATCGCGGTCTCACCCTGGTCGGGCCGCACCGCGACGACCTCTTCCTCTCGTTGAACGGCCTCCCGGCACGCGGTTACGCCAGCCACGGCGAATCGTGGTCGTTCGCTCTGGCATTGAAGCTCGCGTCGGCGGCGGTCGTCCGCTCCGAGTCGGCCACCGGCGACCCCGTCATCGTGCTCGACGACGTGTTCGCCGAGCTCGACGGATCCCGCCGCGAGCGTCTCGCCGACGAGGTCGCCGGCTACGAGCAGGTGCTCATCACCGCCGCGGTCGAGGGCGACGTGCCGCAGCGGCTGAAGGCGCACACCGTGCGCATCGCGGCCGGCACCATCGTCGACGAGGCGACCCCGTGACCGACGCGCCCGATCCGTCCGAGACCGGCGCCGCGCCTCCTCCGGTCCCCGGCCCGCAGCTGCCGCCGGTGGAGCCGCCGCCCGCCGACGAGGCGCAGCGGGTGTATCTGCGCTTCCGCCGGGTCTTCGGCGACCCCACGAGCCGGTCGCGCGACGGTCGACGACGCAAGGCCATCAAGCTCGGATCGCCGAGTCAGCCCTTCGGCACGGGTCGCGAGCCACGGGGCATCGCCGACGTGCTCGCCAGCGTCACGACCGAGATGGGCTGGAACTCCCCGCTCGCGCAGTCCGAGCTGATGGAGGCGTGGCCCGCGCTGGTGGGCGACGAGCTCTCGGGGCACTCGCATCCGGTGTCGATCGACGACGGCACGCTCACCGTGCAGTGCGATTCGACGGCCTGGGCGACGCAGCTCCGTCTGATGCGCGGACAGGTCACCACGACCATCGTCCAGAGGTACCCCGAGGCGGGCATCCAGTCGGTGCGATTCTTGGCACCCAACGCCCCGACCTGGAAACGCGGTCCCAGATCGGTTCCAGGGCGTGGTCCTCGCGATACCTACGGGTGACGAGGGTGAATCGTCCAAGGCGGTGGAGAAAATCCCTCTGAGGGCGGATTTCGCCCCGTCGCGGACGGGCCTGCGGTAGACTCGGAAGGTCGTCCGCCGGCCTCTCCAGGGGTTCGGAGAACGGGCGTTCCACCCTCGTCCCATCCGGCAGGAGCCTCCCCGCACATGTCACCTGACACCACCGACGCCCAACCCGACCACTCTTACGGCGCCGGCGACATCCAGGTGCTCGAAGGGCTCGAGGCCGTCCGCAAGCGACCGGGCATGTACATCGGCTCGACAGGGCCCCGGGGTCTGCACCACCTCGTGTACGAGATCGTCGACAACTCGGTCGACGAGGCCCTCGCGGGGCATTGCGACCACATCGAGATCACGATGCGCGAAGACGGCGGCGTGCGCGTCGTCGACAACGGCCGCGGCATCCCGGTCGACATCCACCCGGTGGAGGGGCGGTCGACGGTCGAGGTCGTCCTCACCGTGCTGCACGCCGGCGGCAAGTTCGGCGGTGGCGGGTACGCGGTCTCGGGCGGTCTGCACGGCGTCGGCAGCTCCGTCGTCAACGCGCTCTCGAGCGAGCTCGACGTCGAGGTCCGCCGCCAGGGCAACGTGTACCGGCAGAGCTTCACCGACGGTGTGCCCGTCGCCCCGCTCGCCAAGGGCGAGGCGGACGAGACCACCGGCACCACGATCACCTTCTGGCCCAACGCCGAGATCTTCGAGAGCATCGAGTTCGACTACGAGACGCTCCGCACCCGATTCCAGCAGATGGCCTTCCTGAACAAGGGCCTCCGCATCGAGCTCAGCGACGAGCGCGTGCAAGAGGACGACGCCGAGCCGAGGCACGACGTCTTCCACTACGAGAAGGGCCTCGTCGACTACGTCGAGTACCTCAACACGGTGAAGAAGGTCGAGACCGTCCACGACGACATCATCGCCTTCGAGCAGGAGGACACCGAGAAGAAGATCTCGCTCGAGGTCGCCATGCAGTGGAACACCTCGTACCAGGAGAGCGTCCACACCTACGCGAACACGATCAACACGCACGAGGGCGGCACCCACGAAGAGGGATTCCGTGCGGCGCTCACCACGCTGGTCAACCGCTACGCGAAAGACCCGAAGAACAAGCTGCTGAAGGAGAAGGACGACAACCTCACGGGCGACGACGTCCGCGAGGGCCTGACCGCCGTCATCTCGATCAAGCTGGGCGAACCGCAGTTCGAGGGTCAGACGAAGACGAAGCTCGGCAACACCGAGGCGAAGTCGTTCGTGCAGAAGGTCGCGTTCGACCAGATCACCGACTGGTTCGACCGCAACCCGCGTCAGGCCGCCGAGATCGTCCGCAAGGGGATCCTCGCATCGCAGGCCCGCATGGCCGCCCGCAAGGCGCGCGAGCAGACCCGCCGCAAGGGCGTGCTCGAGTCGAACGGCATGCCCGGCAAGCTGAAGGACTGCCAGAGCAAAGACCCCTCGCTCAGCGAGATCTTCATCGTCGAGGGCGACTCGGCCGGCGGTTCGGCCGTGCAGGGGCGCAACCCCGAGACCCAGGCGATCCTGCCCCTCCGCGGCAAGATCCTCAACGTCGAGAAGGCCCGTCTCGACCGCGCGCTCGGCAACAACGAGGTCCAGGCGATGATCAAGGCCTTCGGCGCCGACATCGGCGAGGACTTCGACCCCGACAAGGCCAGGTACCACAAGATCGTGCTGATGGCCGACGCCGACGTCGACGGCCAGCACATCACGACGCTGCTGCTGACCCTGCTGTTCCGCTACATGCGTCCGCTGATCGACCTCGGCTACGTCTACCTCGCACAGCCGCCGCTCTACAAGCTCAAGTGGAGCAACGCGCCGCACGAGTACGTCTACAGCGACGCCGAGCGCGACGCCGTGCTGGTGTCGGGTCGCGCCGCCGGCAAGCGGATCCCCAAGGAGAACGCGATCCAGCGCTACAAGGGCCTCGGCGAGATGGATTACAAGGAGCTGTGGGAGACCACGATGGACCCGGAGACCCGCACCCTGCTGCAGGTGACCCTCGAGGACGCCGCGGCCGCCGACACGATCTTCGACACCCTGATGGGCGAGAACGTCGAGTCGCGACGCAACTTCATCCAGCAGAACGCGAAAGACGTGCGCTTCCTCGACATCTGACACGCGCCTCCGGTGATCCGGAGGACATCCGCGCCCCGCGGAGCAGATCGGGGCCGACGACGACAAACGGAGAATCATGGCCGACGAGCCGACAGACACCCCCGAGGGCACCGACCCCGAGGTCACGCCCACCTTCGCGGCGGCGCTGAAGCGCGACAGCATCGAGCAGGTCGACCTCCAGCTCGAGATGCAGCGCTCGTACCTCGACTACGCGATGAGCGTCATCGTCGGGCGCGCGCTGCCCGAGGTCCGCGACGGCCTGAAGCCCGTGCACCGCCGGGTCATCTACGCGATGTACGACGGCGGGTACCGCCCCGACCGCGCGTTCTCGAAGTGCTCACGCGTCGTCGGCGACGTCATGGGTCAGTTCCACCCGCACGGCGACACGGCGATCTACGACGCGCTGGTGCGTCTGGTCCAGCCGTGGAGTCTGCGCTACCCGCTCGCGCTCGGCCAGGGCAACTTCGGCTCGCCCGGCAACGACGGCGCCGCGGCACCGCGGTACACCGAGACCAAGATGGCGCCGCTCGCACTCGAGATGGTCCGCGACATCGACGAAGACACCGTCGACTTCCAAGACAACTACGACGGCCGCACGCAAGAGCCGGCCATCCTGCCCAGCCGGTTCCCGAACCTGCTCGTCAACGGCTCGGTCGGCATCGCGGTCGGCATGGCCACGAACATCCCGCCGCACAACCTGCGCGAGGTCGCGTCGGGTGCGCAGTGGTACCTCGAGAATCCCGAGGCGTCGCGCGAAGAGCTGCTCGAGGCGCTCATGCAGCGCATCAAGGGGCCCGACTTCCCGACGGGCGCGCAGATCCTCGGCGTCAAGGGCATCCAGGACGCCTACCGCACGGGTCGCGGCTCCATCACGATGCGCGCCGTCGTCAACGTCGAAGAGATCCAGGGTCGCACCTGCCTCGTCGTCACCGAGCTGCCGTACCAGGTCAACCCCGACAACCTGGCGATCAAGATCGCCGAGCTCGTCAAAGACGGTCGCGTCGGCGGCATCGCAGACATCCGCGACGAGACCTCGGGTCGCACCGGTCAGCGACTCGTCATCGTGCTCAAGCGCGACGCGGTCGCGAAGGTCGTGCTGAACAACCTCTACAAGCACACGTCGCTGCAAGAGAACTTCGGCGCGAACATGCTCGCGATCGTCGACGGCATCCCGCGCACGCTCGCGCTCGACGGCTTCATCTCGGCCTGGGTCGATCACCAGATCGACGTCATCCAGCGGCGCACCCGCTTCCGTCTGAAGAAGGCCGAAGCCGACGTGCACATCCTGCGCGGCTACCTGAAGGCGCTCGACGCCCTCGACGAGGTCATCGCGTTGATCCGCCGGTCGCCCACCGTCGAGGAGGCGCGGGTCGGCCTGATGGACCTCCTCACGGTCGACGAGATCCAGGCCTCGGCCATCCTCAACCTCCAGCTGCGCCGTCTGGCCGCCCTCGAGCGGCAGAAGATCCAGGAGGACGCCGACAAGCTCGAGCGCGAGATCGCCGACTACAAGGACATCCTCGCGAAGCCCGAGCGCCAGCGCACGATCGTCAGCGACGAGCTGGCCGAGATCACCGAGAAGTTCGGCGACGACCGGCGCACCGAGATCATGTTCGGCTTCGACGGCGACATGAGCGTCGAGGACCTCATCCCCGAAGAGGAGATGGTCGTCACCATCACCCGCGGCGGTTACGTGAAGCGCACCCGCAGCGACAACTACCGCAGCCAGCACCGCGGCGGCAAGGGCGTGCGGGGTGCGCAGCTGCGCGCCGACGACGTCGTCGATCACTTCTTCGTCACCACCACGCACCACTGGCTGCTGTTCCTCACGAACAAGGGTCGCGTGTACCGCGCCAAGACCTACGAGCTCCAGGAGGCCGGTCGCGACGCGAAGGGCCAGCACGTCGCGAACCTGCTCGCGATGCTGCCCGACGAGCAGATCTCGCAGGTGCTCGACATCCGCGACTACGAGGTGGCCCAGTACCTGGTGCTAGCCACCCGCGACGGTCTGATCAAGAAGACCGCGCTCACCGAGTACGACACGAACCGCACCGGCGGCATCATCGCGATCAACCTGCGCGACGACGACGAGCTCGTCTCCGCCCTGCTGGTCGACGAGCACGACGATCTGCTGCTCGTCTCGCGCCACGGGATGTCGCTCCGCTTCACGGCGACGAACGACTCGCTGCGTCCGATGGGTCGGTCGACGTCGGGTGTGAAGGGCATGACGTTCCGCGAGGGCGACACGCTGCTGTCGGCGTCGGTCTCGGACGACGAGGGCTACGTGTTCGTCGTGACCGAGGGCGGCTACGCCAAGCGCACCGCCGCCGACCAGTACCGGGTGCAGAACCGAGGCGGTCTCGGCATCAAGGTCGCCAAGCTCGCGGAGGCGCGGGGCGACCTCGCCGGCGCACTCATCGTCGGCGAGGACGACGAGGTGCTCGTGGTGCTGTCGAGCGGCAAGGTGGTACGGTCTGCCGTGGCCGAGGTGCCTGCCAAGGGCCGCGACACCATGGGTGTCGTGTTCGCACGGTTCGCCGCAGATGATCGGATCATCGCCGTGGCGCGCAACACCGAGCGCAACCTCGTGGCACAGTCCGACGAGGCTGTCATCGATGCCGTCGGTGACAACGAGGCCGTACCGGCCGTCAGTCCCGGAGACGTGATCGACGCCGTCGACACCGACGCCACGACGACCGATGTGCCGAACGACGGCACCACCGGAGAGGAACCGATCAATGAGTAGTGTCGCCGAGCGACTTCAGCGCAAAGCCAAGCGACCTGCGGGCACCAAGCAGGTCAGGCTGAAGCTGGTCTACATCGACTTCTGGTCGGTCGTGAAGCTCTCGTTCCTGATCGCGGTCGCCCTGGGCATCATCACCGTCGTCGCGACGTTCCTGATCTGGTTGATCCTCAACCAGACGGGCATCTTCAACGACCTGGACCAGCTGCTGCGAGACATCCTCGGCGATCAGGACTTCTCGATCCAAGAGTCGTTCAGCATCGGCCAGGTCATGCTCTTCGCGATCGTCGTCGCCATCCTGAACGTCGTGATCGGCACCGTGATCGGCGCCATCGTCGCGGTGCTCTACAACCTCAGTGTGCGTGTGACCGGCGGTCTCCTCGTCGGTTTCACCAACAACTGATCCGTTCCATCGGATCGTCGACGCGGCCGCCGCGTCGACGATTCGGAAACTCCGTCGTGGTGTTGTAGGCTTTACGACGGTTCGGGGGCTATAGCTCAGGCGGTTAGAGCGCTTCGCTGATAACGAAGAGGTCACAGGTTCAAGTCCTGTTAGCCCCACTCCCGTGAGATCCACCAGCGGGTGAAACCCCAGCTCCACGGGGCCTTAGCTCAGTTGGTAGAGCGCCTGCTTTGCAAGCAGGATGTCAGGAGTTCGATTCTCCTAGGCTCCACGAGAAGTACTTCTTTCCCCGCTCCCCGATGTCCTCGGGCAGCGGGGATTTCTTGTCTGTGCTCGTCATGCCTCAGCGCTGGCACGTTCCGGTTCGGCGGGTTCGTGTCATCGGGGGCGGGTCAGCGCTGACCCGCCGCAGATGACACGAACCCGCCGAAGCAGACGTACGGGCAGCGGGCAGCGTGTGCGGGCGGCGGGCAGCGTGTGCGGGCGGCGGGCAGCGTGTGCGGGCGGCGGGCAGCGTGTGCGGGCGCCGGGGAGCGTGTACGGGCGCCGGCTGCACGTGCCGGCTCCGGACGGCGAGAGGGCCCGCATCCGTTGGATGCGGGCCCTCTCGGTGGTTCGGCGGAGACTAAGCCTTCGTGTCGGCGTCGTCGTCCGCGACCCAGAGCTCGTCGTCGGCACGGAGCGTCTGCACGGCGGCGAAGACGAGAGCGCCGAGGGCGATGACGCCCACGCCGATCAGCAGCACGCCGCCGACGCCGGGGCCCGACTTCTTGGGGGCGGGAGCGTACTTCTTCGCGACCTTCGCGCCCTGCTTCTTGGCGTTCTTGACGGCCTTCTGCACCTTGGGGTCATTCGTGATGTCGAGACCGTTCAGGTACGACTGCACGCTCGGGTACACGTCGTGCTTCAGGCGGTCCTGAGCCTTGGTCGCGTACTTGCTGCCGGCGGCGAGACCGGTCGACACGGCCGGGCGGACGTTGTTGTCCACCGCGGAACGGACCCGGGGCACGACCTCCTTGTTGGCGGCCTTCACTCCGGCGTCGCGGACGTCGACGAGGACCTTGCCAGCGTGGCCGAGCACCTCGCGCTGCTCCGTCCACACGTCGGACGCGTGCTTCTTGAACTTCTTCAGTTCCTTCTTCTGCTTGCGTGACAGGGCCACAGTGTTCCTCCAACGAGTAGGCAACGGGGCCAGAGGGATACTGGCTCCTCCATCCTGGCACGACGCAACCTGACAGGGAACACCACGAATTCTGTACCCACCCTGAGGTCGACGGGCCCCTGTGAAAGAATGAGGTCCATGTCAAAGCACACTTCTGTTGCCACCGTGACGACCTCGCTCGGCACGATCAAGGTCAACCTGTTCGGCAACCACGCCCCCAAGACCGTCGCCAACTTCACCGGCCTCGCCACCGGCACCATCGAGTGGAAGCACCCGGGCACCGGCAAGGTCAGCACCGACAAGCTCTACGACGGTGTCGTCTTCCACCGCATCATCAAAGACTTCATGCTCCAGGGCGGCGACCCGCTCGGCCAGGGCATCGGCGGCCCCGGCTACCAGTTCGACGACGAGATCAACCCCGAGCTCGACTTCAGCCAGCCGTACGTCCTCGCCATGGCCAACGCCGGCACCCAGGGCGGCAAGGGCACCAACGGTTCGCAGTTCTTCATCACGACCGTCGCCACCCCCTGGCTGCAGGGCAAGCACACCATCTTCGGCGAGGTGGCCGACGACGAGTCCAAGAAGGTCGTCGACGCCATCGAGGCGGTCAAGACCGACGCTCGCGACAAGCCCCTCGAGGACGTCGTCATCCAGAGCGTCACCATCGACGAGGTCTAAGTGACGCGACCCTCTCCGTCGGATGCGGGCAACTTCTGCTACCGACACCCCGATCGGCAGAGCTTCGTGCTCTGCCAGCGCTGCGGACGGACCATCTGCGGGCAGTGCCAGACACCGGCGGCCGTCGGTGTGCACTGCCCGGAGTGCGTTCGTGAGGCGCGCAGCAACGCCCCGCGGGTCCAGCCCGCGGTCGTGACCCGCATGCGGAGCGCGTCGGCGAGCGGTGCGCCCGTGGCGACGTATTCGCTGATCGGCGTCAGCGTGCTCGTGTACGTGCTGCAGTTCGTCTTCGGTTCCGCTCTGACGAACCAGCTGTCGTTCTCGGCGCCGTTCGAGATCACTCAGCCGTGGCGACTCGTCACGTCGCTGTTCGCGCACGCCGGTCTGCTGCACCTGCTGTTCAACATGTACGCGTTGTTCATCTTCGGCGGGCAGCTCGAGCGGACGCTGGGCCGAGGTCGCTACCTGGCGCTGTACTTCATCAGCGGGGTAGGAGGCGCGGCAGCGGTCTCGCTGATCGCTCCTTTGTCGAGCGTGATCGGCGCCTCCGGGGCCATCTTCGGCCTCATGGCGGCGTTCTTCGTGATCGCCCGCAGTCTGGGCGGCTCGAACGGGGTGCAGCTGCTGGTGCTGGTCGGCATCAACCTGGTGATCGGCATCGTCCTGCCGAACGTCTCGTGGCAGGCGCACGTCGGCGGCCTCGTGGCCGGTGCCGCGGTCGCGTTCGTGTTCTCGAAGACCCGGCATCGGTCGAAGCGCGCGGTCCAGACCGCCGCGATCGCCGGGATCGGCGTCGTCGTGCTCGCGATCGTGTTCTGGCGCTCGTACGAACTCGCACAGGCCTACGGCATCATCTGACCCGGCGAGGGTTCGAACACGCAGACGACAGAAGAGGCGGCTCCGTTCAGGAGCCGCCTCTTCTGTCGTTCGTGGCCGGGCCGGGACTTTTCACACCGTTGTCCACAGAAAGTTATCCACAGGTTTATTAACACTGGGGATAGTTACATCCGTGTAAGTCCGAAGGTGTGTTCTAGCGCCAGCGGGTCGTCATCAGGAACCCGATGAACATGATGCCGAAGCCGACGAGGATGTTCCACGAGCCGATCGACGGCACGGGCAGCGTGCTCTGGCTGACGTAGAAGACGACGATCCAGGCGAGCCCGATCAGCATGAAGCCGAACATGACGGGCTTGAACCACACCGGGTTCGGGGCGTCTGCGGCCGTGCGCGTCTCGCGCGGATCGATGGGCTTCGAGGTGCGGTTCGTGTCTTTGGCCATGGCCGACATCATACCGTGGGGCCTTCAGGAGGCGCGGGGGAGGTCGATCCGTCCACAGTCGTCTCCGAGACGGCCGGCCCCCGAGGGCCTGCACCTAGAATCGAGCCATGACCGACGACCAGCGCCGACCCGGTCGGAAGCCGCGGTCGCGTCGGGCCCCTCACCGCACCTCCTTCGTGGGTGTCGTCGGTGAGCTGCTGATCACGGCCGGTGCGCTCGTGCTGCTCTTCATCGGGTGGCAGCAGTGGTTCAACGACCTCGTCGTCGCCGGTGAGCACCGCGATCAGGCGTCGAGTCTCAGTGAGCGCTTCGAGCAGGAGGCCGGGCCGGCGAGAGAGCCCGACGCCGACGGGTCGTTCGGCGATCCGCCGGTGGGCGAGCAGCCGACGGAGGCCGAGGAGTTCGCGAACTTCTACGTGCCGCGCTTCGGCGACGACTACGCCGTGCCGATCGCCGGGGGCACGAGCACGGTCAAGACCCTCAACACGGTCGGGATCGGGCACTACGACCAGACGCAGATGCCGGGAGAGGTCGGCAACTTCGGCATCGCCGCGCATCGGACGACCTACGGCGCCCCGTTTAACGCGATCGCGGACCTCCGTGCGGGCGACAAGATGTACGTCGAGACGAAGGACGGCTGGTACACCTACGGCTTCCGCAATCTGCAGTACGTCCAGGCGACCCAGGTGTCGGTGCTGCAGCCGGTGCCCGACGCCCCGGACGTCTCGTCCGCCTCGGGCGAGCGACTCATCACGTTGACCAGCTGCAATCCGATGTTCACCGCCCAGGAGCGCATCGTCGCCTACGGCGTCTTCGATTCGTGGCAGCCGCTCTCCGCCGGGCCTCCGGCCGAGCTCGCCGCCACCGATGTGGGGAGCTGATCATGTACGCAGCCCTGTGGCGTATTCTTCCGGGTCCGTGGTGGGTGAGGCTGGTGATAGTGCTGGTCCTGCTCGCAGCGGTCCTCTTCGCACTCGTCGAGTGGGTCTTCCCCGCCGTCAACGAGCTGCTGCCCGCCCCCGACGTCACTGTGGAGAACCCATGACGCGCATCCTGGTCGTCGACAACTACGACAGCTTCGTGTACACCCTGAACGGCTACCTGCAGCAGCTGGGCGCCGAGACGGAGGTCGTCCGCAACGACTCCTTCTCGGGTCGCGACGCGGCCGCGCGCATCGGCGACTACGACGCCGTGCTGCTCTCGCCCGGTCCGGGCACGCCCGCGGCCGCCGGGGTGTCGATCGACGTCGTGAACGCCGCCCTGCAGGTCGACAAGCCGCTGCTCGGAGTCTGCCTCGGGCACCAGGCGATCGCCGAGGCGCTGGGTGCGACGGTGACCCACGCCGAAGAGCTGATGCACGGCAAGACCTCGGCCGTGACGCACGACGACAGCCCCTTCTACGACGGCGTGCCGCAGCCGTTCACCGCGACGCGCTACCACTCGCTCGCCGTCGTCGACGAGACCGTGCCGGAGGCCCTGGAGGTCACGTCACGCACGACGGGCGGCATCATCATGGGCCTGCGGCACCGGAGTGCACCCATGTACGGCGTGCAGTTCCACCCCGAGTCGGTCTTGACCGAGGGCGGCTACCAGATGATCGGCAACTGGCTCGGCGAGGCGGGGCTGCCCGAGGCGAAGGTCACGGCCCGAGGGCTGTCACCGCTGCTCGACCTCAGCTGAGAGCGGGCGCGCTGAGCCCACGGCGGGCGCCGGGCGGCGCGACGGGTCAGGTGGACCGGGGTGGGTGCGATGTCGATGAACCGCGTTCGCGACGATGAACCGCGGTACATCGCGGTTCATCTTCGCGAACGCGGTTCGAGACGACCTGACGTGACCCGGCACCGCTCGCGCGCTCGCTCGGTCAGCCGCTGCAGACCCGGAGGGTGATGGCCGAACCCTGCGGCTGATCGCCGGGTGCGAGGGTCTGCCCGGCGACGACGCCGCCCGTGCAGGTGAAGTCGGACTCGAGCGTCACGACGAGTCGCAGCTGCACGCCGAGCTGCGTGTTCGCGTCGACGGTCGACTGCCCCGTCACATCGGGGACGTTGACGAGCCCGTTCGAGACGATCAGATCGACCGTGCTGCCCGTCGGCACCTCCGTGCCCGTCGCCGGGTCGGCCGAGATGACCGCGCCCTGGGCGACGTCGGGCGAGTAGTCCGTGGTCTGCTGGCCCTGCGTGAAGCCAGCATCGGACAACGACACCCAGGCCGCGTCGACCTGCGAGCCGACGATGTCGGGCACGGCCGCCAGCTGCGGGCCGGTGGAGACGGTGACCGTGACGGTGGTGTCGAGAGGGACGGACATGCCCGAGGTCGGATCGGTCGAGATGATGTCGCCCTCGGACACGGTGTCGTCGGGCATCTCGGCCCGGGTGACGTCGAGTCCGAGCTCGCCGAGCTCGGCGGAGCCCTCTTCGTAGCTGACCCCCACGAGATCGGGGATGCGCGCGGACTGCGTGTTGTCGACCACGGGAGGAGTCAGATTGACGACCCAGAAGACGACGGCGACGATGACGATGGCGACCAGGACGATGCCGGCCCAGATCCAGGCGACCGGAGGTCGGGTCTGAGTGCGCTGCGGGCGGGTGTTGTCGTCGGAGGCGAGCTCTTTCAGCGCCGCCTCGCTGCCCGCCGCCGCGGCGGGGTTGACGCCGAACAGCGTCGAGCCGGCGGCAGCGGCGGGGCGACGACGATTCGGCGCCCGCCCGTCGGCGGCGGCCTCGACGTCGGAGCGGAACTCGGCCGCGGTCTGGAATCTCTCGAAGCGGTCTTTGGCCAGCGCGTGCAGGACGACGGCGTCGAGCGCAGGCGAGATGCTCGGGATGATCGTGCTGGGCGGGACGGGGGGCTCGCTCACGTGCTGGTAGGCCACGGCGACCGGCGACTCGCCCCGGAACGGCGGACGCCCGGTGAGCAGCTCGAAGAGGAGCACACCGGTCGAGTAGAGGTCGGTGCGGGCGTCGACGGTCTCGCCCCGGGCCTGCTCGGGGCTGAAGTACTGGGCCGTGCCGAGGATGGAGGTCGTCTGGGCGACGGTGGCCGACGAGTCGGAGATGGCCCTCGCGATGCCGAAGTCCATGACCTTGACCTCGCCGGCGTGGTTGATCATGACGTTGCCGGGCTTGATGTCGCGGTGCACGACGCCGGCACGGTGGGAGTACTCGAGCGCCGTCAGGATGCCCTGCGTGATGCGCGCGGCCTCGGCGGGCTCCATCGGGCCCTCGGCTGCGATGTCTTTGAGGAGCCGCCCCTCGACGTACTCCATGACGATGAAGGGGACCTGCACCTCGTGGCCGTTGGCCGAGCGCACGGTCTCTTCGCCCGCGTCGAACACGCGGACGATGGTCGGGTGGGCCATCCGCGCAGCGGCCTGCGCCTCTTGGCGGAACCGGGTGCGGAACGCCGGATCGGTGGCCAGCGCCGGCTTCATCAGCTTGATCGCGATGCGACGACCCAGACGGGCGTCGGTGCCGACGTGCACGTCTGCCATGCCGCCACGACCGATGCGCTCACCGATCTGGTAGCGGTTGGCGAGGAGTTCGATGCCCTCTCTCACGCCTTCGACCACGCCGTACACTCCCTCACGAGACCGCGAACTCGGAACACACGGTCGCAGCAAGTGTACTTGGCCGTCTGGCCCCAGATCGGGTGTCGAGGTCCGTCGTGGGGATGATTGTCACGGGTTCGTGACCACGGCCGACGAGGGCCGTGGTCACGAGAGGGTGCTACGGGGTGGGGACGACGGGGTCGGTCGGAGGCGTCGTCGGCTCGGCGGTCGGCTGCGACTCGTCGGCCGTCGCGGTGACCGTCACCCCGGGCGACGGGTCGGACGCGAGGTCGCCGCAGTTCGCGACGTAGGCGACGGTCACGTTGCCGGGAGTCGTCGTCACGACCTGGATCGAGGAGACGTTCGCGCCGACGGCGCCGCCGGTCTGGCCCGCCGTGTCGGTGCCCCCGGTGATCGAGTACGAGTAGCCGGTCAGCGAGTAGCCGGCCGGGCAGCCCGCGTAGGGCTCCCACGTGATCGTGGCGGCGTCCGTGCCGTCGGCGGTGATCTGGGTGGGCGACGCGGTCGGCGACCCGGGCTGGGTCGGCTGGGGCGCCTCCTGGTAGATCAGGATCGTCACGGTGCTGCCCTTGCGGACGTTGCCGCTCGGGTTCAGGCTCGCGACGGTGCCGACGTCTTGAGCGCTGGCGGGGGCCGCCGAGCTCGGAGCCGACTCGACCGCGAGGCCGAGGGCGCCGAGCGCCGCCCGTGCGTCGCTCTCGCTCATGCCGACGTAGTCGCCGGGCACGACGTTGACCGTGTCGGGCGTAGGGCTCGGCGTCGGGCTCGGCGTGGTCCGCGTCGGGCTCGGCTCGGTCGACGGCGCGGCCGACGACGAGGTCGGCGCGGGCGCGGGCTCGTTCGAGCTCAGCGCGAATGCGATCACGGCGACCGCACCGGCCAGGACGAGCACCCCGAGCACGATGAGGGGCCAGAACCAGGGGCTCCGCCGCTTCGGCTCGTCGTCGAGGTCGTCGTCGCGCAGGGCGTCGGGGTCTGCGGACCCGGGCGTGTAGGCGCCGGTGACGGCCGCACCCGCACCCGTGGCGTTCGGGTTGAAGAGCTGCGTGGTCGCGTCCTGCGCCGCGAAGGCGCGGGTCGCGTCGTCGGCGGGGAGGGCCGCGGCGCCGATGGCAGGCACGGCGACGGTCGCTGCGCCGACGTCGCCTCGACGCAGGGCGCGGGCGGCCTGCGCGAGGGCCGAGGCCGTCGCGGGTCGCTCGCCCGGCTTCTTCGAGATGCACGACATGACGAGTCGGCGGACGGGCTCGGAGACGGTGGCGGGGAGGTCCGGTGGCTGTTCGTTGATCTGCGCCATCGCGATGGCGACCTGCGACTCGCCCGTGAACGGACGTCGACCGGCGAGGGCCTCGTACGCGACGATGCCGAGCGAGTAGATGTCGGTGCTCGGGGAGGCCGGGTGGCCGCTGGCCTGCTCGGGCGAGAGGTACTGGACCGTGCCCATGACCTGACCGGTGGCGGTCAGCGGAACCTGGTCGGCGATGCGCGCGATGCCGAAGTCGGTGATCTTGACCCGACCGTCGGGCGTGACGAGGAGGTTGCCGGGCTTGATGTCGCGGTGCACGAGGCCCGCGGCGTGGGCGGCCTGCAGAGCCGATGCCGTCTGGGCGACGATGTCGAGCACCTTGTCGGTCGGCAGCACGCGGTCGCGCTCGAGCACGGTGGACATGGCCTCGCCGGGCACCAGCTCCATCACCAGGTAGGCGCTGCCCTCCTCTTCGCCGTAGTCGAAGACGTTGGCGATGCCCTCGTGGTTGACGAGGGCCGCGTGGCGGGCCTCCGCACGGAAGCGCTCGAGGAACCCGGGGTCGCCGAGGTACTCGTCTTTCAGGATCTTGATGGCGACGGTGCGCCCGATCACGAGGTCCGTGGCCTCCCAGACCTCGCCCATGCCGCCGATGGCGACGCGGGTCGACAGCTGGTAACGCCCACCGAAGGTGATTCCGCCCGAAGGTCTCATTTGTTCAGCACCGCCTCAATGACTTTCTTCGCGATTGGTGACGCGACACTGTTTCCGAACGCGGATTGTCCCTGCCCGCCGCCGTTCTCGACGACGACCGCGACGGCGACCTCGGGGTCGGCTGCCGGGGCGAAGCCGGTGAACCACAGCGTGTACGGCTCGCCTGGGCCGTTCTCCGCCGTGCCCGTCTTGCCGGCCACATCGACACCGCTAATTCTTGCATTGCTGGCCGCGCCGTCGGCGACGTCGTCCACCATCATGTCGGTCATCGTCGACGCCGTGTCGGAGCTGATCGGGTCGCCGTACTCGGTGGGCGAGAAATCCTCCACCGGGCTGAGATCGGGGTTCAGGACGCTGTCGATCAGGGTCGGATCCATCTGCGTCCCGCCGTTGGCGATCGCGGCCGACACCATCGCCATCTGCAGCGGCGTGACGCGGTCGTTGCCCTGTCCGAACGACTGCAGCATGAGGGACGCGTCGCTGATCTCGGCGCCGTCGGCGTCTTCGATCGGGAACTGGCTGGGGGTGACCGACTGGGGGATCTCGATCGAGTCGTCGTCGAAGCCGAAGGCCTGCGCCTGCTCCTTCAACGCGTCGGCGCCGAGCGCGCGACCGAGCTGGGCCATGGGGATGTTGCACGACAGGCGGAGGGCGGTCGCGATCGTCGCCTCGTCGCCGCCGCCGCAGCTGCCGCCCTCGGCGTTGTTGATGTTGGTCGACGTGCCGGGCAGGGTCAGCGTGGACGGGTTCGGGAACGCGCTCTCGGGCGTGTAGTCGCCGCTCTCGAGCGCCGCCGCCACGGTGATGAGCTTGAAGGTCGACCCCGGCACGTAGAGGTTGCCCTCGATGGCCTTGTTCTGCAGCGGGTCGGCCGGATCGGCGACGAGCGAGTCGTACGCGGCCTTGACGGCGGCGCTGTCGTGACTCGCGAGGGGGTTGGGGTCGTAGCTCTGCTTCGACACCATGGCGAGGATCTTGCCGGTGGAGGGCTCGACGGCGACGATCGAGCCGTTGTTGGAGCCCAGCGCGTCGAAGGCCGCCTGCTGGACGGCCGGGTCGAGCGTGAGGTTCACCGTGGCGCCCTCGGGCGACTGGCCGGTCAGCAGCGAGTTCATCTGCTCGAAGAACTGCGAGTTCGCGTTGCCGGTGAGGTACTGGTTCATCGCGTCCTCGATGCCCCGCGACCCCTGACCGAGCGTGTAGTAGCCGGTGACGGGCGCGTAGAGCTCGGGCTGCGGGTACGAGCGCTGGTACTCGTAGACGTCGTCGACGGGGTCGGACTGCGCGACGGGCTCGCCGCCGACGAGGATCGGACCCCGCTGGGCCGAGTAGCTCGCGAGCAGGGAGCGCGAGTTGCGCGGGTCGGCCCGGAGGGCGTCGGCCTGGAACGTCGTGATGTACGTGCTCGACACGAACAGCGCGACGAACATCGCGAGGACGACGAGGCTCACTCGTCTCAGTTCTTTGTTCATCAGCCGATCACCAGCCTGGGTTGATTGCGCACCGAGTCGGACAGACGCAGCAGCAGGGCCACGATGATCCAGTTCGCCACGAGGGACGATCCGCCGGCGGCCATGAAGGGCGCCGTCAGACCGGTCAGGGGGATGACGCGGGTCACGCCGCCCATGACCACGAAGACCTGCAGGGCGATGACGAAGGCCAGACCCACGCCGAGCATCCGGCCGAAGTCGTCCTGGCCGACGAAGCCGATGCGGAACCCGCGTGAGACGAGCAGCAGGTAGAGCGCGAGGATCGCGAAGATGCCGGCGAGACCGAGCTCTTCGCCGAGCGACGCGAAGATGTAGTCGCTCTCGGCGAGCGGCGTCGTCTGCGGTCGACCCTGACCGAGCCCCGTGCCGATCAGCCCGCCGTTCGCGAAGCCGAACAGACCGGAGACCAGCTGGAACGATCCGCCGTCGGCGCTGTACTCCGCCGGGTCGAAGGGGTTCAGCCAGGCGGCGAAGCGCCCCTGCACGTAGCCCAGGAACGTGGAGGCGACGATCGCGCCCCCGAGGAAGAGAGTCAAACCCAGCACGATCCAGCTGGCACGACCGGTGCCGACGTAGATCATGACGAGGAACAGCCCGAAGTAGAGCAGCGACGTCCCGAGGTCGCGCTGGAAGATCAGCACGCCCATGGCGACGAGCCAGACGATGAGGATCGGCCCCAGGTCGCGCGGTCGCGGGAACCGCATGCCGAGGATCTTCGGGCCCATCAGCGAGAGGTTGTCGCGGGCGGTGACCAGGTAGCCGGCGAAGAAGATGGCCAGCGTGATCTTCGCGATCTCGCCCGGCTGGAACGAGAACGGCCCGATGTCGATCCAGACGCGCGCGTTCAGGCCCTCTCGGCCGAGACCCGGGATGAGCGGCAGCAGCAGCAGCACGATGGAGACGAACATGGCGATGTAGCGGTACCGCGACAGGATGCGGTAGTTGCGGACCACGAACAGCGCGACGAGGGCGATCACCATGGCCATCGCCGTCCAGGCGATCTGCTTGATGCCGAAGGCCTCCCAGCCCGAACGACCGTAGGCCAGGTCGATGCGGTAGATCATCGCGATGCCGATGCCGTTCAGGGCGAGCCCGATCGGCAGGATGAACGGGTCGGCCTCGCGGGCGACCACGCGCAGCACGACATGGAAGATCAGACCGAGACCGAGCACGGCGGAGCCGGCGATCAGCACGCTGGGATCGATGGCGTCGGTGGCGCCGAGCTGCACGAGCACCACGGCGCCCGCGCAGATGCCGCACGCGATGAGCAGCATGAGCAGCTCGAGGTTGCGGAGCCGGGCCGGCTGCCGCAGACGGATGGTGATGGCCTGCGTCAGACTGGTGGGCTCGGCGGGTGCGGGGCGGGGGGTCTTGACGGACCCTCGTGCGCCTCCTGAAGGACGACCGATCAGCTCGGTCGACGTGTCGTCACCGGGTGCTGGCATCGGTCAACCTCTCGACGATGGCGCGGGCGTCGGCCAGCGAACCGGCGTTGATCGTGTCTTCGACGGTCCGCTGCGTGTAGTTCGGTAGATCGGACACGTCGAGATCGGTCTCTTCGACCACGCTCGACAACGCGATCGGCCCGAGGGTCTGCTGCACGCCGCGGTAGATCACGACGGTTCCGTCTTGCTGACCCACGTAGTAGTGGTCTTGAGTCCACTGGTAGGTGAGCACGAGACCGGCGACGAGTGCGCCGATCGCGACCACCAGCGCGGCCAGCCACGTGATGCGGCGGCGACGGCGACGGCGCTTGTCTTCGGCGATGAGCTCGGCGAGGTACTCGTCGGACTCGGGCTCGAAGTGGCTGTCTTCGGGGGTGGTCGCCACCTTGAGCGGGTGCAGCAGGATCGTGGGCAGCCGGAGCGACTTCCGACCCGTCTCGCCCTCGAAGGTCAGCGGGACGGCGGCGGAACCGACCGTCACCGGCGGCTCGACGGACGAGTCGCCCGACTCGTCGACGTCGACGATCACGACGGTGACGTTGTCGGGGGCGCCGTGGTCGAGCGTCTCCTTCACGAGACGACGGGCGGTCTGCTCGGGGTCGAGCCCGGCCGCGAGGGCCTTCTTGATGCGGTCTTCGGCGAGATAGCTGCTGAGACCGTCGGAGCAGATCAGCCAGCGGTCGTCGGGCTGCGTGCCGAGGATGGCCGTATCGATCTCGGGAGCCGCGTCGACGTCGCCGAGCACGCGCATCAGCACGCTGCGACGGGGGTGCACCGCGGCCTCTTCGGCCGTGATGCGACCGCTGTCGACCAGTCGCTGCACGAATGTGTGATCGGCCGTGATCTGACTGAGCTCGCCCTCGCGCCACAGGTAGATGCGCGAGTCGCCGATGTGCGCGATCGCCATGCTGTCGCCGACCCGCAGCATCGCGCTGACGGTCGTGCCCATGCCCGTGAGCTCCTGATGCTCGAACACCGTCTCGGCGAGCAGCTGGTTCGCCGCGATCAGCGACGACTGCAGAGCGAACTCGGCGTCGCCGGGCGAGCTGTACTGCTTGTCGGTCTCGCGGATCCGACGGATGGCGATGGCGGAGGCGACGTCGCCACCCGCATGCCCGCCCATCCCGTCGGCGACCACGAACAGACGACCACCGGCATAGCCGCTGTCTTGGTTGTTCGAGCGGATCTTGCCCACATTGGACAGAGCCGCGCTCTTGGGAGGCGTCATCGGGCGCTTACCGTCGCAGCTCGAAGCTCGTCTGGCCGATCGTCACCGTGGAACCGACGGGCACCGGGGTCGGGACCGTGACACGCTCGCCCGCGAGGAACGTGCCGTTCGTGGAGTCGAGGTCTTGGATGACCCAGCGCCCGTTCCAGAGCATGAGACGCGCATGATGCGTCGACGTGTAGTCGTCGCGGATGACGAGGTTGCTCTCTTGCGAGCGACCGATCGTCAGCGGGCCGTCGATCAGGGGCATCTCGAGCCCGGCCTTCGCGCCCTTCGTGATGACCAGGCGGCGGGCGGCGGAGTCTCCGTCGGACGCGGCGGGGGCGGCCGGAGCCGAGGCGCGAGGCGCGGCAGGAGGCGCGGCGGGGGCTGCGGACATCTGGCCCGGCTGCTGGTCGGCGGGCAGTCTGCGGGCCCGCTGGCCGAAGAGATCGGACCGGAGCGCGAAGACGATCGCGAACACGAACAGCCACAGCACGGCCAGGAAGCCGAACCGCAGGGCGAGGAGGGTGAGCTCACTCGTCATCGTCGACCCCCCGAGACGTCGGGCCCAGGAGAGGGGTCGGGCGTCGCTGAGAGGGGGAGCACGCGGAACACGATACGCGTACGACCGATCTGGATCGTCGAATCGGGGGGCAAGGGGGCCTTCGACAGGGGTTCGCCGTTGAGTTTCGAGCCGTTCGTGGAGCCGAGATCGCGGGCCTGGGCCCGGTTGCCGTCCCACAGGATCTCGACGTGCCGACGCGACGTGCCCGTGTCTTGGATGGTGATGTCGGCGTCGGATCCGCGCCCGATCACCGTGCGCTGACCGCGGAGGACGTGCCGCTGCCCGTCGATGTCGACCACCGGTCGCCACGAGACCTCTTCGCCCCGGACGTTGCGCGAGTCGACCGCCATGATGCCGATGCTGAGCGACTCGTCTTCGCGCAGGCGGATGCTCAACGGGCCGGCGAAGTGGTACCCCTGCGCCGTCGCGTGACGCTGGGTCAACTGGGTCAGCTCGTCGATGAGGCTGGAGCCGATGGCGGCCATCTTCTCGTAGTCCACCGGGGCGAGCCGCACCAGCAGCTCGTTGGGCACCAGGATGCGGTCGCGCGAGACCACGGCGGCCTTCGTGTCGAGCTCGCGCCGCAGCGCGTTCGTCAACTCGAGAGGTTGCACGCCCGAACGGAACGTCTTGGCGAAGGCACCGTTGACGGCACGCTCCAGCCCGCGTTCGAAGTTGTCGAGCAGTCCCATGTCTCTCCAGGGTCGGGTCTCAGGTCGCCCGATCTTAGCCGGAACGGGTGGCATGTTCTCACGAGTGCGAAGCGGGAGGCCGTCTTCATGCTAGTGTTTTCGAGTTCGCGCGAGTGGCGGAATTGGCAGACGCGCTGGCTTCAGGTGCCAGTGCTCGAAAGGGCGTGGGGGTTCAAGTCCCCCCTCGCGCACGAACGAAATGGCTCTCCCCCTACGGGAGGGCCATTTTCTCTTGCGCCGCGCCTCCTAGGGGAGGGGGGTGATCAGGTGCGGGCCGTTGTTGCGGACGCTGTTAGCCTCTCGCGAGACCTCGTGGTGCACCAGATCGTGCGCGATCTCGTGCGAGTCGCGGTCGAGGAGCTCGAGCAGCTCGGTCGTGTCGAGGTGATCGCCGAGCCAGTCGTCGTACGAGTCGGGGGTCAGGCAGGCCGGCATCCGGTCGTGCACCTCGCCCGGGGCCACATGGGCGTCGCGGGTGATGATCGACATCGAGAGCAGCCACTTGTCGGGGTCGTCGTCGGTCTTGGCCGGGTCGGGCCACGCACTGGCGACCGCGGCCATCGCGAGCCCCGACTCGGGCTGATGGATGAAGTGCGGCTGCTTGCCCGTCTCGGTGACCACCCACTCGTAGTAGCCGAGCGCGGGCACGATGCACCGGGCCTGCGCGAACGGTCGACGGAACATGCCGCTCGTCGCCACCGTCTCGATGCGGGCGTTGATCGGCTGCGGTCGCCGCTTCAGATCCGGGTACCACGAGGGCACCATGCCCCAGCGGATCAGCGGCAGTTCGCGTCGACCCTGCCGCTCGCGCACCACGGGCACGCGGGTCGTCGGCGCGACGTTGAAGTCGTCGGGCAGCGGCCCCAGACCGTCGAGCAGGCTCGGCAGCAGATCGGACGTGGCTCGGGCGATGACGTAACGGCCGCACATGCGCCCAGTCTCCCCTTCCGCAGCCCCCACCGGTAGTGCTTCACTGAGGCCGAGCGGTCGGCGTCACGCCGCCGCAGCACCGGCCCCGCGAGGCCTCGACGAGACGAGGGTGACCATGGCGACAGACGATTCGGACCTGCACGGCTACGTCGTGGCGGGCGTGGTCCCCGGCAGCGGGGAGGCGGTGGTCACCCGGGCGGTCGAGTTCGCCGCCCGCTTCGGCACGGGCCTCGTCTGCGTGATCGTCGAACCGGATCGCGTGGCCTTCACCGAGGGCATCGACGGGACGGTGCTCTCGTACCCCCTCGACCCCGACGAGTTGGACGGCCCGCCGGCCTTCGACGACGACCAGGAGGCGCGGCTCCGGCCGATCGCGGAGGCCCGGGGCGTCGCTCTCGAGACCCGTGCCCTCAGCGGCGAACCCGCGCACTGCCTCGGCCGGTTCGCCGAGCGCATCGGCGCCCCGATGATCGTCGTCGGCAGCCGCGAGGCGGGTCTGCGCGGGAGCGTCCGCGAGTTCTTCGCCGGCTCGGTCGCTCTGCATCTGAGCCACCGACAGCACCTGCCCGTCGTCGTCGTGCCGTTGGCCCCGGTGGCGCGCACCGACCGGCTGCCGTGGGAGCACGACCTCTGACCCCTGACCCCTGACCCCTGACCCCCGACCCCGCGCCGGGTGGTGGCGGGATCACCGCGCGGGGCGCGGGGCGCGGACGAGGTCGACTACGCGTGCGTCGCGCGCTCGTGGTCGGCGTGATCGGCCGGCTCGAGCTGGAAGGTCGCGTGCTCGACCTCGAAGTGCGCGGCCAGGCAGCGGTCGAGCGAGTCGAGGGTCTCGTCGACCCGCATGTCGCAGAAGACCTCGCGGTCGACGACGACATGCGCCGAGAAGACCGTCGCGCCGCTGGTGATCTGCCAGGCGTGCACGTCGTGCGCCGACACGACGCCGGGCGTCTCGGTGATGTGGCTGCGGATGTCGTCGAGGTCGATGTCGCCGGGCGCCGAGCCGAAGAGCACCCGGAACGCCTCGCGCAGCAGCGACCAGGCGCGCGGCACGATCATCGCCGCGATGATCAGCGAGCCCACCGAGTCGGCCTGCACGAAGCCCGTCGTCAGCACGACGATCGACGCCGCGACGACGGCGACCGAGCCGAGCAGGTCGCCGAGCACCTCGAGGTAGGCGCCCCGCATGTTGATCGAGTGCGTCGCCCCGCCCCGCAGCACGAGCAGCGCGACGACGTTGGTCGCCCCGCCGATCACGCCGACGACGAGCATCGGAAGACCGAGCACCTCGTGATCGGATGGGGTCAGCAGTCGCCCGACGGCCGCGACGGCCACCGAGATCGACACGGCGATCAGCACCAGGCCGTTGATCGCGGCGGCGAAGACCTCGGCCCGCCGGTAGCCGTACGTCTGCCGACCGCTCGCGGGTCGGGCCGCGACGATGGTGGCCGCCAACGCCACGACCAGGCCGGCGAGGTCGGAGAACATGTGCCCCGAGTCGGCGAGCAGGGCGAGCGACCCCGAGAGGAGGGCGCCGATCAGCTGCGCCACCAGACCGAGCGCGATGACGAGGATCGCCAGTCGCAGCCGTCGCCCGTCGGCCGCCATGTGACCGTGCTGGTGGTCGTGCGCCATGCTGTGCTCTCTCGGGTGTTCGGGCGGCTCGAGCCCACGGCCCGGTCGCGGGTCGTCGGTGATCGCTCACCCCGACGATAGCCCGGGCCGCCGACACCCGACAGGTCTCGGACCCAGTCGATAACGACTCTCGATCCGCGTCAGCACGGCGATCGAGCCCAGGAGGCGCGGGTCACGGAACAGGGAGGGCGCGACCGCGGTTGGCTGAGTCATGGACTCGACCCGCACCTCCTCGGATTCCCCCCGCCTCGTCGCCGTGACCGGCGCCACCGGAGCCCTCGGCGGGCGGGTCGCCGCCGCGCTCGCCGCCGACGGCGTACCGCTGCGCCTCGTCGTACGCGACGCCTCGCGCGCGCCGAGCCTCGGCGAGCACGTCGAGATCGCCGTCGCCTCGTACGCCGACCGCGCCGCGGCCCGCACGGCGCTCGAGGGCGTCGAGACGCTCTTCATGGTGTCGGCCGCCGAGGCCGTCGACCGACTCGACCAGCACCGCGCGTTCGTCGACGCCGCCGTCGAGGCCGGGGTGCGGCACATCGTCTACACGTCGTTCCAGGGCGCGGCGCCCGACGCGGTCTTCACGCTGGCGCGCGACCACGCCGCCACCGAGCAGCACCTGCTCGCCTCGGGTGCCGCCACCACGTTCTTGCGCGACTCGTTCTACCTTGACGCCCTGATCGACTTCGCCGACGCCGACGGGGTGATCCGCGGACCGGCGGGGGAGGGGCGGGTCGCCGCCGTCGCCCGCGCCGACGTGGCCGACGCCGCGGTCGCCGTGCTGCGCGACCCGTCGGCGCACCGGGGCGCCGCCTACGACCTGACGGGCCCCGAGGCGCTGAGCCTCGCCGAGCTCGCCGCCCGACTGACCACCGCGACCGGACGCCGGCACACGTTCGTCGACGAGACCCTCGACGAGGCCTACGCGTCGCGCGCGGCCTGGAACCCCGAGCCCTACATCGCCGACGCCTGGGTCAGCACCTACGCGTCGATCGCCTCGGGCGAGGTGTCGGGCGTCTCGACCGCGGTGCGCGATCTGACCGGGCACGACCCGCTGACGCTCGAGCAGCTGGTCAGCGGATCCGCCGGGACGACAGCACGCCGCTGACGCCGAGCACGAGCGTCGCGGCGAAGACGCCGAGCATCGGCACCTGCCAGTTGCCCGAGGCGTCGTGCAGCCCGCCGATCGCCAGCGGACCGAGTGCCGCGATCGCGTAGCCGCCGCCCTGCACGAGCGCCGAGAGGCGCCTGGCGTCGGTGTCGGTGCTCGCCATGCGCACGATGACGATGAAGATGATCGTGATGCCGCCGCCCTGGGCCGCGCCGCCGAAGATCGACCAGAGCAGCCAGTGCTCGGGGGCGAAGAGCAGCCCGAGGGGCATGACCGTCCAGAAGAGGCTGATCAGGGCGATGACGATCGCGGGGCGCAGTCTGAGGGCCAGCACCGGCACCCCGAGCGCACCCACCACGGCGAGGATCTGGAAGACCGACGAGCTGGCGCCCGCGGCCTCGCGCGTGAGTCCGATCTCGTCGCGCAGCAGCGTCGGCATCCAGGCCGTCAGCCCGTAGTAGCCGAAGGCCTGGCCCGCGAACGCGAGGGTGAGCCCCCAGGTCGTCCAGCGGCGCAGCAGAGGCGGACGGTCGGCCTCGGCCTCGGCGCGGCGTGCGGCGTCCGCGGCGGCGGACCGCTCGTCGATGACCGGGACGCCGCCGGTCAGCACGTCGGACGCGCCGGGCTCGGCCCCGGGCGTCGTGTCGGACCCGTCGCGAGCCGAGGAGGCGCGGGTCGCGTCGCCCGCGCCCGTCGCCGCCCGCTCGCGCACGCCCCGCAGCGCCACCCGGGGCCCCACGGCGATCGACCACACGACCCCCGCGAGCACCGCGAGGAGACCCCAGGTGAGCAGCGCCACCGGCCACCCGACGACGGACGCGATCGGGGCGGTGCCGAGCGAGGTGATCATCGACCCGACGTTGAGCGCCGACGTGTAGACGCCCGTGACGAAGCCGCCCCGCTCGGGTGAGAAGTCGCGCTTGATGACCACCGGCAGCACCACGTTGCCGATGGTGATCGCGATGCCGATGACGATCGTGCCGGCGTAGAGCCAGAAGGAGCTGCCGAGGGTGCGGATGATCGTGCCGGCGAGCACGCCGACGAGACCGAGGGTGACCGCCAGCTCGGGGCCCACCCGGCCGATCAGGGCCGAGGCCGCCGGGCTCGCGACGGCGAAGCAGAGCACCGGGATGCTGGTCAGCAGGCCGGCCACGACCGCGGAGAGCCCCAGGTCGCCGATCATCTGGTCGAGCACGGGTGCGGTGGCCACGATCGGACCACGGAGGTTGATCGCGATCAGGACGATCGCGAGGGTCAGCAGCCAGGTGGCGGGCGACCGCACGGCGGCGCCCGCGCGGGTGCTCACGCCGCGCCGCGCAGGAGGGTGACGCCCAGCAGGGCCGCGAGCTCGTCGACGTCGGCCGCCACCGCGACGGACCCGACGTGCTCGTTCTCGTCGCCGTAGCCCCAGCCGGCGATGATCGTCGGCACGCCGTGGACGGCGGCGCCCTCGACGTCGTGGTGCCGATCGCCGATCAGGACCGGACGCGACAGGTCGACGCCGCGGGCCTCGAGTCGGCGGAGCGCCTCGGCGACGACGTCGGCCTTGGTGTTGCGCACCTCGTCGTCGGAGGCGCCGGTGATGATGTCGAGGTAGCGGACCAGGTCGTTGACCTCGAGGATGCGCGTGGCCGGGGTCTCGGGCTTGGAGGTCGCCGTCGAGGTGGGGATGCCGGCGGCGTGCACGGCGGCCAGGAGATCGGCGACCCCGGGGTAGATGGGGCTGGTGAGCGCCCCGGTCTCGAGGTAGTGCGCCCGGTAGATGCGCATGGCCTCGACCAGACGGTCGCCGGTGAGACCGAGACGGACCTCGAAGCTCTGCGGGAGGGGCGGGCCGACCCAGGCGATCAGCTCGGTCGCCGGGGGCACCGGCAGCCCCATGGCCTCGATCGTGTAGGCGAGACTGGCGGTGATCGCCGGAGCGGAGTCCGCGATGGTGCCGTCGAGGTCGAAGAGCACGGCGGTGTAGGGGAGAGTCATCACCCTCAGCTTAGGCATCGCCGCCGACACCGGGCGGCGGTGCGGTCGGCCGCCGTGTCATGCGTCTCGACCGGCGGTGCTCAGGCGACCGGGCCGAGGGGCCAGGTGGTCGTCGGGACGGTCAGCGGGGCGACCGGTCGGACGCGATCGGACGAGACCGGACGACGGGCGGGACGCTCGGAACCGGAGCGCCGGCGCGAGATCGAGGGGAGGGCGTCGATGTCGTCTCGCATGACGCTCGGGAACGAGCCGGAGATGGACTCGAACAGGGGAGTCGCCTCTCGCTGCGAGAGGATCTGGTCGAAGATGGGCGAGGTCACGGGAGCCTCCAGGAGGTCGCGGGTCGGAGAAGAGGGCGGGTCATAAGAAATGTTACCCTCATATTCCGGTTCCGCAAGGGGGTCGGCGAACATCGTCCGCCGCCGCGCTAGAACAGCCGCGAGTGCGAGTCGTCCAGTCCGCGCATGGCGTCGTAGTCGAGCAGCAGCGTGCGGATGCCGCGGTCGTGCGCCAGGGTGCGTGCCTGCGGCTTGATCTCCTGCGCCGCGAAGACGCCCGTGACGGGCGCCAGGTGCGGATCTCGGTTCATCAGCTCGAGGTAGCGGGTCAGCTGCTCGACGCCGTCGATGTCCCCGCGACGTTTCAGCTCGACCGCCACCGCGCCTCCGGAGGCATCGCGGGCGAGGATGTCGACCGGGCCGATCGCCGTCATGTACTCGCGGCGCACGAGGGTGTGGCCCTCGCCCAGCAGCTCGATCTGCTCGGCCAGGAGCTTCTGCAGATCGGCCTCGACGCCGTCTTTCGTCAGGCCGGGGTCGAAGCCCATCTCGTGACTCGAGTCGTGGATGATCTCGTGGATCGAGACCACGAGGATGTCGGCGGTCTTCGCCTGCGTGACCTTCCAGAGCTCGACGACCCCCGCCTCCTGCTGGTCGGCGTCGGCCTCGAGGATGCTGATCGAGCAGGGCGGGCTCATCCAGTTGAGCGGCTTGTAGCTGCCGCCGTCGGAGTGGACGAGGAGGCTGCCGTCGCTCTTGATCATGAGCAGGCGGGTGGCCAGCGGCAGATGGGCCGAGAGTCGCCCGGCGTAGTCGACTGAGCAACGGGCTATGACGAGACGCACCCGACGATCTTAGGCGGTGGCCGGGCGGAGGGGGCTTCGTCGATCGGACCGCTACCCGGTGTTGACAGAGTGTGAAATGCGACATATGTTCATGACACCGACACGATCGGTGCCCGACCATCCGCTTCAGACCCCGGAGGAACACCATGTCGACCACGCTGCCCCCGACCGCATCGCACCCGACCGCGCCGCACCCGAGCGACTCGCAGGCGAGCGACCCCCGGCCCGTGGTCGACCTCGTCGGAGACGTGTTCCTGGTGGACCTCGCGACGGGTCGTCACACCCCGGGCGACGTGCTCGACGAGGCGGCCGTGGCCGACGAGCTCGGCGTCACGCTCGCGGAGGTGCGCCGGTCGGTCGACGTGCTCTGCCGGATCGGCGTCCTGCTGCGCCCCCCGTTCGGACGCGACGCCGTCGTCGGACTGCCCGCGTACTGCACGACGACCCTGCTGCGCCGCCTCGGCGGGGCCATCGAGCTCGCGTTGGCCCGCGGCGCCCAGGCCGAGGACCTCCCCGAGCCGCGGCCCGCCGCGACCCTCGGCGACCGGCACGGGCTCGAGACGCCCCTCGACATCGCCCGCCTCATCGAGCTCGCCGACCCGCTGCTCGGCCTCTTCGACGACGACGAGGCCGCTCGACTCGATCGCGAGGTCGTCCGCCCGCTCTCGGTGCTCGCGACCGAGCAGGCGCTGCGCGTCCACGGAGCGGCCCCCGCTCTCTCCGACGATCTCCGCGCCCGCATCGTCGACGAGATCGAGACGGCCGTGCACTACGGCGAATGGCGCGCGATCCCCGGTCTGATGGCCGACTTCTCCATCGCGTTCGCGCCCGACAAGCCGTAGGGGGCTCTCTCCGGCGGCTTCGCTAGGCTGCACCACCATGACCCGGGCAGAGAAGGCCGCCGCCGTCAGGCCGACGCTCGCCGCCGTGGCGCAGGCGGCCGGTGTGTCCGCCTCCACCGCCTCCCTGGCCTTCAGTGGCGCCGGGCCCGTCTCGCCGGCCACCCGCGATCGCGTGCTGGCCGTCGCCGCCGAGCTCGGCTACGGCGGGCCCGATCCGCGCGCGAGGTCGCTCCGCCGCGGCCGTTCGGGGATCGTCGGCGCCGTGATCGAGTCGAGTCTCAGCGACGCGTTCCGCGACCCGGTCAACGTGGCGATGCTCGACGGGCTCGCCGACGTCACCGGCCCGGCCGACAACTCGCTGCTGCTGCTGACCGAGACCGGACCGGAGCAGTCGCGACTGATCGACGCGCCCGTCGACGCCGTGGTGCTCTTCGGCTGCAGTCTGCGGCTCGACGAGTCGGTGGCCGTCGTGCGTCGTCGGGGCATCCCCGTCGTGTCGATCGAGGCTCGGGCGATGGAGGGGGTGCTCGACATCGGTCTCGACAACGTCGACGCGTCTCGCGCCCTCGCCCGGCACCTGCACGACCTCGGTCACCGCGACGTCGCCGTGGTCGCGCTCCAGCTCGGCCCCACGCGCACCCTCGGGCCGATCACCGTCGAGCGCATCGCGTCGGGGACGACGCACACCGCACTGCAGCGTCTGCAGGGGGTCCGCGAGGTCTTCCCCCGGGCCCGCGGCGTGGTCACGGCGGGCAGCTGGACGTCGGAGGGGCACCGGGCCGGTCGGGCGCTGCTCGACGTCGCCCCCGACCAGCGCCCCACGGCGATCGTCGCCCAGAGCGATCTGCTCGCGTCGGGGGTCATCGCCGCGGCCTCCGAGCTCGGACTCGAGGTGCCGCGCGACCTCAGCGTCGTCGGCTTCGACGGCATCCGGCTCGACGACCCCCGCGCAGCCGACCTGACGACGATGCGGCAGCCCGCGGTCGAGAAGGGGCGTGCGGCGGGCCGGGCGCTGCTCGACCTGCTGGCCGGCGCACCCGCCGAGTCGACGACCTTCACGAGCGTGTTCCATCGCGGGTCGACCACGGCGCCGCCGCGTCGCTGACCGGCGCCGCGCCTCCCCTGCAGGTACCGGGCCCCGGGTCCGCCTCGTCTTCGGCGCGGCGTCCTGCGGGACGGGCGCCGCGCCTCCTGCAGGCCCCGCCTCGGGACGCCGGGGATGAGGAGAGGGGCGCCGCGCCGCTGGGATCAGCGGTGCGACGCCCCTCTTCGCAGGACGCGGCGTGTCAGCCGGCGGGGGTGGCGAGCACGCCCTCGAGGGCCTTGTCGGCCTCTTCGGAGGTCGTGTTCAACGCCAGAGCCAGCTCGGAGACCAGGATCTGCCGAGCGCGACCGAGCATGCTCTTCTCGCCGGCGGAGATGCCCTTGTCTTGATCGCGACGCCAGACGTCGCGGACGACCTCGGCGACCTTGTAGACGTCACCGCTCGTCATCTTCTCCTGGTTGCTCTTGTAGCGACGCGACCAGTTGCCGGCCTCTTCGACCTCGGAGGTGCGGAGCACGTCGTAGACGCGCTCGACACCGGCCTGGTCGATGACCTCGCGCACACCGATGTCGGTGGCGTTGCCGGTGGGGATCTGGATGACCAGCTCGCTCGTGTGCACGCGCAGCGACATGTACTCGGTGGGTGAGCCCTTGATGTTCTTGGTGGTCAGGTCGGTGATCGTGACGGCGCCGTGGTGCGGGTAGACCAGCGTCGTGCCGACTTCGTATGTCGTAGTCACCGTTCTAGTGCGCAGCGTCGTAAGCGTCGCGGACGGTGGCGGCGATGCGGCCGCGGTCGGACACGTCGTGCCCGTTCGCCTTCGCCCATTCGCGGATCTTCTGCAGATCGTCGGAGTTCGACTTGGTCGAGCCGGTGCGGGCCGGGGTCTTGCGCCCGGTCTTGCGCGCCGCTCCGACGAAGGGGGCCAGAGCCTCGGTGAGCTCGTCGACGTGCGCGTCGCTCAGGTCGATCTCGTACGAGACGCCGTCGAGCGACAACGAGACGGTCTTGCCCTCGCCGTCGGCGATGGGGGTGCCGTCGAGGTCGTCGACGAGCTGGATGAGTGTTTTCTGGGCCAACGGAGTCTCCTGAAAAAACAATGAAAAAGCGCCGCGGATAAACGTGCGACGGCGTGCTAGGGGTCAAGTGTAATTCATGGTTCTCCGTATGACATGCCTAACCGGTTCCGCCGACGGCGGAAGCACCTCCTAATCGTTTATGCGCACGCATTCACGCGACGGTGAAGAGGGCGATTCCCGACGTCACCAGCGGCTCAGCGTGTCTCGCGGATACTCGCCGAAGCGCGCCGCGTAGGCCGCGGAGAAACGCCCCAGATTGCCGAAGCCCCAGCGGCGAGCGATGCCGGCAACGAAGTCGGAGCCGGGGTCGGCCGCGAGGAGGTCCTGACGGGCCCGGTCGAGGCGCACGTGGCGGAGGTAGGTCGTGGGGCTCGATCCGAGGTGCTGGCTCATCAGCTGCTGCAGGGTTCGGGTGTGCACTCCGGCCGCCGACGCGATGTCGCCCGCGGTGATCGGCTGGTCGGCGAAGGCGTGCACGTACTCGGCGGCCTGGCGGAGCTTGCGGTGTGCTCGGTGCGGAGCGCCTCGGGGACGTCGACGGCCCGCCACGGGAAGAGGTCGAGCAGGGCCCGGGCCAGCGACGCCTGCGCCGAGTGCCGGGCGAGAGGGGGTGTCGCGGGCGCGACGATCAGAGGCGTCGCGGCGCCGAGCGCGGCCTGCCAGGCGGAGAGGGCCGCCGCGTCGGGGACGGCGGCGTAGTCGAAGACGATGCGCTGCGGCGGACCGCCGTGTCGCTCGGTCGCGACGTCTTCGAGGAACGACGCCCCGAAGTGCACGATGCCGTGCCGGTGCGGCGTCATCGTGAACGAGTACGACGTCTCGCTCGGCGTCAGGAAGGGCCGGGAGCCGTCGCTGTTGAGCTGGCCGCCCGGATGGTCGATGATGACCGCGCCCGTGCGGAACCACGACACGATGTAGTCCTTCGACCAGGGGATGACCCCCTGGATGTGCGCGAGGAACGTCCCGCTCTGCAGGCTGAGACGCGAGTCGCCCGCCGACGCGAATCGGTACGAGAAAGGCATCTCGGCACGTCGGGCGCGGAATTCGCGACCTTCGAGACTGGTCTCGAGACCGGCCCGCGCCTCCTCGAGATCCTCTCCCGACATCTGGAATCGATCGAAGCCGCCCGGCGGCGAGGGCTCGGCGGAGGGAGCGTCGTGGGGCGTGTACGTGCTGGTCATGGTGTCTCCTGGTCCTGAGCGTCCGGCAGCGCGCGCTGGTGGGGCGTGCGGCTGCATGTATCAGGACGGGGCCGGAGGGGTCATCGTCACGAACACGCAGGGCGTGGGCTCATCCCTCCACGGTCGCGCATCCTGGCCGAGTCCGCGCGCCCCCAAAACGCGGGGCGCCGATGCTAGCGTCGTCTGCGGCGCGGGATCGCGCGTCGGGCCGGGCGCCAGGCCCCGCCCTCGCCCCAGCCCTCGCCTCAGCTCTCGCCTCCGCCCACGCCTCAGCCCCCGCTTCGAAAGGCCCGACCGCCATGGCCGAAGTCGTCATCGTCACCGACGCGGAGGCCGCGGGTCGTCTCGCCGCCGACGCGATCCTCCGTCGCTTCGCGCGCATCGATCGACCCGTGCTCGGGGTCGCCACCGGCTCGACCCCGCTCACGACCTACCGAGCGCTCGCGTCGGCCGGCGCCGACCTGAGCGGGGTGCGCTGCTTCGCGCTCGACGAGTACGTCGGCCTGCCCGACGGGCACCCCGAGAGCTACCGCGCCGTGCTCGACCGCGAGGCCGTCGAGCCGCTCGGGCTCGACCCGGCCCTGCTCGCCGTGCCCGACGCGTCGCCCGCGACCCTCGCCTCGGCCGGGGAGCGCTACGAGGCGGCCATCACCGCCGCCGGCGGCGTCGACGTGCAGCTGCTCGGCATCGGCACCGACGGGCACATCGGCTTCAACGAACCCGGCTCGAGCCTCGCGAGCCGCACCCGCGTCAAGACCCTGACCACCCAGACCCGCGAGGACAACGCCCGCTTCTTCGACTCGATCGACCAGGTGCCGCTGCACTGCCTCACGCAGGGTCTCGGGACGATCCGCGACGCGCGCCACCTCGTGCTCCTCGCGTTCGGGGCGAACAAGGCGGCCGCGGTGGCCGCCGCCGTCGAGGGCCCGGTCAGCAGCGGCGTGCCCGGCTCGTTGATCCAGCTGCACCCGAGCGTCACGGTGCTGGTCGACGAAGCCGCGGCGAGCGAGCTGCAGCACGCCGACTACTACCGCCTCGCCTACGCGAACAAGCCCGAATGGCAGGAGCTGTGACCGCTGACGCGGGTGCTGGTGCTGGCGCCGGTGCGGGTGCGGGTGCGGGTGCGGGTGCTGGCGCCGACGGGGGTGCGCTGTTCGTGCACGACGCCGTTCTGATCGACTCGGCGGGGCGACGGCCGGGATGGCTGCGCATCGAGGGCGGGGTCGTCGTCGAGGTGGGGACCGGGGTCGGGACCGGTGCGGGGTCTCTCGCCGAGCCTCCGGCGGGCGTCCGCACCATCGATGCGCGGGGCCGGGTCGTCACCCCCGGGTTCATCGACCTGCACGGGCACGGCGCGGCCGGGATCTCGTACGACGACGACGCCGACCTCGCACCCGCCCTCGCGCACCACCGCAGGCACGGCACGACGCGGCAGGTGCTGAGCCTCGTCTCGGCGCCGATCGACCGGCAGGAGGCGGCGCTCCGGCGGGTCGCGGCGCTCGCGGCGTCGGACCCCCTCGTGCTCGGTTCGCACCTCGAGGGCCCCTATCTCGCACCGTCGCGCAAGGGCGCGCACGACGAGACGGTGCTCACGACGCCGACCGCCGAATCGATCGACCGCCTGCTCACCGCGGCGGCCGGGTCGTTGCGGATGATCACGATCGCGCCCGAGCTCGACGGTGCCGCCGACGCCCGGAGACGACTCGTCGAGGCGGGGGTCGTCGTCGCCGTCGGGCACACCGCGGCCGACTACGACTGCGCCCTCGACGCCTTCCGCCGGGGCGCCCGCGCGCTCACCCACGCCTTCAACACCATGCCCCCGCTGCTGCATCGCGAGCCCGGGCCCGTGCTGGCGGCCGTCGATGCCGACGCCGTGCTCGAGCTCATCGTCGACGGCGTGCACCTGCACGCGGCCGTGACCCGCGCCGCCTTCCGCCTCGCCCCGGGGCGCGTGGCGCTCGTGACGGACGCGATGAGCGCCACGGGCAGCGCTGACGGCGCGTACCGCCTCGGCGGGCTCGACGTCGTCGTCTCGGACGGGGAGGCGCGGCTCGCCGACTCGGGCGCGCTCGCCGGGTCGGTGCTCACGCAGGACGTCGCCCTGCGCCTCGCCGTCGAGTCGGGCGTCGACCCGGTCGCGGCGGTCACCGCGCTGACACGCACCCCGGCCGATCTGCTCGGCCGCGGCGACCTCGGGCGCTTCGAGGTCGGTGCCCGCGCGGACCTCGTCGTGCTCGGCGCCGACTGGACGCCCGACGTGGTCGTGGCCGAGGGCGCGGTGCTGTTCTCGGTGTCGTGAGGGTGCGGCGGGTCGCCGTCATCGGTGGCGGGTCAGCGCTGACCCGCCGCGAGTGACGGGAACCCGCCGAACCTCCCGCGGGTGCGGTGCCCAGTAGGCGCGGTGCGGTGAGGGTGCGGCGGGTCGCCGTGATCGGTGGCGGGTCAGCGCTGACCCGCCGCGAGTGACGGGAACCCGCCGAACCTCGCGCGGGTGCGTGCGCCGGGGGCGGGTGCGTGCGCAGGAGGCGCGTGCGTGCGCGGGAGGCGGGCGCGTGCGCGGGGTGCGCGGACCGCCGGCGGGCCGACCGGGCCGACCCGCGCCTCCTCGGGCAGGATGATCGACATGCCTGGAGGGAGGCGCGGCTCATGGACGACCACATCGGCTCGCGACGGCTCGGCGAGCGTCTGATCGACTCGGCCGCCCCCGGTGCGGCGGAAGTCTCCCGGTTCGTCGGATCGATGCCGCCCGATGATCGGTTCGACCTCGATCGGGTGGCCGCAGCGACGCTGGCTCGGATGCTGCGCCGGTCTCGACAGGTGCCGACTGCGAGCCTGGAGGCGCTCGTGGCGGTGCTCGACGGGCTCGGCGCGAGCGACGTGCTGTTCGGACGACACGACAGCGAGTCGGAGACGGCCGTCGTCGTGCTGGACGTCGCGAGCGGGGCGGTCGTCGCAGGGTCGGTCCGACCGATCCCCGAGCGGGAGGTCATCACGGCGGGTGAACTCGCCGGGATCCTGCGGCGGGCCGATGATGCCCCGATCGCGACGACCGCCGTCGCGCGTACCCTCGAGCTCCTCTCGACTCGGGACGACGACGAAGCGCTCGTGGTCGGTCGCCAGGGGGCGTCGGCCACGGCGCGGACCTTCCGGACCAAGTACTCCATGGCGCGCGAGACGGGCGTCACCGTGCTGGGGCTCGAGGAGTTCGCCGACCGGCTCTCCGCCCTCGGCGACACGGAGATCGCCTTGTGCCTCGCATCGACGGACGACGCCCGCGTCGTCGCAGCGCTCGACGCGGATCGCTCGGCGGCGATCGCCGCCCTCGTCGTGACCGACCTCGCCACGACCTGAGTCACGCGACCGCGGTGCGAGCCGAGGAGGCGCGGGTCGGGTGCCGCCCGCCACGGCGACCTGGCCGTGCTCGAGGGGCTGGCGGCTGCGGACGCCCTGCCGGTCGTCAACGCGATGACCGACGTGAACCACCCGTGCGAGGTGCTCGCCGACCTGTACGCGCTTCGGTCGGGCGGTGACAGCGGGTCGCTGCGCTACCTGTTCGTCGGGGCCGACGGCAACATCGCGCGGGCCTGGCAGGAGGCCGCGCGCGTGCTGTCGCTCGACCTTGTGCAGTGCTGCCCGGCCGAGGTGGCGACGCCGGCCGAGGTCGCGATGCCCGCTGGAGTCGCACAGGGCACCCGCTGGACCGACGATCTCGCGTCGGCGATCCGCACCGCCGACGTGATCATCACCGACGGGCCGGGAGCGCACGCCGACCTGCTCACGCCGTTCCGGATCACCGCGGCCCTGCTCGACACGGCGCCCGCCGGTGCGAGGGTGAACCCGTGCCCGCCGTTCCTCCGCGGCGTCGAGGTCGCCGCCGACGCGATCGAGCACCCGGCCTTCGTCGGCCACGGCTTCAAGGCGGCGCTGCTGCCGGTGCAGCAGGCCGTCCTGGCGCACTGTCTCGGGCTCTAGCCCGCCTTCTCGATCCGGCGGACGCACTGCTCGCCGATGCCGAGGACGGCCTCGATCGTCACGCCGAGTCACGCGCCACGGAGGGTGCGGCGGGTCGCCGTCATCGGTGGCGGGTCAGCGCTGACCCGCCGCGAGTGACGGGAACCCGCCGAACCTC
>NZ_CEEDMT010000012.1:0-81939 GCF_979256015.1 Frigoribacterium sp. AC759 | reverse complement strand
CACCCTCTTCGCCCTCGCACCCGGCTCCGTCGAGTTCGGCAACAAGGGCGGCCGCAAGGTCGTCAACATCGTCGCCGCCGTCACCGCGTAGGTCTCGGCAGCACGCGCCTCGGGGCGATCGGGCTTCGGTCCGGTCGCCCCGTTCCGCGTCCCGGCACGATGGAGGACGATCCTGTACCCCTCTGCCAGGTCACTGTGTGCCGCGGCGCGTAGACGGGAACGATGAGAGCACTCACCTACCAGTCGGTCACCAAAGTCTCGGTTGAGGACGTCCCCGACCCCCGCATCATCGACCCCACCGACGCCGTCATCAAGGTGACGTCCGCCGCCATCTGCGGCAGCGACCTGCACCTCTACGACGTCTTCGACTCGTACCTCGACAAGGGCGACATCCTCGGACACGAGACCATGGGTGTCGTCACCCAGGTCGGATCCGCCGTCGGACGCGTCAAGGTCGGCGACCGCGTCGTCGTCCCGTTCGTCATCGCCTGCGGCGACTGCTTCATGTGCGATCGCGGGCTCTTCTCGCAGTGCGAGACGACCCAGGTCACCGAGTACGGCTCGGGCGCGACCCTGTACGGCTTCAGCAAGCTCTACGGCCAGGTGCCCGGCGGGCAGGCCGAGCAGCTGCGAGTCCCCCTCGCGGACGCCAACCTCGTCACGGTCGGGCACGACCTGCCCGACGAGCGGTACCTGTTCCTCAGCGACATCCTCCCCACCGCGTGGCAGGGCGTCGAGTACGCGCAGGTCCCCGAGGGCGGCACGCTCGTCGTGCTCGGACTCGGACCGGTCGGCCAGTTCGCGTCCCGCATCGGCGTGCACCGCGGCTACCGCGTGATCGGCATCGACCCCGTCCCCGAGCGCCGCGCCATGGCCGAGCGCCACGGCGTCGAGGTGCTCGACCTCACGAAGGACATCGCCGACGTCGTGTCGGGGATGACCGACGGCCGCGGGCCCGACTCCGTCCTCGACGCCGTCGGCATGGAGGCCCACGACCACGGCGGAGTGACCGCCGTGCAGAAGTTCGCCGCCGTCCTCCCCGACAAGGTCGACCAGGCCGTCCTGCAGAAGGCCGGCCTCGACGCCCTCGGCGCCATGCACCTCGCGTTCGAGATCGTCCGCCGCGGCGGCACCGTGTCGCTCAGCGGCGTGTACGGCGGCACTGCCGACCCGACGCCGTTCCTCACGCTGTTCGACAAGCAGATCACCCTCAAGATGGGCCAGTGCAACGTGCAGCGGTGGATGGACACCCTGATTCCCCTCGTCGAGGACCCGGCCGACCCGCTCGGCACGATGGACCTCGTCACGCACCCCGTGCCGCTCGCCGAGGCCCCCGCCATGTACGAGCTGTTCAAGCAGAAGGACGACGGCTGCATCAAGGTGGTCCTGAAGCCCTGACCTGCAGGTCCTGACATCGACGGCACCTCGCGACCCGCGCCTCCTCGGGTCGTGGGGTGCCGTCCGTGCGTGGACGGCCGACGGGAATACGACGAGTTAGCCGACAGTTCATCGAAACGCGCACCTGCGTTCATGACATTCGGAGCAATCCAGTGATGGACTTAGTGTCGAATCAACAACGAGGGTCTCGTCCCGAGCCCCCGTCGGCGACATCGAAGAGAGAACCATGGATCTCCGGACGGCCGAACACCCCAGGCCGAACCACTTCATCCTGCACCTCAGCGACACGCATCTCGTCGGCGGTGACGGCGACCTCTACGGGGCCGTCGACAGCGAGGCCCGTCTCCGGCAGATCGTCGCCGAGATCGAGGCCTCGGGAAACAGCCCCGAGGCGATCGTCTTCACGGGCGACCTGGCCGACAAAGGCGAGCCGGACGCCTACCGGAAGCTGCGCGAGCTCGTCCAGCCGATGGCCGACCGCCTCGGCGCCCAGGTCATCTGGGCGATGGGCAACCACGACGAGCGCGGGGCCTTCCGGGAGCAGCTCTTCGGCCAGCTGCCGTCGCAGCGACCGGTCGACCTCGTCTACGACGTCAACGGTCTGCGGATCATCACCCTCGACACCACCGTGCCCGGGCACCACTACGGCGAGCTGTCGGGCGAGCAGCTCGACTGGCTGGCGGAGGAGCTCAGCACCGACGCCCCCGACGGCACCATCATCGCGATGCACCACCCGCCCGTGCCGAGCGTTCAAGACCTCACCGCCCTCGTCGAGCTGCGTGACCAGGCGTCGTTGGCCGAGGTCGTCGAAGGCAGCGACGTGCGGTCGATCATCGCCGGGCACCTGCACTACTCGACCAACACGGTCTTCGCGGGGATCCCCGTCTCCGTGGCCTCGGCGACCTGCTACACGCAGGATCTCAACGCCGCGGGCGGCGGCACCCGCGGACGCGACGGCGCCCAGTCGTTCAACCTGGTGCACGTGTACGAGGGCTCTGTCGTGCACTCGGTCGTGCCGATCGGCACCTACGAGACCGTCGGCGAACGCGTCCCGGCCGACGTCGTGGCCGAGCGCCTGGCCCTCGCCGGGGTGCGCATCGCCCCGGCGGCACCGCGCCACCGGGCGACCGACACCGCGCCCGTGCCGCTGCCGCTCGCCGCGCCTGCTCGGCAGGACTACGCCCTCACCGGGCCCATCGACACCCTGTAGCGGCGGTGCCGGGCGCCTGGGGCGCCTCGTCGCGTCGGTTCGGTTCGTGCCGGTGCCGGCCGGTGCCGGCCGGTGCCGGTCGGTGCTGGTCGAGAACGCGAGCAGCCGCGGTGCGCGTCGGCAACTCCTCACCTGTGCGTCGCCGCGAGTCGCCCGCCCCGAGGATGCGCGGGCCGGGTCGCGAACGTCTGCACGCGTGGGGAGTTACCGACAGCGCGCGACCACACACGTGCTGAATCCGAACACGAGATCTGCGCAGGCGGCGGGACGCGCCCCGCGTCGGCAACTCCTCATCCTTGCCCGCCGCACCCGACGACGCCCTTGAACGGGGGTATTCATCAGCCGAAGGGCGCAGGGGCCAGGAATTGCCGACGGCCGGCGCGACAGGGGGCGGCACAGCAGCGCGGCAGAAGGCCCGGCCCGACGCGCGGCCCGGCGCGCGGCCCCCGGGTGTCTCCGGGCCTCAGATCTCCGGCCTCAGATCTCGGGCCTCAGACATAGAGACTCAGATCTCGGAACTCAGCCCCGAGGCGGCGCGGACGCCATGGCGGCGCGCATCCGCCGCAGATACCCGTCGCGGAGCACATGGCGCAGTCGCGGCGGCAGATGCGGCACGACGACCGCCGCGACGCCCATGACCCGCGCGTACCGACGGGCGGACCGGGCGCTCCACGGCAGGTCGAACCGGAGCCGGACGGACTCGGGCAGCGACCCCAGCGTGACGCACCGCGCCACCGGCATGAGCACGCGGAGCCACCAGGGCACGTTCACGGGGTGCAGCAGCTGGCGGGCCACGCCGCGAGTGACGTCGTCGACGACGAGTGCGTCGACCGCCCCAGCCCAGTACCGGGCGAAGGCCTCGCGGTCGGCGGGCCAGAGCTCGCGGGGCATCTGCAAGGCCGTCCCCACGACGGCGTACTCCTGGTAGACCGAGTCGGCGACCTCGGGAGTCAGGGGGCCGTGCACCTGCTCGAAGATCGTCATGGCCGAGTCGTAGAGGGTCGCCGCCACCCAGAGCTGCGATGCCGGGTCGAAGGCGTCGTAGCGGACCCCCTGGCTGCCGTCGGCGTGGACGGGTCGATGCGCCCGTCCGACCTCACGGCGCACATGCGCGCGCTCCGCGGTCGAGCCGAAGACGACGGCGTACAGGTAGGTCATCGTGCCGTGCAGCCTCGACAGGGGCCGGTCGACGAAGTCGCTGTGATCGGCCACGCCATGCCCGACGGCAGGGTCGGCCAGCTGCAGCAGGATCGCCCGCCCGCCCCCGGCGAGCAGCACGGACTCCCCCGCCATGTCGCCGATGGTCCGCACATCGCTTCCGCGCAGTGTCCAGGGCAGCCTCATGCGGTCAGCCTAGAGGCCGCCCTCGGTAGGGTTCTCCCATGTCGACGCCCGATTTCGTCCTGTCCCTCCGAGAGAAGATCGGCACCGAACGGCTGTGGCTCTCGGGGGTGACGGCGGTCGTCGTCCGCGGCGACGACATCCTGCTCGTCCGTCGTGCCGACACGGGCGCCTGGACGCCGGTCACGGGCATCATCGATCCAGGTGAGCACCCCGCCGACGCGGCCGTCCGAGAGACCCTCGAGGAGGCCGGCGTCGTGGCCGTGCCCGAGCGTCTGGCCGCCGTCGGCGTGACCGACGAGATCGTCTACGGCAACGGCGACCGAGCCCAGTACATCGACCATACGTTCGTCATGAGCCACCGAGCGGGCGAACCCCACCCGGCCGACGGCGAGAACACCGAGGCGCGCTGGTTCTCGACGACGGCGCTTCCCCCGATGAGCACCGAGATGACCCGGCGCATCGAGGCCGCGCTGTCCGACGAGGTCGCCGCGCGCTTCGGCACGACGCCCGCCTGACCCGAGCCACCCGAGACGCGCAGGGCGCTCGAGCGACCCGCGACCCCCGTGGGAGCCGAGGAGGCGCGGCAGACCCCCGCAGACCCAGCAGACCCGCCGGGACGTTCAGCCCTCGAGGCTGCCCTGCACTCCGCCTGCGCGCAACGAACGACGATCCTGTTCGGCGCTCTCGCGAGCGACGCGATCCATCTCGGCCTGCTCCCACGGGGCGGCGAACGGGTAGTAGCGCTCGAGGAAGTCCGTCACCGTCGCGGTGCGCTCTTCGTCGCTGACCTCGGGGAAACTGCCGTCGTTGAGGCAGAAGAAGTCGTCGGACCGCTTCTTGAGGAGGTCGGACAACGAGGCGAGGCCCGAGACCATCGTCGTGTCGATGTAGCTGACGCGCGCGTTCTCCTGGACGATCGCCCGCCCGGTCATCAGCGAGTAGTAGTGGTACAGCGAGTTGGTGACGGAGATGTTCTCCTTCGCCCGGAAGGGACTCGCGGCCGTCGCGGCGAACTCGGCCGCGAACTCGTGCTCGAGCTCGTACATCACGCTGCGTCGGAGGGGCGCGGCCGTGTGCTCGAGGTGCCGGGTGGTGACGCGTCCGAAACGCTGCTGGAGCAGACGACGATTGACCCGGGCGGCGTTCTCGAAGCCGCTGCGCTCGGGGTTGTTCAGCCCGAGGCCGATGCGGGTGTCGGCCTCGATGAACTTCGTCACCGACCCCGGTGAGAAGAACATCGACGGCGCGACCGGACGACCGAAGAACATGTCGTCGTTCGAGTACAGGAAGTGCTCGCTGAGACCCTCGATGTGGTGCAGCTGCGATTCGACGGCCTGAGAATTGTGGGTCGGCAGGTACGACAGGTCGGAGAAGAACTCCTCGCTGCGCACGACGCGCACCCGCGGGTGGTCGCCGAGCCACTCGGGGACAGGCGAATCGGTGGCGATGTAGATGGTGCGAACCCAGGGGGCGAACATGTAGACCGAACGGAGCGCGTACTTCAGCTCGTCGATCTGGCGGAACCGAGCCGGGGCGTCGTCTCCCTCGCCCACGACATGCCGCTTGGCCTGCGCTGCACGAGCCCGCTGGTACTCGACGGAGTTCCCGTCGACCCAGGAGAAGATCAGGTCGATCTCGAACGTGATGTCCGTCGCGTGGTCGTCGAACATGTGCGCCAGGGTGGGCCACTCGAGCCCGAAGCGCTCGACGGTGCCTTCGACTGCCTCGTCGCGCGGGAGGGCTGTGCGCATCAGGGCGTTCTCGGTCGGGGCCAGGATCTCGTCGTCCGTGACGATCCAGAACTCGACCTGCACGGCCGTGCCCGCACCGTAGCGCAGACGGCCGATGGGCTCGACCCTCGGCCGGTAGATCTTGAAGATGCGTTCGGCCTCGACGTCGAGACCGCCCTCGACGACCAGCACCGCCCGCGATTTGCCGGCCTTCGCGTAGAACGGCTCGCTCGCGGACGCCTCGACCATCGCCGTGACGAAGGCCTCACGGTGCACGATGTCGATCGCGATCACCGGACGGATGTCGTTGCCCCGCACGAGGAGGTAGGGCACGTCCGCCTCGTCGAGGACCCGACGGAGGTACAGCAGGTCTTCGATCATCGACTGCTGCGGCGTCAGATGGCCGTTCAGCAGTGTGAACTGCCCCTTGCGGAGCACGATGTCGTCGCGATCGAGACCACCGGATCGGGGACGGGGGGTCAGGAGCGGACTCTCCGTCGTACCGGTGATCTCGGTGACCATTCAGACTCAACCTTCCGTGCGGGCCTCGGGTAGGCCGCTGCACCCTGGGGGAACATTTGATTTTAGCGGTAGCTCGCGCACTCCGCTCGGCGGACCGCCGCGGGCGGGCCTGCCGTCAGCGACGAGTGGCGGCCCGGCGGGTCGTGCCGGCCTCGTCCGTCGGCACCTTGACGACGACGCCGACCGCGATGAACACCCCCGCGGCGACGAACTGCAGCGCCGCCCAGGGCTGACCGGTGATCGGGATCACGACGACCGGGTTCCAGATGACGGCGACGGCCGCGAGGAGGGGCGTCGCCCACCAGGTCCGGCCGCGGACGGCGAAGACCAGCATGATCAACGCCAGGATCGACGCGACGTAGCGGAAGCCGATGAACAGCCCCGAGTCGAGCAGCACGACCCCGACGACGAGCGCCAACGCCCCCAGCAGGCCGGGGGCCAGGGCGGGGCGGGTATATGCGGGTGCGGTGGGCGTGGGCACGGGAGACCTCTCGATGGACCGCAGACGGCCTGCGGGCGTACCGACCGAGCCTATCGGGCGCCCCCGTGCCGGAACTCAGTCGATGTCGTACGGGATGTTCAGCACGCTGAGCGGCCGACTCATCGGCGGTTCGTCGCGCAGACGCTCGAGACCCGGTCGCAGCTCGTCGAGCCACGCCTCGTACCCCTCAGGGGTCAGCCGCCCGTTCTCGGTCGTGAATTCGGGCCTGATCGCCTCGCCCGCGTCGTCGGCGAGAGCCGGCCAGAGATCGAGGTACTGCGCCCTCACCGTGGACGAGAACTGACGGAGGTGCCGGTTGGCGTCGCGGATGCGCGGCGCGAGCTCGGCCCCGCGAGGCAGGATCGACTGCAGCAGCAATCGACTGCCCGGCAGCTCCCGCCGGAGGGTCACGAGCAGACTCTCGACCCCGCGCACGACCTGCTCGACGGACCGCCGGGCGGTGAAGTCGTTCGTGCCGATGAGGAGGACCACCGAGTCGGGTTGCGCCGCCACGATCTGATCGACCCTCTCGGCCAGTGTGGCCGTGGTGTCGCCGTCGACACCGAGGTTCACGACGTCGTCTCCGGGGAACCAGGTGCCCCAGTCTCCGGCCCGGGTGACGTCGTCTCCGACGAACACCACTTTCTCATCGTTCGACATGTCCGACCTCTCTGTACAAAGCACTGTCGACCCATGCTGTCAGCAACCGCTGGGAAGCGACAAGGAGGCGCGGCGCACTCACGCGACGCCGGTCGCGTCGGCCGACCCCGCAGCCGACGCCGGGACGGACGACGCAGCGGTCGCCGAGGTCGTCGCCCCGGCAGGAGCCACGGACCGCTCGGCGGCGTCCCTCTCGGCCGTGGCGGTGATGCGCTTGAGCATGCCCGAGAAGATCACGCCGTGGAACGGCAGGATGGCGAACCAGTACAGGCGCCCGCCCAGCCCCTGCGGGAAGAACACCGCACGCTGGCGGTAATGGGAACCGCCCCCGTCGACGGGGGTGACCGTCATGTCGAGCCACGCGCCTCCCGGGACCTTCATCTCGGCGCGCAGTCGCAGCAGCGTGCCGTGCTCGAGCTTCTCGACCCGCCACCAGTCGAGCGCATCGCCGACGCGGAGGGTCGTCTGGCTGCGACGACCGCGCCGGAGGCCCACCCCGCCCACGAGGCGGTCCATCCAACCCCGTGCGGCCCACGCGAGCGGGAACGAGTACCAGCCGTTCTCGCCGCCGATGCTCTCGACGACGCGCCACAGCTCGGCCGGCGGCGCCGACGTCTCGGTCTCGCGATCGTCGGTGTAGACCGTGTGGCCCGACCAGTCGGGGTCGCTCGGCAGCAGGTCGCTCGGGGCCCCCGAGACGCTGCTGTCCTGCCAGCTCGTCTCGACGTCGCCGTCCTTCTCGCGCTGCAGGGCCAGGCGGACGGCCACCCGGTAACGCAGCAGACCGGCCGACGGCGGGGCGATGTAGCGGTCGATGTCGCGCTCGTGGACGACGCAGTCGTACTGCAGGGATGCGATGATCGGCACGGCCAGCGCACGCGGCACCGGCGTGACGAGGTTGACCCACTGCGAGGCGAGCCACGGCGTGAACACGGGCAGCGACGCGATGGGGCGCTGCTTCAGCCCCGCTTCGAGCGCGTAGCCGTTCATCATCTGGCCGTAGCGCAGGACGTCCGGCCCGCCGATGTCGAAGGTCCGGTTGACGTCGGACGGCACGTCGGCCGCACCGAGCAGATAATGCAGCACGTCGCGGACCGCGATCGGCTGGATGCGGTTGCGGACCCATTTGGGCGCCGGCATGTACGGGAGCACGTCGGTGAGGTGGCGGATCATCTCGAACGAGGCCGAGCCCGACCCGATCACGACGCCGGCCTGGAGCGCGACGGTCGGAACGCCGCTCGCGAGCAGGATGTCGCCGACGTCCTTCCGCGACTGGAGATGCTTCGACAGCTCGCCGTCGGGGTGCAGACCGCCGAGGTAGACGATGCGCCCCACCCCGGCTGCCGCCGCCGCGTCGGCGACCGTGTGAGCGGCCTGCGACTCGGCCTGCCCGAAGTCGCCCTTGCCGCCCATGGCGTGCGCGAGGTAGTAGACGACGTCGACGCCCGCCATCGCGGGTGCGACCGAGTCGGGGTCGGTGAGGTCGCCCTGGAGGATCTCGACATGTCGGGCCCAGGGGACGTCGACGAGCTTCTCGGGCGAGCGGACGAGGACGCGGACGTCCGCCCCGGCCTCGACGAGTCGCGGCGCGAGGCGACCGCCGATGTAGCCAGTCGCCCCGGTGACCAGCACGCGTCGTCGCGCCACGGCGCCGTCCACGTCGGTCGGGTCGTCGGACGGGGGGACGTCGGGGGCTCGATTCTCTGGCACGGCCCCACCGTACGCCGCACCCCCGACAGCGAGCATCGACCGGCTTCGGACGATCGGGCCGACGCGGCCGGCTGAGCTGACGCGGGCGTCGCGGCCGACGGAGCCGATCCGACGCCGGCGTGGCGCGCAGACGCGCCACCGCCGATCAGGCCGGGGCGGGGACCCCGAGGATCTCGCGCGTCCGTCTCACGTCGGCGGCGATGTGCTCGATGAGGGCGTCGAGTCCGTCGAACCGGACGTTGCCGCGCACCCAGTCGACGAAGTGGACCGTCGCCTCTCGACCGTAGAGGTCGAGGGTCACGTCGAGCAGGTGCGCCTCGACCTGCTTGGCGGGGACGCCGTCGAAGGTGGGGTTGTTGCCGACCGACACGGCCGCGGGGTAGGTGACCCCGTCGATCACGACCCGGGCGGCGTAGACCCCGTCGGCGGGGACGAACCCCTCGCTGAACGGTGCCAGATTCGCCGTTGGGAACCCCAGCTCGCGGCCGCGCTGCTCGCCGTGCACGACGACGCCGCGGACTGCCGGCTCGCGCCCGAGCAGATGACCGGCCTCGCGCACGCGCCCCGAGTCGAGCAGCTCGCGGATCCAGGTCGAGGAGGCGCGGCGCCCGCCCGCAGGACGCACGTCGTCGATCGACACGACCCTGAAGCCCCGCGACCCGGCCAGCTCACGGAGCGTCGCGACGGAGCCGCTCCCCCGGACACCGAACCGGAAGTCGTCGCCGACGAAGACCACCCGGGCGTGCAGGGCGCCCACGAGGATCCGGTCGACGAACTCGGTCGGCGTGAGCGCCCTGAGCTCGTCGTCGAACGGCAGCATCAGGGTCGCCGCCACCCCGGCCGCGTCGAGCAGCTCGCGTTTCTGGCGGTTGCTGACCAGAGCCGTCGGGACCCGGTCGGGCTGGAGGACGGCGAGGGGGTGGCGGTCGAAGGTCACGACGGTGGCCGTCAGCCCCTCGGCGGCCGCGACCTCCTCGAGCAGGTCGATGACCGCTCGATGACCCACGTGCACGCCGTCGAACTTGCCGATGGTCACCGCGCTCGGTCCGAACCCCTCGGGGACGTCGGCCGCCGATCCGTAGAACTCCATCAGCGGGAGCCGCCGCGGGGTCTCGTGCGAGCCAGCCAGATCATGCCCAGCACGGGGAGGACGAGCGGGATGAAGCCGTACCCGCGACCGAAGAACGACCAGACGGTGTCGTCGGGGAAGAGCTCGGGGTCGAGGGTGGTCAGCAGGCCGACGATCAGCACGCCGGCGAGCTCGAAGGCGATCGTGGCCCACGCGACCGCGTACGAGGTCCGGCCGCGGGTGATCAGCGACACGGTGGCGACGATGTAGACGACGGCCGCGAGGGCGCTCAGCGTGTAGGCGAGCGGGGCCTCGGAGAACTGCTCGAGGATCTGGAAGACCGAACGCCCGGTCGCTGCTAGGGCGAGCACGGCGTAGACGACGATCAGCACACGGCCGACACCGACCGCGCGCGTTGACTTCTGAGTGTCCATCACGACCAAGGATATGACTCGGGGTCGCCGTTCGACGACCGGGGAGGGTGGAGGGAGATCATGCCGTCTGCACCGTCCAGATCTGGAGCATCCGGTAGACCATGACCGCGACGGCGAAGACCGCGGCGGCCAGGACGACGTTGCTCCAGCGGGAACGGTCGACCAGCGCCCACACGACGGCCAACGGCGGCAGCAGGATGGCGGAGATCAGATAGATGTAGAACTCGACCACGTTGCCGGTCGGATCGTTGCCGGTGAAGGGAGCGACGATCGCCACCACCAGCTGCACGAGGAGCAGCACCAGGACGAGCGCGGTCGCCCCGACGGTGATGTCGTTCGGCAGACGCCCCGAGAAGCCCGCGACGAGGCAGACGATGCCCGCCACGCAGGCCACGACGACCTGCACCCAGGTGAACCACTCGATCACAGGACGACCTCGTCGCTCGGGAAGTTGACGATGGGTCTCGCACGCCCGCCGCTCACCGAGACGAGCCCGGCGAGAGCGCCGTGAGGCGTGAGGGCCGCGATCGGCCCGTCGGCGTCGTCGAGTGCGAGGGCCACGCGCTTGCCGTGGCCCAGGTCGGTCGCCTCGTCGGCGGTCATGCGCCACACCGGGAACAGCGTCTCGGCGACGTCCGCCGGCGCGAGCAGGGCGGGTGCGACGTCGATGCCCTCGAGGACGGAGGCGCGGGTGACGTCGAACGGCCCCACGCGAGTCCGGCGCAACGCCGTCAGGTGCCCGCCGACGCCGAGTGCCGCGCCGAGATCTCGAGCCAGCGCCCGGACGTACGTCCCCGACGAGCACGACACCCGCACGTCGAGGTCGCGGACGATCAGACCGTCGACCACGGTCTCTCGCCGGTCGAGGACGGTGAACTCGGAGATCGTCACGTCGCGAGCCTTCAGCTCGACCTCGACGCCCTCGCGGGCGAGGTCGTAGGCGCGGCGACCGTCGACCTTGATGGCGCTGACCGTGGTCGGCACCTGGCTGATCGGGCCGGTGAGGGCTGCGACGCCCTGGTCGATCGCGGAATCGGTGACCGACGCGGCGGAGGCACGGCCGATCACGTCGCCCTCGCTGTCGTCGGTGGTGGTCGAGACGCCGAGGCGGATGGTCGCGTCGTAGCCCTTGTCGAGACCGACGAGGAACGTCAGGAGCCGGGTCGACGAATTGAGACCGACGACGAGCAGACCGGTGGCCAGGGGGTCGAGTGTGCCGGCGTGGCCCACCTTGCGGGTTCCCGCTGCGCGTCGTACCCGGGCGACGACGTCGTGGCTGGTGATGCCCTGCGGCTTGTCGACGAGGAGGATGCCGCTGTTCACCAGACGACGTTATCGCAGGTCGAGGCGGCCCCGTGCCGCACCGTGCTCAGCATGCGTCGTCGAATCGTCGACGCGGATGCTCCGGATCGTCGTTGCCGACGACGGCGGAGGCCGTGGCACGACCCGCCGTGCGGGCGTCGCCCACCGACACCCACACCCGGTAGTGCCAGATGCCCGACAACCCGGGGCGGCTCATGTCGGTGCCGTCGACCACCAGGACGGCGTCGGCCGGACCCGTCACCCAGGTGGGCTCGAGCGCGCGATCCGCCTCGGGGTCGAAGGCCGCCTCGACCCAGCCCGTGCTGCCACCGAGGAGGAACGGCTCGACGAGCACTCGACGCAGGACGCTCTCGTCGAGCTCGGGGTCGGCGTCGCGCGGCGCCGACGCCGGTCGTCGGGAGAAGGCCCGGAGGGAGGCGCGGAAGGCCGTCTGACCGGACTCGCGGATCGCCTCGGCGAGGTCGTCGGCGAAGGGGCCCACCCCCGGGGCACCGGCGGTGTCGCCGTCGACGGCGACGACGACCCGGCCGCGGCCGTAGTTGTGCACTATCTCGGCCGCGAGCTCGCGGAGGGTGTCTTTCTTGGCCGGAGCCCATCTGGTCGTCATGCGTCCACGCTACGCCGCACCTCCGACAACGAGCGGGGACCGCCGTGCGCCGACGCACGTAGGCTCGTCCGGTGAGCATCTCCCCCGCCGTCGCCGCGTGGTTCCGAGTCGAAGGTCGCGATCTTCCGTGGCGCCGCCCCGGATTCACCGCCTGGGGCACTCTCGTCAGCGAGATCATGCTGCAGCAGACGCCCGTGGCCCGGGTCGTGCCGCGCCTCGAGCTGTGGCTCGAGCGCTGGCCGACGCCTCGCGATCTCGCCGCGTCGCCCGCGTCGGAGGCGGTCCGCGCGTGGGATCGACTCGGCTACCCCCGCCGGGCGCTGGCTCTCCACGCCGCAGCCGTCGCCATCGTGGAGCGCCACGACGGCGTCGTCCCCGAAGACGTCCCCTCCCTGCTCGCGCTGCCGGGAGTCGGCGACTACACGGCGCGTGCCGTCGCCGTGTTCGCCTTCGGACACCGCCATCCGGTGGTCGACACGAACGTCAGGAGGGTCCTCGCCCGTGCCGTCGAGGGACTCGCCGAACCGTGGGCCCCGAAGGCCGGTCGCGACCTCCCCCTCATGGAGGCGCAGCTCCCCGAGGACACCGAGGAGGCGCGGGTCGTCAGCGCAGGAGTCATGGAGCTGGGTGCGCTGGTCTGCACGGCGCGCTCGCCCCGGTGCGACGTGTGCCCCCTGGTCGACGGGTGCGCGTGGGTGCTGGCCGGACGTCCGGAGCATGTCGGCCCGCGCCTCCGGGGCCAGGCGAGGTTCGAGGGCTCGGACCGTCAGGTCCGGGGCCTCATCATGGCCGAGCTGCGCGCCAGCGACGTACCCGTGTCGCAGACGGAGCTCGACTCCGTCTGGGCGGACGCGGCGCAACGCGAACGCGCCCTCGCCGGGTTGATCCGTGACGGACTCGCCACGGGGTCGTCCGACGAGGGCTACGTCCTCGCCGACTAGCGGTTCGGGGCGTCGGACTCGTCGGGGTCGCCCGAGGTCGGCGTGACGGCCGCCTCCTCGTCGTCCGCGTCGATGTCGTCCTCGTCGTCGTCGAGATCGCGGGGCTTCACGTACGGGTCGGCGTCACCGGCGAACTCCGCGGACGAGGCCATCGTCTGGCTCTCGTGATCACGCTGTCGCGCCTCCTGCAGGAGACGGTCGATCGAGGCCGCGTTCTCGGGCAGGGCGTCGAGGATGAACTCGAGGCTCGGTGTCAGCCGCGCCGTGATGTTCTTGCCGACCTCGCTGCGGAGCATGCCGGTCGCCGACTTGAGTGCGGCACCGGTGTCGCGACGTTCTTCGTCGGTGCCGTAGACCGTGTAGAAGATCGAGGCGTGCTGCAGGTCGCCGGTCACCTTGACGTCGGTGATCGTGACGAATCCGAGGCGGGGGTCTCTGATGCCGCGTTCGAGACGTCGGGCGACGATCTCCTGGATGCGGTCGGCCATCTTGCGGGCGCGTTGCGCGTCGACCATTGTGAGCTCCTTCGTGCTGTTCGCCGTCATGGCGAGAGGGGTGAGGCCCCGCCCCGACCGTAGTCGGAGCGGGGCCTCGTGTGCTGCGATGACGCCGGGGGTCAGACCCGCGGCTTCTCGACCATCTCGATGGTCTCGATCTCGTCGCCGATCTGGATGTCGTTGAACTTGCCGAGACCGATACCGGCCTCGAAGTCCGTACGGACCTCGGTGACGTCGTCCTTGAAGCGACGGAGCGAGTCGATCGCCAGGTTGTCGCCGACGACGACGCCCTCGCGGATGACCCGGGCCCGGGCGTTCCTGGTGATCGTTCCGGAGCGGACGATGACACCGGCGATGTTGCCGACCTTCGACGAGCGGAAGATCTCGCGGATCTCGGCGACACCGGACTGCTTCTCTTCGAACTCGGGCTTGAGCATGCCCTTGAGCGAGTTCTCGATGTCTTCGAGCGCCGCGTAGATGACCGAGTAGAAGCGGACGTCGACACCCTCGCGAGCAGCGCGCTCGCGAGCCTTCGTGTCGGGTCGCACGTTGAACCCGATGATGACCGCGTTGTCGACGGTCGCCAGGTTGACGTCGCTCTCGGTGACCGCACCCACACCGCGGTGGATGATGCGCAGCTGCACGCTGTCGTCCACCTCGATCTTGAGCAACGACTCCTCGAGCGCCTCGACGGCACCCGACACGTCGCCCTTGATGATGATGTTGAGCGCTTCGACCTTGCCCTCTTCGAGTGCGCGGGTGAAGTCCTCCAGCGAGATGCGCTTGCGGGCCTTGGCCAGCGAGGCGTTGCGCTCGACGGCTTCGCGCTTCTCGGCGATCTGGCGGGCCGTGCGGTCCTCCTCGGTGACGAGGAAGGTGTCGCCGGCTCGCGGGACGCTCGACAGACCCTGCACCAGCACGGGGCGGCTGGGGTAGGCCTCGAGGACGGCCTCGCCGTTCTCGTCCATCATCGCTCGGACGCGGCCGTAGGCCGTGCCGGCGACGATGGCGTCTCCGACGCGCAGCGTGCCCGACTGGATGAGCACCGTCGCGACGGCACCGCGTCCCTTGTCGAGACGGGCCTCGATCGCGACACCACGGGCGTCCTTGTCGGGGTTCGCCCGCAGGTCGAGACCGGCGTCCGCCGTGAGGAGGACGGCCTCGAGCAGCGCGTCGATGTTCTTGTTGTCGCGCGCCGACACGTCGACGAACATGACGTCTCCGCCGTACTCCTCGGCGACGAGGCCGTATTCGGTGAGCTGCTGACGCACCTTCGCCGGGTTCGCACCCTCTTTGTCGATCTTGTTGACCGCGACCACGATCGGCACGTTGGCCGCCTGGGCGTGGTTCAGCGCCTCGACCGTCTGCGGCATGATGCCGTCGTCGGCCGCGACCACGAGGATCGCGATGTCGGTGACCTGCGCACCACGGGCACGCATGGCGGTGAACGCCTCGTGACCGGGTGTGTCGATGAAGGTGATGGCGCGCTCGACGCCCTCGTGCGGTGCCCAGACCTGGTACGCGCCGATGTGCTGGGTGATGCCACCGGCTTCGCCGGCGACCACGTTCGCGTTGCGGATCGCGTCGAGGAGTCGCGTCTTACCGTGGTCGACGTGACCCATGACCGTGACGACGGGAGGACGGATCTGCAGGACGGACTCGTCCTCGTCCTCGAGCTCCTGCTCGAGGTCGATGTCGAAGCCCTCGAGGAGCTCCTTGTCTTCGTCTTCGGGCGAGACGACCTGGATGTTGTAGCCGAGCTCTTCGCCGAGGACCTGGAAGGTCGCCTCGTCGAGGGACTCGGTCGCCGTCGCCATCTCACCGAGGTGGAAGAGGACGGTCACCAGGTTGCCGGGGCTCGCGTCGATCTTGTCGGCGAAGTCGCTGATCGAGGCGCCGCGACGGAGACGGACGATCGTGCTGCCGTCGCCACGGGGGACGCTGACGCCACCCAGCGACGGAGCCGAGCGCATCTCGAACTCGGCCCTCTTCGTCCGCTTCGACTTGCGGGCCTTGCTCTTGCCGCCACCGCGACCGAAGGCACCGGCCGTGCCGCCACCGGGACCACGACCGCGACCGCCGCCGCCACCGGCGGGACGGGGCGGGCCGAAGCCGGGGCGGAATCCGCCTGCAGCGCCGGGAGCGCCGCCACCGGGACGCTGGAACCCGCCACCGGCACCGCCGGGACGGGCACCCGCACCGGCGGGACGCTGGCCGAAGCCGTTGGGACGGGGGCTGGCACCGACGCCGGGGCGGGGTGCACCGGGACGAGGGGCGCCGGGACGCGGAGCCATCGGGCGCGGGCCCGCTGCGCCACCGGGACGCGGCATGCTGCTGGCCGCACCGGAGCCTGCGGGACGGGGGGCGCTCGGCCGACCCATGCCCTGGTTGCTCGCGAACGGGTTGTTGCCGGGACGGGGTGCGCCCGGGCGCGGTCCGCCGGGCTTGGGGCCGGCGGCACCGGGCGTGGCGGTGTCGGCGGCGGGTGCGGCCGTGTCGTCTTTCGCCGCAGCGGCTGCGGCGCGCTGCGCCTCGGCCTGAGCCTGGCGCTCGGCGACGGTCAGCGGGGCGACGGGCGCCGGAGCAGCCTCGACGTCGGGCTCGGCGACCGGGGCGGCAGCCGGTTCGGGCTCGGCCACCGGGGGCTTGGGGGCAGCGGGGCGGGGACCGCCGGGCTTGGGTGCCGACGAGGCCGGAGCCTTGGGGGCCGCCGGTGCAGCGGGTGCGGCCGAGGATGCAGCCGGCGTGGCGGCGGGCTTGGCGGCGCCGGCGAACGCCTGACGCAGCTTGCGAGCCACGGGGGGCTCGACGCTGGACGACGGGCCCTTGACGAACTCGCCCATCTCCTTGAGCTTCTCTAGTGCGGTCTTGCTGTCGATCCCCAGCTCGCTGGCGATCTCGTGTACGCGTGGTTTAGCCACAGTTCTCCTGTCTCGGGCTCCTCCCGAGACGGGAAGAGCCTTCAGTTCTGGACGGGTCTCATTTCGAGCCGCTCATTAGTTGTCCATGTGCCGTTCAGCCTGTTCTGTCGTGGCTACTGGTCGTGCAGCGGTGATCCGCGTGAAATAGGCGCGGAGCTCGTCGATGTCGGGTTCGGAGTCGAGGCGGAGCGCACGGCGGAAGGCCCTGCGCTTCGCTGCCGACTCGAACGCGTCGATCGACGGCGTCAACCACGCACCCCGCCCGGGGAGCGACGCGGTCGGGTCGACCACGAGGCGTCCGTTTCGGGCGACGACCCTCACGAGTGAGGATCGCGGAGCGCGCGCTCGAGTACCGATGCACGTTCTGACGGGTTCCACCTTACCCCCTCGGGTCGTCGGATACGAGACGCCCGGTCTCGGCGATTCAGTCGTCGGCGAGGATGCTGTCGGGCTGGACGGCTCATCCGTGTGACCGGATCGCCATCCGCTCAGTCGTCTTCGAGGATGCTGTCGGGCTGGATGTCGATCCGCGCGCCCGTCAGCTTCGCGGCGAGGCGGGCGTTCTGGCCCTCCTTGCCGATGGCGAGCGAGAGCTGGTAGTCGGGCACGAGCGCGCGGACGGCCTTCGTCGCCTTGTCGATGACGAACGCCGACGACACCTTGGCCGGCGACAGGGCGCTGGCCACGAAGACGGGCAGGTCGCTCGAGTAGTCGACGATGTCGATCTTCTCGTCGTTCAGCTCGGTCTGCACGGCACGGACGCGCGCGCCCATCTCGCCGATGCAGGCGCCCTTGGCGTTGACGCCGGCCTCGGTGGCGCGCACGGCGATCTTGGTGCGGTGACCGGCCTCGCGCGCCAGCGACACGATCTCGACGACGCCGCTCGCGATCTCCGGCACCTCGAGCGAGAACAGCTTGCGGACGAGCGACGGGTGCGTGCGCGAGACCGTGATCTGCGGCCCCTTCGTGCCCTTGCTCACACCCGTCACGTAGACGCGGATGCGCGACCCGTGCACGTACTTCTCGCCCGGCACCTGCTCTTCGGGCGGCAGGATCGCCTCGATGGTGCCGAGGTCGACGTGCACCATGCGGGGGTTCGGCCCCTGCTGGATGACGCCGGCGACGATGTCGCCCTCACGGCCCTTGAACTGGCCGAGCACCTTGTCGTCGCCGATGTCGCGGAGACGCTGGTTGATCACCTGCTTGGCGGCGAACGCGGCGATGCGACCGAAGTCGCTCGGGCTGTCGACGGACTCGCCGACGACCTCGCCCTCCTCGTCGCGCTCGATGGCGAAGACGGACACGTGGCCGGTCTTCCGGTCTAGTTCGACGCGAGCAGCCGGAACGCGGCTCTCGGGCTGGTCCGTGTGCTTCAGGTAGGCCGTGAGGATGGCCTGCTCGATGATGCCCACGAGCTCGTCGAAGGGAATTTCACGCTCGCGCTCCATGAGGCGCAGCACACTCAGGTCGATGTCCACTGAGGGCCTCCACTATTCAGATCTGCAGGCTGCACGCGCGGTGGCGCACACAGCATCCCCCTACGGTACCCGAGTGAGGGGCGACCGCGGGACGGCCGGCCCGGTCGACCCGCGCCTCCTGGGCTCGGAGTCGAGGAGGCGCGGGTCGACCGCCGCTCAGACGGTGCGGGGAGCCGAGAGGGTCGCGACCGCCTCGGCCACGGGCACGGGGGTCCGCTCACCGGTGCGGCGATCCCAGAGCTCGACGATCCCCTCGCCGGCGGAGCGTCCGACGACGACGATCTGCGGGACGCCCAGCAGCTCGGCGTCGCCGAACTTGACCCCGGGCGAGACCTTGGGGCGGTCGTCGTAGAGGACGTCGAGTCGATGCGCCTCGAGATCGGCAGTGAGCTTCTCGGCGACCTCGAACACGACCGGGTCCTTACCGGTCGCGACGACGTGGACGTCGAAGGGCGCCACGTTCGCGGGCCAGACGAGCCCCTTCTCGTCGTTGTTCGACTCGGCGATGACGGCCAGGATGCGGGTCACGCCGATGCCGTACGAGCCCATCGTCACCGTGGCCTGCTTGCCGTTCTCGTCGAGCACCTTGAGCCCCAGCGCCTCGGCGTACTTGCGACCCAGCTGGAAGACGTGGCCGATCTCCATGCCGCGCGCCGTCTCGATGGGACCGGAGCCGTCGGGGGCGGGGTCGCCCTCGCGCACCTGGGCGGCCTCGATGACGGCGTCGGGGGTGAAGTCGCGACCGGCGACCAGACCGGAGACGTGCACGCCCTGGCGGTTCGCCCCGGTGACCCAGGCGGAGCCCTCGACGACGCGGGGGTCGACGACGTAGCGGATGCCCGAGTCCGACTCGAGTCCGAGCACCTGCGGGCCGAGGTAGCCCTTGACGAGCACGGGGTTCTTCGCGAAGTCGGCGTCGCCCGCCGCGTCGACCTCGGCCGGGGCGAACGCCACCTCGAGTCGCTTCATGTCGACGTCGCGGTCGCCGGGCAGCCCGACGACGACGAGCTCGCGCGAGCCGTCGAGGTGACTGAGCGCCACGACGACGTTCTTGAGCGTGTCGCCCGCCGTCCAGTCGCGGCCGTCGGCCCGGGGGTGGCTCTCGTTGAGCTGGTCGACGAGCGACGCGATCGTCGGCGTGTCGGCGGGCTCGAGCTCGTGCGCCTCGGGCAGACCCTCGAGGGCGATCGACTCGGGCACGACGGTCGTGAAGGCCTCGACGTTGGCCGCGTAGCCGCCTGCGGAGCGCACGAAGGTGTCTTCGCCGACGGCCGTCGGGTGCAGGAACTCCTCGCTGCGCGAACCCCCCATCGCCCCGGCGTCGGCCTTGACGATCACGTACTCGAGACCGAGTCGCGTGAAGATGCGCTCGTAGGCGTCGCGCTGGGCCTGGTAGCTGGCGTCGAGACCGGCGTCGGACACGTCGAACGAGTAGGCGTCCTTCATGGTGAACTCGCGACCGCGCAGCAGACCGGCCCGCGGACGGGCCTCGTCGCGGTACTTGTCCTGGATCTGGAAGAGCGTCAGGGGCAGGTCCTTGTACGACGAATAGAGGTCTTTGACCAGCAGCGTGAAGGCCTCTTCATGCGTCGGGGCGAGCAGGTAGTCGCCCCCCTTGCGGTCTTTCAGGCGGAACAGCGCGTCGCCGTACTCGACCCAGCGGCCGGTGACCTCGTAGGGCTCGCGGGGCAGCAGAGCGGGGAAGTGCACCTCCTGTGCGCCGGCGGCGGTCATCTCGTCGCGGATGACGGCCTCTATCTTGGCCTTGACCCGGAGACCGAGCGGCAGCCAGGCGAACACGCCCGGGGCCTGGCGTCGGATGTAGCCGGCGCGGACGAGGAGCCGGTGGCTCGTCACCTCCGCGTCGGAGGGATCTTCACGGAGGGTGCGGACGAAGAGCTGGGAGAGGCGTGTGGACACCGCTCCAGTTTAGGGGCGCACCCGGCGGCGGCGACGGTCGGGGCTCACCAGGGTCGCCCGTCGTACTCCCCCGGGTTCTGCTCGTAGTACCGCTGACGGTCGTTCTCCTGCTGCTGGTCGCGCTGGCTCTGCTCGCCCTGCTCGCGCAGGCGGTCGAGGGGGTCGGCGGACCCGCTGCCGCCTCCGTCCCCCTCGTCGGCGTCGCCGCCCTCGGGCTCCCCCTCGTCGCCCTGCTGCGGGTCGCCGCCCTGCTGCTCGCGCTGCGCCTCCTGCTCCTTCTCGTCGAGACGGCCGTCGGCCTCCTCGAGCGGTTCGGACGTGTCGGGCGCTCCCTGCTGCTCTGGGGGCTGGAAGCAGCCCTCGGGAGCCTCGTCGATGGCCTTCGCCCCTTCGAGGAACAGCGCCTCGGCGTCGTCGTACCGGAGTTCGAGCAGCGCCGCGTCGCCCTGCGCCTCGATGGTGAGCACGAGGTCGGTGCGGATGACGCACGAGATGGTCGGGTCGTCGGGTGCCAGCTCGAGCGCGGTGCCGAACTCGCGCCGGGCGACGTCGAGCACGCCGATCTGCGCGTAGCCGGTGCCCCGGTCGAAGTGGTACACCCAGGGCTCGACGAGGTTCGCGACGCCGAGCGGCTCGCTCAGCGTCGTGCTGCGCTCGTAGGCGCGGTCGTCGTAGGCCCACTGCGTCAGCCCCGCGAAGACGGGCATGCTGAGCAGCTTCAGCGCGACGAGCAGCACCACGAGCACCACAGGCAGCGACCAGCCGAGCAGTCGTCGTCGGAGTCTCCGTCGGTAGGCGGTGATCCCGGCGTCGTCGAGCGTCGAGGGGCCGCGGTCGTCGACGGGCGGCGGCCCGAGCAGGGCCGTCATGATCTCGACCTCGTCGACGGGACCGGAGCCGGGGAGGCGCGGGTCGGCTCGTCCCGCCGCCCCCCGCGGATCTCGCCGAGCGCGCGCAGCACGAGCGCGATGTCGACGAGCACCAGCAGGAAGAGGGGCACCGCGGCGATCCAGTACAGCTCGGTGACGTTCTCGGCGCGGGCGTCGGTCGAGGTGACCCGCCCGTCGCGCGCGTCGGCGACGGCGGAATCGACCGGGGTGGCGGCGTCACGGTGCACGTACGGGACGCCGAGCTGCGTCGCGATGGCGCCCAGCGCCTCCTCGTCGATGCGGGACACCGCGTCGGGCGAACCGGCCCGCGTGCCGTCGACGATGTACTCGTCGGCCGAGTAGTCGTCGCCGTAGCCGTCGAAGACCTTCATCCGCCCGCCCTCGTCGGTGCCGTAGCCGAAGACCGCTCCGCCGTCGACGTCGCCGGCGGCCTCGTCGAACGACTCGGGTTCGGCGTCGGCGGTCTGCTCGCCGTCGCCCAGGTAGTAGACCACGTTGGCGCGTCCGGGGTCGGTCTCGCGTGCCTCGGCCAGACGCTCGGCCAGGAGGTCGTTCGCCTCGCTGATCGAGCTGCCGGTCGAGTAGTACGTGATCTCGCGGTTCATGACCTCGACGGCCGTCACGACGGCCGCGGCGTCGTCCGTGAGCGGGGTCCGCAGCACGGCGGTGCTGTCGAACGAGATGAGCGAGAACCGGGCGCCGGCCAGCTGCTCGGCGATGGCCGTCACGTCGGCGCGCACGCCGTCGAGTCTCGGCTCGCCCTCGCCCCAGTCTTCGGCGGCGATGCTCGACGTGGTGTCGACGACGAAGAAGACGTTGAGGTCGGCGGACGACGCCTGCGCCGACCCGCCGGGCAGCCCCGGCCGCGCCGCGACCACCACGAGCAGACCGACGACGGCCAGGCGGCGCGCCCAGGCGGCTGCGAGCCGACGACCGCGCCGCTCGGCCGCGAGACGCCAGACCGCGAACCCGCCGAGGAGGACCCCGGCGACGGCCAGCAGCCACGTCGGGAGCACGGGGTCGAAGACGATCGACGTCACAGCCGCACCCGCCAGAGGAGCACCAGGGCGGCCAGCGCGGCCACGAGACCGGCGATCGCGAGGCCGACGGGGTCGTCGGTGACCACGAGGCGCCGGGCGCCGGTGAACAGGCCGGCCTCGCGCGCGTCGATCTGCTCGACGATGCTCGCGACGCTCGTGTCGTCGTCGAGGGCGTAGTAGGCGCCGTCGGTCGACTCGACGGTCGTCTTGAGCTCGGTCGCGACCTCATCGGCGACGGCGTCGGTCGAGTAGTCGGCCGGGTTGAGGGCGTAGACGCGGACGTCGCGGTCGGTCGCGAGCTCGCCGGCCTCGGGCAGGGTGACGAGCGCCTCGCCGTTGACGTAGTTGTCGGTCGCGAGGATGACCGAGCGGGGTCTGGTGCTCTCGCCGTCGTCGTCGAAGCCGAGCACGCACGAGGCCAGACCGTCGCCGATCAGACTGGCCCCCTCGCCCAGGTCGGTGCCCGACCAGTACCGCGTGCCCTCTTCTCCGACGGTGTCGAACGACTGGCGGTAGAGCTCGAGCTGGGTGCGGACGAAGTCGTAGTCGTCGGTCAGCGGGAAGGCCGTCACCGACGAGCTGTCGAACAGCGAGAGTCCGATCCGCTCGCCGTCGAGCCCCTCCGCCAGCCGACCGAAGGTCTCGACGATCTGCGAGTCGACCTCGGTCATCGACCCCGAGACGTCGAGGCAGAGCACGATGTCCCGCTTGAACGACGGGGGCTCGACGACGTCGACGCTCGAGACGCGCGACGCGAGCAGCGCCGCGACCCCGCCGAGCCCGACGAGGGCCACCAGGGTCGCGATCAGGACCAGCCGGTAGCGGGCGACGAGACGGCGGTAGACGGGGAGGCGCGTGAGGCGTTCGCCGTGTGCCACGGGTGTGCCGAGGCGCCGCAGCCGATCGCGGTCGCCGCGCCGACGGCGGACCACCAGGACGGCCGCGACCGCCACGACGACCAGCAGCACCGGCGGCATCCACCAGAAGATCAGCCCCACGTCCGCACGACCTCTCGGGCGGTCTCGAGGGCCCGGGCCGGGTCCCCCGGGTGCAGGCGCTGGAAGGCCGGAGGGTAGAACTGCTCGACGGCGCCGGTCAGCCGTGGCAGCTCCGTCTCGCGGAGGTCGGCCAGGGTCATCACGTGCGTGTCGACGCCGTCGGTCTCGTGCACGAAGAACCGGAGCAGCAGACTCAACCGCGAATGGACGGCCCGTTCGTCGAGCTGACCCCGCTCGGACGCCATCGCCACGTCGTCGATCAACCCGAGGTAGCGGGCTCGCAGCGACGGGAGATCGACCGCGGGTCGACCCCGGAGGGCGAGCCGTGCCTCCGCAGGGAGCCGCCGGGCCGTGAAGCGCACGACGAACACGTACCAGCCGGCGATCAGTGCCAGCAGCAGCACGCCCCCGATGGCGTAGAGCAGCCAGCCCTGGTACTGGTACGGGCCGAAGAAGCCGTTATCGTCGAGCACGGCGGTGCTTATCGATCAGGGTGAACAGGGCCGCGACGACCTCGGCACGGCTCCCGACGCGTTCGCTGCTGATGCCGAGCGCGCGGAGCCCGCGCTCGGTCTCGTCGTGCAGGGTCTCGTCGGCACGGTCGAACTCGACCCGCAGCTCGCGGTTCTCGCGGAGGTAGGCCGGGAGACCGGCCATCTCGTGGACGTCGAACACCTCGGACGCGCGACCGCCCCGGGTCATCAGGTCGGCGTCGCCGACCGTCAGCCAGACGATCTCATGCTGCGCTCGGAGACGTCGGAGCAGCCGGGAGAGCCGGTCGTCGAGGGGGACGTCGTCGGTGACGACCAGCAGCATCGACCTCCGGCGGATGCCGCGCGCGACCCAGTCGAGCACCCCGACGAGATCGCTGCGCGCCGAGTCGAGCGACACGCGCCGGTCGATCTGCCTCAGCAGCATCTCGAGGTGCGCCTCGGTGCCGCCCGACGGGAAGGCGCGGGTGCCCGACTCGTCGCCGGCGACCAGCGAGACCGTGTCGCCGTGCGAGGCGGCGATGTAGCCGAGGGCGCCGGCCGCCATGACGGCGATGTCGCGCTTCGTCTCGCCGCCGGCCGCGGTCGCCGCCATGTTGCGCCCGGTGTCGACCACGAGCACGAGATGCTGCCGGCGACTCGCGATGTACCGCTTGACCAGCGGCTCGCCGTGCCGCGCCGTGGCCTTCCAGTCGATGTCTTTGACGTCGTCGCCGGCCACGTAGGCGCGGAGATCGTCGAAGTCGTGGCTGCGACCGTGATGGATCGACGCGTACCCGCCCTCGAGCAGATCGAGCGATCGACGGTGCGCGCGGAGGGACATGGTGGTCCGCACCCGGAGCAGCAGGCTGGGCACGGTCGTCAGGGGGTCTGGACGGCGGCGAAGACCGCGTCGATGATCGTCTCGGGCGCGATCTCGTCGGCGGCGGCCTCGTAGCCGAGGATGACGCGGTGCCGCAGCACCCCGTGGCGGAGGTGCTTGACGTCTTCGGGGATGACGTAGTCGCGGCCGTGCAGCAGGGCCAGGGCCCTCGCCGCCTGCGTGAACGCGATGCTGCCGCGGGGGCTCGCCCCGAACTCGATGTAGTCGGCGAGGCTGCCCGGCAGGTACTGCTGCGGGTGGCGGGTCACGTAGACGAGCTGGACGATGTAGTTGACGATCGAGGGGTCGACGTAGACCCGTTTCGCCAGCCCCTGCAGGAACACGACGTCGTCGAGGGAGACCCCGGATCGCGGCTCGGGTGTCGCCTCGTCGTAGACGCCCGCCTCGATGCGACGGATGATCTCGGCCTCTTCGGCCGGTGACGGGTAGTCGAGCACCTCTTTGAGGAGGAACCGGTCGAGCTGGGCCTCGGGCAGCTGGTACGTGCCCTCCTGCTCGATGGGGTTCTGGGTGGCCAGCACCAGGAACGGATGCGGCAGCCGGTGCACGACGCCGCCGATGCTCGTCTGCCGCTCTTGCATGGCCTCGAGCATGGCGCTCTGGGTCTTGGCGCTCGAGCGGTTGATCTCGTCGAGGAGGACGAAGTTCGAGTGGACGGGCCCCAGGCGCGTGACGAAGGTGGACTGCTGGGCGTCGTAGATCTGCGTGCCCGTGATGTCGCTGGGCAGCAGATCGGGTGTGCACTGGATGCGCGTGAAGCTCGCGGCGACGGACTGCGCCAGGGTCTGCGCGGCGGTCGTCTTGGCGAGACCCGGGACGCTCTCGAGCAGCACGTGCCCGCCCGTGAGCAGGGCGATGAGCAAGGTGTCGCGGAGCGACGTCTGCCCGACGACCTTGCGGGAGAACGCCTTCGAGACGGCCCCCACGACGTCCCGGGCCCGCTCGAGCTCGGCCGGAGCGATCGGACCCCGGGCGGGAGCAGGAGGCGGGGGCGTCGTCGTGTCCGTCACCCGCCCACTGTAAACCAGGCCGCCGACATGCCCGCCGGGTGGATCACCGGTCGCGGACGACCGCCATGGGACGCCGCCGACACCCGCCGGGTCAGCGGCGCAGCGCCTTGCGGGCGAGGGTGTTCCCGAGGAACTGCACCAGCTGCACGAGCACGATGATCAGGAGGACGGCCGCCCAGGTGACCACCGGGTCGAACTGGCGGTAGCCGTAGAGCAGGGCGAAGGCTCCGAGTCCGCCGCCGCCGACGTAGCCCGCGACCGCGGACATGTCGACCAGCGCGACGAAGATGAACGTGTAGCCGAGCACCAGCGGCCCGAGCGCCTCGGGCAGGATGATGCTCCGGATGATGCGGAACGGTCCGGCTCCGGCGGCCCGGGCGGCCTCGATCACACCGGGCTGCACCGTCAGCAGGTTCTGCTCGACGATGCGGGAGATCGCGAACGACGCCGCGAGCGACAGGGTGAAGATGATCGCCGCGTTGCCGACCCCGCTGCCGACGGCCACCCGGGCCAGCGGCTGCGCGGCGGCCAGGAAGATGATGAACGGGATGGGACGGAAGACGTTGACCACCACGTTGAGCACGCCGAAGACGACCCGGTTCGCGAACAGCGCTCCCCCGCGCGTCAGATAGAGGGCGAGACCCAGCACGAGTCCGCCGATGCCGCCGAAGAGCAGGGTCAGCGCGACGATGTAGACGGTCTCGTAGGCGGCCTGCCAGAGCAGGGGCTGGAGTTCGATCAGGGAGTCCATGTCAGCGTCCTTCCGGGGTCGCGAGCTCGGTCGCGGCCGGTCCGAGGTCGGCGAGGGCGTCGTCGACCGACGAGGGCGCCCCCGACAGGGCGAGCGTCAGCGTGCCGAACGTGCGACCGGCGATCTCGTCGATGCCGCCGTAGACGATCTCGAACGCGACGGAGTGCCGCGCGAGCACGCCGAAGACGTGCCCCTGGTCGACCCCGCCCTCGGAGACCCGCACGGTCACGAGTCGACCGGGGTGCCGGGCGCGCAGCGCCGAGAGCTCGTCTCCGGCGGGGGCGCCCGCCACCACCGTCGACACGAACCGCCTCGTCGACGTCTCGCGCGGCGACGAGAACACGTCGAAGGTCTCGCCGATCTCGACGACGCGGCCCCGGTCCATGACGGCGACCCGATCGGCGATCGACTTGATGACGTCCATCTCGTGGGTGATCACCACGATGGTGATGCCGAGCTCGGCGTTGACGCGTCGCAGCAGCCCCAGCACCTCCTGGGTGGTCTCGGGGTCGAGGGCGCTGGTCGCCTCGTCGGCGAGCAGGATGCCCGGCGACGTCGCCAGTGCCCGGGCGATGCCGACGCGCTGCTTCTGCCCGCCCGAGAGCTGATCGGGGCGGGCGTGTGCCTTGTCGGCCAGCCCGACGAAGTGCAGCAGATCGCTGATCCGCCGCTGGTGCTCGGCCTTCGGCACGCCCGCCGCCTTCAACGGGAACTCGACGTTGCCCCAGACCGTCTTCGACGAGAAGAGGTTGAACTGCTGGAAGATCATGCCGATGCCGGCCCGCTTCACCCGGAGCTGCCGCTCGGACAGACCGGTGATCGGCGACCCGTCGATCTCGATCCGCCCGCTCGTGGTGGGCTCCAGGGCGTTGATCAGTCGCACGAGCGTGCTCTTGCCCGCCCCCGAGTACCCGATGATGCCGAAGATCTCGCCGTCGGCGATCTCGAGACTGACGCCGTCGACCGCCGTCAGCGGAGCCGCGCCCTTCTCTCGGGGCGGATACGTCTTGACGACGTCGGTCAGGGTGATGGCGGGCATGGGTCTCCTCGTCACGGGGGGAACGGAGCCGACCCGCGCACCGGAACGGCACACGGGTCGGACGGGGTCGAGGGCGGCGTCAGCCGTTCTGCTCGACGAGCTCTCGCGTGTCGTCGAGCGACGACTGGAGGTCGGCGACCGGCACCTTGACGGTCACGGCGGTGCCGCCCGAGTTCTCGACGACGCCGTCGGTGACCGACTGGGTGTCCTGATAGATCTCGACGAGCTTCTTGTAGGTCTCGTCGTCCTCGTCGGCCTCACGGGCGGCGAAGACGTTGACGTAGGGCAGCGCTGCCGGGTCGTTGGGGTCGTCCTGCGCGATGACGTCCTCCGACGAGAGACCGGCCTTCGTGGCGTACTCGTTGTTGATGATCGCCCCGTCGAAGTCCGGGAGCGACGTGGCGGCCAGGTCGGCGGCGACCGGCGTGACCTGGACGGTCGAGGCCTCGGTGTCGATGTCGTTGATGCCCGAGAAGGCGTCGCCGCCGCCCTTCAGCTCGATCAGGCCGTTCGACTGGAGCACGAGCAGCGACCGCGCCAGGTTGCTGGCGTCGTCCGGGACGGCGATGGTGTCGCCCTTCTGGAAGTCGCTGACGTCGGTGTACTGCTCGGAGTACAGCGGCAGCGGGTAGATGGCCGTCGAGCCGATCGGCACGAGGTCCGCGTCAGCCGCGACGTCGTACTGCGCCAGGTACACGATGTGCTGGAACTGGTTGAGGTCGACCTCGCCCTCGGTCAGCGCGGGGTTCGGCTGCTCGTAGCTGCCGAAGTCGACGAGCTCGACGTCGATGCCCTCGTCGGCGGCCGCGTCGACGAACGTCTGCCAGTACGGGTCGCTCTTGCCGACGACGCCGATGCGCACGGTCTCGTCGCCCGATCCGCCCCGCGAGACGGCGAAGCCGATCCCGACGGCGGCCAGCACGAGCACGACGACGACGATGATCGCGATGAGGCGGCCCGGGCCCTTCTTCGGGGCGTCGATCAGGGGGGTGGCGTCGGTCATGGGGATCCTCTCGATGGCACAGGGAAGCCCCGAGGCCGGCTGCTGTGCGGACCATCGAGGCACATCCATGATGACGCACCACGACCGCACCCGCCCACGCGGGGGTCACACGGCGACACATGCGACGGCGATCGGTGGCGTCGTCGGGCCGGGACGCCGAGGAGGCGCGGTGCAGGTCGACCTGCACCGCGCCTCCTCGGCAGGGGCGCTTGGCACCCCGTGGCTCGCGTCTAGACGGTCAGCACCTGCGGCGACCCGGTCTCGCCCGGGGGCATCTCGGCTGCGAGACGGTTCGCCTCGTCGATCAGGGTCTGGACGATCTCGGACTCGGGGACGGTCTTGATGACCTCGCCCTTGACGAAGATCTGGCCCTTGCCGTTGCCGGAGGCGACGCCGAGGTCGGCCTCGCGGGCCTCGCCCGGGCCGTTCACGACGCAGCCCATGACGGCGACTCGCAGGGGTACGGTCATGCCCTCGAGGCCGTCGGTGACGTCGTTGGCCAGCTTGTAGACGTCGACCTGGGCGCGACCGCAGCTGGGGCAGCTGACGATCTCGAGCTTGCGCTCGCGCAGGTTGAGCGACTGGAGGATCTGCAGACCGACCTTGACCTCTTGCGCGGGCGGCGCGCTGAGGCTGACGCGGATGGTGTCGCCGATGCCCTCGCCCAGCAGGATGCCGAACGCCGTGGCGGACTTGATCGTGCCCTGGAACTCGGGGCCCGCCTCGGTCACGCCGAGGTGCAGCGGCCAGTCGCCGCGCTCGGCGAGCTGACGGTAGGCCTTGACCATGACGATCGGGTCGTTGTGCTTGACCGAGATCTTGAAGTCGTGGAAGTCGTGCTCTTCGAAGAGCGAGGCCTCCCAGACGGCGGACTCGACGAGCGCCTCGGGGGTGGCCTTGCCGTACTTCTGGAGGATGCTCGGCTCGAGCGACCCCGCGTTGACGCCGATCCGGATCGAGACGCCGGCCGCCTTCGCCGCCGCCGCGATCTTGCCGACCTGGTCGTCGAACTTGCGGATGTTGCCCGGGTTCACCCGGACCGCCGCGCAGCCGGCGTCGATCGCCTGGTACACGTAGTTCGGCTGGAAGTGGATGTCGGCGATGACCGGGATCTGGCTCTTCTTCGCGATGATCGGAAGGGCCTCGGCGTCGTCGCGACTGGGCACGGCGACACGGACGATGTCGCAGCCGCTCGCCGTGAGCTCGGCGATCTGCTGCAACGTGGCGTTGATGTTGGGCGTCGGTGTGGTGGTCATCGACTGCACGCTGACCGGGGCGTCACCGCCCACGAGGACCTTGCCCACCTTGATCTGCCGCGTCTTGCGGCGCGGGGCGAGGACTTCGGGGACCTTCGGCATTCCGAGATTGACTGCTGGCACGAGCCCAATCGTAAACCTCGGCGCTGGGCGCCGAGTGACCGTCAGCCGAACAGATCGATCGGGTTCACGATGTCCGCATAGATGAGCAGCACGCTCATGCCCCCGAGGAGGATCACGACGGCGAAGGTCAACGGGATCACCTTGGCCGTGTCGACGGGCCCGGGGTCGGGTCGGCGGAAGAGCTTCGCGAAGCCCCGGCGGACGGCCTCGACGAGCGCGCCGGCGATGTGACCGCCGTCGAGCGGCATCAGCGGGATGAGGTTGAAGACGAAGAGCGCCACGTTCAGACTCGCGAGCAGGTTGACCACGTAGGCGGCCCGGTCGACGATCGGCACCGAGTCGAGGCTGACGATCTCGCCGGCCATCCGCCCCACGCCGACGACGCTGACCGGCCCGTTGGCGTCGCGCTCCCCGCCGCCGAAGGCCGCCTCGGCGACGCCGACGAGTCGCTGCGGCAGGTGGATGATCAGGTCGACGACGTGCGTGACGTTGTTCCACACGGCGGGCAGCACGGCGGTCACGGGCTGCCGCGCGGTCTCGGTCGCGAACCCGATGCCGACGAAGCCGACCTCGCGCGTCACCGGGGTGCCGTCGGCGGCCTCCTCGTACTGACCGGTGCTCTCGTCGACGACGTACCGCTCGGAGAGGGTCGGGGTCACCTCGAGCGTCTGCTCGGATCCGTCGCGGTCGACGACCACGTCGAGGGTCGTGTCGGCGGAGTCGCGCAGCACGGCGGCGATCTGGTCGCCGTCGCTCATGGTCTCGCCGTCGATCGACACGATGCGGTCGCCGTTGCGGAGGCCGGCCGCGAACGCGGGCGCCGGTGTGGCGTCGGCGGGGCACGAGGTCGCCGTCGACCCCGCGGGGAGGACGCACTCGTTGACGAGACCCACGGTCGTGCTCTCGCGCGCCACCCCGAACCCGCAGAGGACGACGCCGAACAGCACGACCGCGATGAGCAGGTTCATGGTCGGCCCGCCGAGCATGATGATGACCCGCTTGTAGACGGGCAGCCGGTAGAACGTGCGCTCTTCGTCGCCCTCGTCGATGGTCTCGGCGCTGGCCGTCCGGGCGTCCTGGACGAGCGTCTGGAAGAACCCGGTGCTGGATGCCCGACCGGCCTCGCCGTTCTTCGCCGGCGGGAACATCCCCGACATCGAGATGTAGCCGCCGAGCGGCAGGGCCTTGACGCCGTACTGCGTCTCGCCCCTCGTCCGCGAGAAGAGGGTCGGACCGAAGCCGATCATGTACTGCCCGACCTTCACGCCGAACCGCTTCGCCGGGACGAGGTGACCGACCTCGTGCAGGGCGATCGACACGGCGAGGCCGACGACCATGATCAGGACGCCGACGATGAAGAGCAGAACGGTGAGCACCGGGCAAGGGTAGCCGTGCCGAGCCGGGAAGAGACCACGGGACCGCCCTGGCGATGCTGGGAACCCGCGCCGCGCCTCCTCGGCTCCGCCCCGCCTCCTGGGCTAGCCGGCGAGCAGCGCGTCGGCCTCGGCCCGCGCCCAGCGCTCGGCCTCGAGCACGCCCTCGAGGGTGCTGGGGCCCGCGTCGTGCCGGTCGACCACCTCGCGGACGGTGTCGAGGATGCCGAGGTACCCCACACGACCCTCGTGGAACGCCAGCACGGCCTGCTCGTTCGCGGCGTTGAAGACCGCCGGGAACGTCGCGCCCGCCCGACCCACCTGCTTCGCGAGCTCGACGGCGGGGAACGCCTCGGCGTCGAGGGGTTCGAAGGTCCACGAGGAGGCGGTGGTCCAGTCGAGGGGTCGACCCACCCCGGCGACGCGGTCGGGCCACGCCAGCCCGAGCGAGATCGGGAGTCGCATGTCGGGCGGCGACGCCTGCGCGATCGTCGAGCCGTCGACGAACTCGACCATCGAGTGCACGATCGACTGCGGGTGCACGGTGACGTCGATGTCGTCGTAGTCGACGTCGAAGAGGAGGTGCGCCTCGATCACCTCGAGACCCTTGTTCACCATCGTCGACGAGTTGGTCGTGACGACCAGGCCCATGTCCCAGGTGGGGTGGGCCAGGGCCTCGGCCGGTGTGACGTCGGCGAGCGACGCCCGCGAGCGACCCCGGAAGGGCCCGCCCGACGCCGTCAGCACCAGGCGCCTGACCTCGGACGACGCACCGGAGCGCAGGGCCTGCGCGATCGCCGAGTGCTCGGAGTCGACCGGCACGATCTGGCCCGGTCGAGCCCGCTCGCGGACGAGGTCTCCCCCGACGATCAGGCTCTCCTTGTTCGCCAGGGCGAGCGTCGCCCCCGAGTCGAGCGCGGCCAGGGTCGGCGCGAGGCCGACGGAGCCCGTGATGCCGTTCAGCACGACGTCGGCCTCGACGTCGCGGACCAGCGCGACCGACTCGTCGGTGCCGAGGGCGACGTGCTCGACGCCGAAGCGGGCGGCCTGCTCGGCGACGAGGGCCCGGTTGGTGCCGGCAGAGAGACCGACCACGTCGAACAGCTGCGGGTTCTTCTCGATCACGTCGAGCGCCTGGACGCCGATCGAACCGGTGGAGCCGAGGATGGTGATGCGTCGCATGAGGCCACCCTAGGCCCGAGGCGCCCGGGCTCGGCGGGTCGGGGCGTCGGGGCGTCGGGGCGTCGGGGCGTAGGCGCGTCGGGGGTGCTGCGGGTCGGGGGTGGTGGGTGCCGGCCGATCGGGCTGGTGCTCAGGCGACGGCGAGGATGTCGATGACGAACACGAGGGTGTCGGTCGGCTCGATGCCGGAGCCCGGTTCGCCCTCCTCGCCGTAGCCGTCGGTGGGCGGCACGATGACGACGACCTGCGACCCCACGGTCTGGCCGATCATCGCCTCGGCGAAGCCCGTCACCACCTGGTCGGTCGAGAACGTCGCGACGGTGCCGCGGCCCCAGCTCTCGTCGAAGACCTCGCCCGTCCGCCAGTTGACGCCCTGGTACTGCACGGTGACGTTCGCCGGATCGGGGACGATCTCGCCGTCGCCCTTCTTCAGCACCTCGATGCGGAGGTCGGTCGGCGGGTCGGCGTCGGGGATCGTCACCGTGGGGCGGCCGTCGTCGGCCAGGGCGACGTCGGGGAAGCCCTGCTCGGCAGGCTGCGCCTCACCCGTCGCACGGGTCGGGACGATCGAGAACGTGTCGACGACGATGATCGCCGCGGGGTTGGGTGCGTCCGTGCCCGGCGAGCCGGGCTGCATGTCGGCCGCCGACGCGACGGTGACCGTGCGGGAGCCGGCCTGCGCGCACGAGAGTGCACCCTCGATGCCGGGCACGTAGAAGTCGCCGCTGATCGTGAGCTGCTCGCCCGACCCGCCCGTGTAACCCGCCGTGCTCAGCTCGGCGCCCGACTGCGCATCGAAGACCGTGATGGCCACCCGCACCACGTCGCCGACCTCGGTGGTCGGCCCGTCGCCGGGCACGACGACGGTCTGCTGACTGCGTTCGGCCGTCACCGGCGACGGCAGCTCGACGGTCGGCTTCTCGCCGAAGACGCCGCCGACCTCGATCGAGTCGGACTCGGGGCCGGACTCGAGGCAGGTGGTGGGGGCCGCCGACGCCGAGGGCTGGTCGGTCGGCGCGGGCTCGGCATCGGTCGTGCAGCCCGCCAGCAGCAGGGCGACGACAGGCGCCGCCCAGACCGCCGCGCGCCTCGACCTCCGCCGAGCGGACGGGTGGGCCGAGGAGGCGCGGGCGGGGTCGGTCACGAGGGGCAGCCGGGGACGGGGTCGCGCCGGGTCAGGAGACGGCGAGGATGTCGATCACGAACACCAGGGTGTCGGTGGCCGTGAAGGCGGCACCCTGGGGCACGTTGTCGCCGTAGCCGTCGGCCGGCGGGATCGAGACGATGGTCTGCGAGCCGACGGTCTGACCGACCATGCCCTCGGCGAAGCCGGTGATGACCTGACCCGTGCCGAACGTGGCGGGCTCGCCGCGCTGCCAGCTCGAGTCGAAGGTCTCGCCGGTCTGCCAGACGACGCCCTCGTACTGGACGGTGACCGTGGCGCCGTCCTCGACGACGGGGCCGTCGCCCTTCTTCAGCACCTCGACCTGCAGGTCGGTCGGCGGGTCGGTCTCGGGGACGGTCACGGTGGGCGCGCCGTCGGCGGCGAGCTCGACCGTCGGGAACCCGGGCGTCGGGTCCTGCGGCTCGCCCGTGGCGCGCAGCGGGGCCTCGGAGGTGGCCGACGCGCTGGGCGTCGCCGCGCCGCCGGCGCTGGACTCCTCACCGGCGTCGGTGCCGCCGCAGGCGGCGAGCGCGAACACGAGGGCGGGAACGGCGAGGAGGGCGAGGGGACGGCGCATGGGGATCTCTCGGTCTGTGGGCGGGGATCGGACGGTGCCGGTGACGGCGCCGCGACGACGACCATTGTGCCGCACGCTCCCGACGGGGCGCCTGGGAGCCGTTCGCGGTTGCGGGCGGGTGTGCGGGTGCGCGGCTGGGCTGCTGCGCGACTGCGCGGCTGGAGCCGCGCGGCCAGGGCTGCGCGGCTAGGGCTGCGAGGCCACCACGATGCGCGGCTCGTGGTCGACCGGGAACGCGACGGACGAGGCGATGAAGCACTTCCGGGCGGCGTCGGCGTGCAGGGCGAGGGCACGGTCGGCCATTCCCGCCTCGGCGACCGTGACCACGGGGCGGAGCGTGACCGAGGTGAACCGGCCCCCGCCGTCGGCGGTCTGGGTCATGCGACCGACGGCGGCGTCCTCGTAGGCCACGACGACGACCCCGTCGGTGGCGGCGACGTGGAGGTAGCTGAGCAGGTGGCACTGCGCGAGCGCGCCGAGCAGCATCTCCTCGGGGTTCCAGCGGTCGGCGTCGCCGTGGAACGTCCGGTCGGCGGACGCGGCGATGTCGTGCAGCTTGCCGTCGGCGCTCAGGGTGTTGTCGCGCCCGTACGACCTGTACGAGACCGTCCCGACGTCCCGGGCTCCCGTCCAGCGCAGGTCGACGGCGTAGTCGTGGTCGAGCATGGGTCCTCCTCGGTCGGTGCCGACGGTCTCGGTACACTCCCCATCATGACCGACCCGCGCCTCCTCGCCCCATCGTCGTCCACCCGCAGACCCCTCACGGTCGACGGCAGCGTCGAGCTGGCCGTCCTGACGCGATCGGGTCTCGACGAGAGTCGTCACCTCGGGGCGGGCATCGTGGTCGACGCCGCGGGATCGATGCTGAGGGAGGTCGGCGACGTCGGTGCGTCGATCTACCCGCGTTCGTGCCTCAAGCCGCTGCAGGCCCTGACCGTCATGCGGTCCGGCGTGGCCCTCGCCGGCCCCCAGGCCGTCCTCTCCACCGCGAGCCACGCGGGCACGGCCGAGCACCTCGCCGTGGTCGCCGAGCTGCTCGCACGCTCGGGCAGCTCGGAGGACGACCTGCTCTGCCCGCCCGACTGGCCGGGCGACCGCGCGAGCGCACGCCGTGCCGACGGGGCACGGCGGATGGCCATGAACTGCTCGGGCAAGCACGCGGCGTTCCTGCTGGCCTGCGCCGAGAACGGCTGGGACCCGACCACCTACACCGATCTGGACCACCCGCTGCAGCGCGCGACACGCGAGACCGTCTCGGAGTTCACCGGCGAGGTCGTCGACCACGCCGGCGTCGACGGCTGCGGCGCACCCGTGTTCGCGACCACGATCGCCGGGCTCGCGCGTGCCGTGGCGGTCGTGGCCGGCTCGGCGGGGGTCGCGACCGGCACCGGGTCGACGCCCTCCGACGCGGATCCCGACGCGCGCCTCCTGGTCGAGGCCGTGCTCGCCGATGCCTGGGCCCTCGACGGACCGGGCCGGGCGAACACCGTGGCCATCGACGAGCTCGGGCTCTTCGCGAAGCTCGGAGCGGAGGGCGTCCTGGTGATGGGCACCCTCGACGGCATCGGCACGGCCGTGAAGATCCTCGACGGCAATCTGCGGGCCGCGACGATGGTGGCCCTGCATCTGCTCGTCGGCCAGGGCGCCGTCGATGCGGACGCCGCCGGATCCGTCGTGGAGGCGACGAGCGAGCGCGTGCTCGGCGCCGGCCGCGACGTCGGTCGCATCCGCCTCTCGGACGCACTCGTCGGCGGACGGGCCTGAGGGTCAGCACGAGCCCGCTCCCCGCCACCCGTCGACGGGGTCGCGGATCGACACGAGGTCGAGATCGACCGCCACCCGGCAGGGTCGGCCGTCGCGCCTGACGACCTGCGCCCTGGCATCGGCCCCGATCACGACGAGCACGTCGACCCGTCCGACGTCGGCGCTCGTCCGACCATGACGCACCTCGAGCGAGGCCGCGCCCAGTCGGCGGGCCTGCAGGAGATACCCCTGGGCCGCCGCCCGCGCCAGGACGATCGGACCGACGATCCCGACGGAGCCGCGCGCCTCGACGCAGAGCGGACCGTCGGCGAGCGTGGCCGCCTCGTCGACGAGTCGTCGGATGTCGGCCAGAGCCGCCGGATCGTCGGCTGACCCGACGCGTCGAACCGGGACTCGCGGTTCGGGCGGCGTCGTCGTCCGCAGGGAGCTCTCGACGGCGCCCCGGCCCAGGACGAGGTACGGCGTCGCCCCGGAGGCGCGGGTCGCCCCGGCACCGGAGGTCGCGTCGATCACGTCACGACCGGCCCGAGCCACGGCGGCGCTGCCGGGGAACCTCTGATGCAGTTCGGCCAGCTCGAGCCTGTGCAGCTCGCGGATCGTCCGCTCGACGGAGGCGATCGCCTCCTCGAAGCGGCGCCGCCCGTGTCGGATCCGAGCCGGGGCGCCGACGAGTTCGACGACCGACCAGACGCCGACGACCGCTGCGACGACGGCGACGGCCGATGCGGCGACCGCGGTCACCGGCACCGAGCCGCTCACGCCGACGACGATCGAGGCGACGATCGCGACGCCCGCCGCGTGCACCGGCGGACGCCTGGCCCGGGGCCGCGGTGGCACGGCGGGGAGCACGATCGTCCGTCGAGGAGGCGGGGGTTCGGCGAGGCTCACACCTCACGAGACCACGCGGCCCCGCCTCCGCGGGCGCTGTCGGAGAGCGCTTGTGGAGAACCGCGGGGTCGGCGCCGCCGGGGAGGGGTCAGCCGACGACGAAGAACTGCTCGCCGATGTCGACGCGACTCCCCCGGCTCACCCGCACCCGGGTGCCGGGCTCCAGCCTGCGGGCGGGTTCGCCGTGCGGACGGACGATGGTGCCGTTGCCCGACCAGCGGTCGCTGAGCCAGAGGTGCCCGTCGTCCTGACCGAATTCGAGGTGCGTCTTCGAGACCGACCGGCCCGGATCGACGATGCGCACGAGCTGATCGAAGGACTCCCCGGGCTGCGGGGTGGGAGCCCGCCCGACGAGCCCCGAACCGTCGACGGTGAAGCTCTCGCCGGTGCTGAACTGCAGCACGAAGGGCGATCCGGTCGGTCCGCGACGGACCAGGCGGGTCTCGTCGACGTCCTCGTCGTCGGCCGTTGTCGGCGCGGCGGGCCGTCGGGGACCCCAGGCGGGTTCGGGTACCGGCGGCAGATGCTGCGTGGACGGACGCTCGTGGTCCGTCTCCGGCTCGGACTGCTGCTGCTCCGGCTCGAACCGCTGCTGCGGCTCCGACCGCTGCTCCGGCTGGTCGGCCCGGGACGGGCCGTCGACCAGGGCGGACCGCATCTCAGGGGCGACGACGACCTCGGCGGGGCGATCGTCGCCGTCGAGCGGGCTCCGTCGCGAGAGCGGGACGATCGGCCCCGTGAACGACAACGCGACGGAGGCCACCACGGCGCCGCAGACGCCGCAGAAGATGTCGTCCTCGTGGATCTCGGCGCCGCATTCCGTGCAGCGCTCCGCAGCGGAAGCGGTGCCCGGCTCCACGAGGGGGACGGGGGCGGCGCCGGAGTCCCGCGGGCTGACTGTGGAATCGGCGATCGGCTCGACACGGACGGTGTCCCCCGGCCCGGGGACGACGTCGTCCGTCACCGGGCGGTCGTCGGTGGAATGCGCACCGGTGGAACCGAGGCCGGGGGCGCTCGCGACGGGCGAGCCGGCGTCGACGGACCGGGCGTCAGCCGGGTCGGCGGCGGCCGGGGTGTCGTCCGCGGCATCAGCGGCGGTCATGCCGGTCGGATGGGCTTCGGACGGGGCGTCGTCGGACGCGACGTCCGCGACGTCGCCCGTCGTTCCGCCCCTGCCCGGATCGGCGGATACGGGGGCGGACTCCGGCGCCGCTCCCCCGATCTCCGTCGCTTCGATCTCCGGCGCGTCCGCGGGGTCGCTCGTGGCGGAGTCCGCGTCGGCCGAGTCCCCGGGCGACGAGGCCACGGCGCCACCGGTGCCTCCTCCGTCGACGACCGGGACATCCGTCCGCGAGGACACCGGGGTCAACGACGCCGTCCAGAGCGGGGCCGTCTGCGGACGTGAGGCGTCGTCGCCACGAGGCGACGGCTCGCGAAGAGGCGCCGGCCGGGGCGTCACGGGAGCGGCACCGCCGCCGACGGCGCTCGGACCGCCTGCCTGTCGCGACTCCTCCGACGCTGTCGCGGCGGCGGCGTCCTCCGCGGCCGCTGCGGCACTCGCCGCCGCATGCTCCGCCTCACGGTCGGCGGACGCCTCCGGAGAGCCGTCGCGCCAGACCGGCACCGGGTCCGACGCGGAGGGAGCGAGGTCGTCGGAGACCGACGGGGCCTCGTCGAGGGCATCCGCCGTCGTGTCGTGGACCCACCAGGGACGATCCGTAGCGGCCGGACGCGCAGGCGACTGCAGCCGCCAGGCAGGAGGGCGGGAGTCCGCCGGGTCGGCGACAGGAGGCCCGGCGGGACCCGAGGTGTCGACACCGGAGAGCGTACGGCCGCACTCGCCGCAGATCATCGCGCCGACGGGCAACGGACTGGCACAGGTGGGGCACTGCATGCGGAAGAGACCTCTAGCTAGCGTTCGGGACGTTTCCGGCCATGGTATCCGCGGAGTGAACGAGACGAGACCGCTGCCACCACCCGCCGCCATCTCGTCGCCCGGGCGTCGAAGGCCCTCCTCATCTCCGTGACGGCGACCCAGACGCGATCGGCGTCCTCCGCCGCCGGTTCGGCCGGGGCGAAGGTCGCACGATCGGCGACCCGTGCGAGCACGGTCGGACGCGAGCCCCCGACGATCTCGGCAGCTTCGCTCCGGGTGGCCGAGGCGGGGATCTCGACTCCGTGATCGAGAGCGGCGTCGTGGAACTCACGCCACCCGCCGGCGATCCGGACCGCGGGGTCCGGATGCCGACGACGAAGACGACGCCGACGTGCCTTGGCCGCGACGATCGCGAGGAACGGCGAGGCGAGCAGTCCCAGGACGAGAGCGACGACGCCGACGATGGGGACGACCAGCCGGACGATAGCCAGCCAGGCCGGTGGCGCCTCCGGCGTCTCCTGGTCGGATTGCGGCGGGGCCTGCTCGTCGCGCAGCTGCGGTTCCCGGAGGGGCGGCTGCACCACCGACTCCGGGCGCTGCAGTCGGTTCGGATCGAGGACCCGCTCGTCGGGGATCGGGCGATCGAGAGGGACGGGATCGAGCGCGACCCAGCCGTGTTCCCGCGTGTCGACCTCGATCCACGCGGTGACATCGGCTCCTGTCACGGACACCGAGCCGTCGGTCGCCTCACCGACGTCGGGCGCGAATCCCATCACGACGCGCGCGGGGAACCCCAGCTCGCCGGCCATCAGAGCGGCCGCGGCCGAGTACTGCTCGGCGTCGCCGATCATGACCGGGTCGGTGAAGAGCTGCGCCAGACGCTCGGAGCCGTGACCCGAACGGCTCGGCGGCTCGTCGTCGGAGATGCCGTGCGAGATGTATCCGTCGTCACGGAGTGCCGACAGAGCGGCCTGAAGCCGGGCACCCGGGCCGTCGACGCCTCGGACGTCGGCGGCGAGCGCGTCGGTCAGCTCGTCCGGGACGGCGACGGGCTCCGGCACGCTCGCCGGGCCGGGCGTCAGGTCGGCCAGCCGGTCGACGTCCGGCCCCGTCGGCAGCACCGCGTCGAGGCGGTAGGTGTCTCCGGCGTCGAGTCCGCCGTCGACGACGGCCGCCCCGCTGACGTCGTTGTAGAAGAGTCCGGTCGGCCGCGTCGCGGCGTCGTCGCCGCCGAACTCGATCGATTCGAGACGACCGACCGTCGGCAGCCAGACCCCCCGGTACGAGCCGACCTCGACGGAGAGCTCGACCCGCCGGCCTTCGACACCAGACTGGTCCACCGACGAGGGGATCCGATCGAACGACCCGGACTCGCTCGACACCTCGGAGCTGCCGACCGTGAACGCGACGCCGTCGTACGTGTCGAGCGTCGCGAGGCGGAGCAGCTGCCCGGCACCGAGGCCGCGGACGGTCAGGAGGGTCTGGTCGACGGCGGGCTGCTGCTCGTAGACCCGAAGCCGGGTCAGGGGGCTGACGAGACTCCGCGGATCGAAGGGCGGGTCGACGACCGTCCGGGCGACCGTCCGGGGCGACGAGGGCGGCGCGGCGACGACGACCGCCGAGGCGACCACGCCGGCGACGAGCAGCGTGACGACCGAGCCGGCGACGGCGCGCACGGCGACGGTCCGGTGACCCGACGCGCGGACCGCCTCCGCGCCTCCTGCGAGCGCTGCCAGAGCGACCCGACGTCTGTGGAGGCGCCACCACAGGGACCACGCCACGCACGAGGCCAGGAGGGCGAGCCCGGTGCCGAGGGGAAGCCAGGCGTCTCTCGGTCCGAGCACGATGCCGACCAGATAGACGACGATCGGGGCGACGACGGCGAGCTCGCCCCGCCGCGACCGGAGGGCGACGCTCAGCCCGATCACGGTCGCGAGCAGGACGAGCACGAAGGCGGGGACGAGGAGGGCCTCGTAGCTGCCGACCGGCAGTCCGATCGTCACGAGCCGCTTCCACCCCAGGGCCGTGCCGCCGATGAGGTCGACGAGACCGGCCGCCGTGGGGACGACGCCCCAGACCGTCTGGGACGGCACGGCCAGGGGTACGCCGAGCAGCAGGTAGACGACGACCGTCGCGATCAGGACGAGGAGGCTGGACGCGCGCAGCACGGCCCCGCCGACCGCGACGGCTGTTCCGACCGCGATGGTGACCACGACGAGCGCGACGAATGCGGAGCTCTGGTACACCGGCCACAGGGTGGACGTCGCGACGAGCATCGACAGGGCGTGGAGCCCGGCGACGGCGGCGACGAAGGGGGCGCGGGGCCGTCGTCGCGCCGCTCCCGCCCGTCGTCCGGACGCCGGTCCGCGGCTCGCCGGGTCGACGCTCACGAGGCCGCCGCCCTGGCCAGGGACTGCCGCAGGTCGTCGAGGTAGCCGATCGTCAGCACCGTGAGATCCGTCAGCCGCCGCACCCCCGGGACCGCCTCCGCATCGCAGACGATCGCCACGACCTCGACGCCCAGCGGGAACCGCACGGCGGCGGACCGCAGTGCGGCGAGCGTCGTCGTCGACCCCACGACCAGGAAGGCGACGGAGACGCCGGTCGCCTGACCGCCCGCCGCCCGGACGACGTCGGCGATCGTCGGAGCCGACTCGGACGCCTCGACGACGGCGAGACCGTCGAGCAGCCGGCCCCGGGTGACCGTGTCGAGCGTCCGCACGGCGACGGCGCGGCGTCGGGCGGAGTCTGGCGTGCGCTCGCCGACGACGACGCTGAGGTCGCGCGCGTCGCGGATGGCCCGGACGCCGAGGGACCCCGCGGCGCTGACAGCGAGCTCGAACTCCTCGGGGTCGGCGAAGTCGTCGAGGGCGAGGCTCAAGGCGATGACGAGGTGCGACCGGCGGCTCTGCTCGAACTGGCGGACCATGAACGTGCCGGTCTTCGCCGTCGACCGCCAGTGGATGTGACGACGCTCGTCGCCGGGCTGGTACTCGCGGATCGCGTGGAACGAGAGGTCGTCGGGCGCGAGATCGCGGGTGGGGCTGCCCTCGAGGTCGCGGACGAACCCCGTGCTGGTGCTCGGGATGCCGACGGTGGTCGGGTGCACGAAGACCTCGGCGGCGTCGGTCCACTCGATCTCGCGACGCACGAGCCCGACGGCGTCGCCCCGCACCGTGCGCGCCGGACCGACCCGGACGAGACCGCGGCGCGACGTCGGGACGCTGAACGGCTCGTGGACGGACCCGCCGGCGCGGAGCCCGGGGAGGTGCAGCTCGACGAGTCCGTCGGCCACCGGGATCTCGACGGTCGCTCCGACGACGCGACGCCGCGTGGGGTTCGCCACCCGCAGCTCGCCCGTCAGCGGCTGGCCCACGGACACACGGTCGTCGGGGAGCACGACCGCGACCTCGAAGGCGGTGCGGCCGAGGAGCGAGAGGGCCGCGAGGACGAGCATGACGAGGGCGGCCACGGCGATGGCGAGCAGTTCGGTCCACCCGAGGGCGTAGCCGGCGACGAGACCGAGCGGGACGACGCAGAGCACGGACCAGCCGAGCGGGGTCACGAGCGTCGACACGGCGCGTCCGGCCCCCGACAGGGCGCGGCGGACGGCCTGGGCCGCCTCGGCCGCCGCGCGCACGGCACCGGCGCCGGGACCGACGCGTCCGCCAACGATGCGCGTGCGCGCCTCGGTGACGCCGGCGGTCGCCCCGGGGAGTCGATGGTCGACGCCCGCGTCGCCTCGCCCGCGACGGCTCGTTCGGGTCGGGGTCGCGCTCACACGGTGTTCCGCTCGGCCGGCGGGGGCGTCTCGAGGAGCAGCTGGCCGATCACGCTCGACGGGGTGACGCCGTCGAACTCGGCCTCGGGGTCGAGGACGATGCGGTGCGCGAGGACGGGTTCGGCGAGGGCCTTGACGTCGTCCGGCACGACGTAGTGGCGCCCCTGGGACGCCGCGTAGGTCTTGGCGCAGCGCACCAGGGCGAGTGCGCCGCGGACGCTGACCCCGAGCCGGACCTCGTCGGCCGCCCGGGTCGCCTCGACCAGCCGGGCGACGTAGTCGTTGAGGCTCGGCTCGACATGCACGGTGCGGGCCAGGAGCGCCATCTCGGTGACGACGTCGGCCCGGACGACGGGTGGGATCGACCCCTCGTGGACCCGGGTCGCCGATCCCGCGAGGATCCGCACCGTCGCCGCGTGATCCGGGTACCCGATGGAGGTCTTCATGACGAAGCGGTCCAGCTGCGCTTCGGGGAGCCGGTACGTTCCCGCCTGCTCGATGGGGTTCTGCGTCGCGATGACCATGAAGGGGCGCCCGACGTCGTGACTGACGCCGTCGACGGTGACCCGCCCCTCCTCCATGACCTCGAGCAGGGCCGCCTGCGTCTTCGGGCTCGCCCGGTTGATCTCGTCGGCCAGCACCACGTTCGCGAAGATCGGACCCCGATGGAACTCGAACTCCCTGCGCCCCTGGTCGTAGACGCTGACCCCGGTGATGTCGCCCGGCAGCAGATCGGGCGTGAACTGGACCCGGCTGCTCGTGCCCTGCACGCTCTGCGCGATCGCGCGGGCGAGGGACGTCTTGCCCGTTCCGGGGAAGTCCTCGAGGAGGAGGTGCCCCTCGCTCAGCATCGCCGTGAACGACAGCCTGACCACGAACGACTTGCCGAGCAGCACCTGGTCGACGCCGGCCACCAGGCGACCGAAGACGTCGGAGAACCAGGCGGCCTGCTCGGGGGTCATGCTCATGCGATCGTTCGCTCTCTCGTCAGGGGGTGGGGTCGGTCGGGTCGGTCGACGCGGGCCCGGGCGCGGGATCGCAGAGCGCGGTCGCCGACTCGGGGTCGGTGTGACCGTCGACGGTCGCCTTGACCGACACGGAGGTCGCGCCGTCCGGGACCACGCTGCTGTAACCGTAGGCGATCCCCTCGGGGTCGCTCGAGACTCCCCCGGGGAAGCCCGGCCCGGCGAACGTCACGACGACGGACGTCACGGGCGTGCCGACGTTGCGGGGCTCCGACGCTCCCAGGGGCGCGCCGACCGTGCAGGAGGACACGACGGCCCTCGTGTCGACCGGGGTCGCGCTCGTCGCGGCCGACGCGGGACCGCACTCGTCGCGGGTCTGACCCGTGCGGCAGGCCTGCAGGGTGACGCTGAGAGGCACGCCGTTCCCGTTGTCGTCGGCGATGAAGCCGTCGGCGGGCACGGGACGCCACTCGCCGGAACCGAGCCGGTACCGGTAGGAGTCGACGGCTCCCGGTGCGGACAGCCCCTGGACGCGCGCCTTGAACAGACCCCCCGGGCCGCGGTACTCGACGGCCACCGATCCCTCGGCGCGACCCGGCGGCGTCACGCTCTCCGCCGTCGCGCCGGCGCTCGAGCAGAAGATCCCGTTCGACGCGACGACCGTGTAACCGTAGGTCGCGTCCCGGTCGGGCGACTCGCTGTAGGTGGTCGACGAGAGGCCCTGCGCCACTCTGGTGCCGGTCGCCGAGCACCCGGTGACCGTCGTCCCGGACGTCGACCGGTAGACGTCGAAGCGGGGAGCCGACCCTCCGGCCGCGCCCGGCACGGTCCAGGAGATCGACACCTGGTTCGTCGTGGCTCCGGCCCGGACGGCGAAGGCGCCGGGGACGCCGACGGCTGCGGCCCGAACCGCGCTGCTCCGCGACCAGTCGGACGCGTCGGCGACCTGCGCCCTGTTGGTCGCGAAGACCCGCACGTCGTAGCGGGCTCCCGGCACGAGGCCGGGGATGGACGCCGACGTCGAGGTCGTCGACCGCGGCCCCGGCGCCCCGTCGCCCGTGATCTCGACCGTGTAGCCCGTCACGGCGGTCCCTCCGGCAGGTCGCGGCACGGCGGCCCATCGGACGTCGAGGACCCCGGGCGCCGTCGTCGACGGCGACACCTGCACGTCACCGGGAGCCGCGGGTACGAAGTCGGCACGGTACGGGTCGCTCGAGGCGCTGGGCTCCGAGGCGCCCACGGCGTTGGCGGCGACGACGGAGAACCGGAAGGTCTGCTCGGGATCGAGGTCGGTGAGGGTGCAGACCGTCGACACGCCGCAGTCCCTCGTGTAGACCGTGCCGCCCGACCCGACGCCCGTGAGACGGAAGCCGGTCAGAGGGGAGTTGTTCGACGCCGGCGCAGCGTACGAGAGCGTCAGCCGGCCGCCCGAGGAGTCCCCGACTCGGACGGGTGCCACCGGGGTGTCGGGGACGTCCTGGACGGAGACCGTGACATTGCCCCAGACCGCGCGCGAGGGATCACCGGTCGCGTCCACCACCTGGTACTGGATGTTGGCGTCGATCGGCGAGGCCGTCGCGGCCACGCGCACCGCCAGCGTCCGTCCGTCGTCGCTCGGCGTCACGGCGACCCCGGCCGGCAGCGAGGCGCCGGCCAGACCGCGGATGCCGCCGACGCGCAGGGGCTGCCCCGGGAAGGGGTTCCGGCTCTCGTCGTTCGCGAGCACGTCGACCGTGGCGGCCCCGCCACGAGCCACCACGACCGTGTCGGCGGCCGGGGCGACCAGCGGCCGGGTCGAGCCGACGACGGACAGCCGCACCGCGCCTCCTCGTCCGACGGCCGCGGAGTCGGAGACCGATACGGGCAGGGTGCGCGTGGTGCCCTCGACCGTCGACGCGGCGGCGGTGACCGTCAGCTCGCGTCCTGTGAGATCGAAGGAGAACCCCGGCCCGGACGCCCGTCCCAGCTCGTACCGGAGCTCGCCGACGTCGTCGGGGTACGGGTAGGTCGTCACCCTCGAGAGGTCGATCGAACGCGACTCCCCCGGTTCGAGGTCGAGGGACGTCCCGGTGAACACCGGCGGCTGGTTGTCGCGCGGCGTGACCGTGATCGGCAGCACGAGGGTCGCCGTCCGACCCTCGGGGTCGTCGGCCGAGCGGCCGTCCGTGACCTCGAAGGAGACGGAGGCGACCCCGAAGAACAGATCGGCGGAGGTGAAGCTCAGGGTCGTGTCGTCGACCACGAGGTCGTCGCCGTTCGCGTGGGTCGCCCGGACGGACCCCGCATCGGTCAGCCGGACGCCCCGGTCTCCGGCCGCGATGACGTAGTCCTCGAGATCGATGCGGAGGGTGCTCTCGCTCACGACGGAGAGCGACGGGGCGGAGCGGTCGAGCTGAGGCAGCGCGTCGTCGAAGCCGGGGACCCGAACGAAGGCGAGCGACCGGACGTCGGGGTCGGCCGGGTGCGACACCCAGAACGGGACGATCTGACTCGCGTCGGTCACCGTGATCCGGAGGCGCCTGGCCTCCGTCACCTCGGCCGTCCCGTCGTAGCCGGTCTCGACGCCGAGTCCCAGCCGGGAGGTCGGGACGTCGGCGGAGAAGACGTTCGCGAGGACGTCGACGTCGACCGACACCCGACCGCGGATGTCGCGCAGGTCGAGCACGGTGTCGTCGGCGAGCGGGGGGTTCGGCGGAGCGTCGGGATCGACGGTCACGGTGACGAAGCTCGAGCTCGACCCCCCGCGCGCGTTCTCGACCTCGTACACCACGCCGTAGCTGCCGGGCGTCGACGGCGGCGTGACCGTGACGAGCTCGTCGTCGACCACCACGGCATCGACCGTCTCATCACTCGACTCGACGCCCGTGACCGAGAGATCTCCGCCGTCGGGGTCGGAGTCGTTGTCGAGCACCCGGACGGTGATCGAACCGCCCGGTCGCATCGTGACGTCGTCCTCCACGGCGACGGGGGCCCGGGAGCCGTCCGCCCTGGCCGACACTCCGACGCGCACCACGCCGGTGGCTCGCGCCCCGAGGCCGTCCACCACCGAGTACTCGAACGTGTCGGTGCCCGCCGCGTACGGGCCCGCCTCGTAGTCGAGACGATCGGGACCGGACATCGACACGGCCCCCTTGTCGGGGTTGCTGCCGATCCCGACGAGCTGCACGCTGTCTCCGTCGGCGTCGATGCCGTCGAGCGGGACGGTGATGCGGACCGTCTCGCCCGCGACGACGCGTGCGGTGACGGTCTCCGGCACGGGCGGCGCGTTGGTCGCCGCATCGGACTCCCGGACCGTGATGGTGACCTGGGCGTCGGCGGTCTGGCCGTCCTCGCCGACCGCCGTGTAGACGGCCGACACGATGCCCGGCGTCTCGGGGGCCAGGTAGCGCAGTCGGTCACCCGAGGCGAACAGCAGACCGCCACCCTCCGGCACCGGGCGACGGAGGTCGTGCCCGAGCGAGACCTCGTCGCCGTTCGGCTGCTCGTCGTTCGCGAGGACGTCGATGTCGATGACGTCTCCCGCACGGACAGTCGCCTGATCGTCGGTGGCGACCGGCGGCTGGGTCTGCGAGCGGCGGGGGATCTCCACGACGGTGATGCTCCCCACCGCGGAGGCGAGCCCGTTCGTCACGGTGTACGACAGCTCGACGGGACCGTCGTCGAGGGGTCTGGTCAGCGTCACCCGGACGTAGCGCTGGTCGATCGTCTCGACCCGGAGCCCGGTCGACTCGGGCGCCTGCGAGACCGAGGTCACGAGGAGGACGTTCCCGGCGGGATCACGATCGGTCCCGGCCGCATCGACGGTCTCGCTGCTGAGCGTCTCGACGAACACCGTCTTGGGCGTCGTCACGGGTGCGCTGTTGACGTCGGGCGGCGAGAGCACCTCCACGCGGATGGTCCCGCTCGCGGTCTGGTCGCCGTCGGTGACCGTGTACTCCAGGTTGTGGGTCCGGACCTCGTCGCTCGTGAAGAGCAGCGTCCCCGCGTCGTAGCTCGGAGCGATCTCCGCGCCCTCCTGTGCCGGGACGCTGTTCAGCGAGACCGGGCCCGTGCCTCCCTCGGCGTAGGCCAGGGGCCTGATCGTCGTCTGCCGACCCGCGTAGGCCTGGACCGAGAAGGAGTCGGTCGTCAGCGGGGTGTCCCCCGCCGCCGCGACGGTGATGCGCAGCACGCCGTTGGCCTCGGCGCGCCCGTCGGACACCGTGAGCGCGACGTCCGTGGTCGTCGCCCCGGCGCCGCTGTCCTGGTAGACGACGTCGCCGTCCGGTGCGGACGAGACACCGCCCTCGCCCGAGGCGGACGTCAGATAGAAGGCATCGCCGTCGGGGTCCACCCAGTCGCCCAGCACCGGCGTGGTGACCCGACCCGACGACGCGACCACCGCCTCCGACGATCGACGCTGTTCGGGCGGACCGTTCTCGTCGGGCGACCGGACCGTCACGGTGACCGTCGCCGTGTCCCGTCCGCCCCTCCCGTCCGAGATCGTGTAGTCGAAGACGAGCACGCCGCTCGCGGCGTCGTCGAGGGTGAGGAGCAGATGCTGCCTGTCGTCGACGATGTCGACCCGTCCGGCCGCGTCGTCGACGCCCTCGACCGTGTCGATCGACAGCGGATCGCCGTTCGGGTCGTAGTCGTCGAGCAGCACGGGGAGGCTCGTGGCGCGACCGGCGCGGGCTCCGAAGTCGTCGTCGGCGGCGACCGGCGCCTTCTGGTCGGGGTCGAGCTCGAGCGTGTCGTCGCCGACGTCGTCCTCGTCGTCCTGTCGCATCTCGTCGCGATCGAGCAGGTCGTCCCAGTTGTCGATGAGTCGGCCGCCCGACTGCACCGCCCAGCTGCGACCGGTGACCGGATCGTTCAAGACGACCCGGCGTCCGTTCACGTCGTAGACGAGACCCGCGTCGGCGGGCACCCCCTCGAGTGCGGTGAGACCGCCGCGTGACGACGAGCAGTCGCTCCACTCCGTCCCGTCCGACCAGGCTGCCCGGAGACATCCGTCGACGACCACCGGTCGTGCCGGCGTCCCGTCTCGACCCGAGACGAGCTCGTCGACGCGGTCGGCGGCGAACGGCACGGACGAGAGACCGCTCGGCGTGGCGACGACGAACGCGTCGTCGGCGGCGCCGCCGGTCTGCAGGGCGGAGACTCCATCTCCGCCGCCCGGCACCTCCACCGTGCGTCCGTCGACGGTCAGCTCGCCCGACACCGTGTCGAGCAGCGCCCAGTGGGAGCCGGCGGCCGCCACCTGATAAGGCCCCTCGCCGGTCGTCTCGACGGCCTGCGTCGACGTCACGTCGAGCCCCTGGCCGGAGTCGACCAGAGAGACCATCCCGCTCTCGGCCGAGAACACGACGATCCCTCCCTCGGGTGAGGTGCCGGCCACCAGGTCGCCCCCGAGGCTCAAGTCGGCGGCGGCGTCGCTCGTGAACGAGTCGAGCTCGGCCGCCGGCGTCGACCAGACCTCGCCCGTGCCCCCCGACAGGACGACGGCGCGATCGCCGACGAGCAGCACCTCGGGGCTCTCGGGCGGCAGCGGCACGCTGACATCCGCCGTGGCGGTCGCGGGGTCCACGATCCCCGCCGTCGCGCTCGTACGGTCGACGAGCACGACGGCGGTCGGAGTCTGCACGACCGAGAGATCCGAACCCTGACTCCGGACGGCGGAGTTCAGCTCCCCCACGTCGGGGTTGGCGCGGCCGATCGCCGTCCGCGAGCCGTTCGCCACCCAGACGGTGCCGTCGTCCAGGTCGAGGCGCTGCTGCTCGTACCCCGGCCCGACGAGGGCCACGCCCGCAACGAGTCCCACGATGACGAGCCCGCTGACACCCGTGGCCACCGCCGATCGATGCGATCGCATCCAGGCGCCGAGACGACTCATCCGCCCTCCCCCGACGCGCACGTCTCCGCGCTCGGCTGGCCCGTGCGGCCGGCGCGATTGACGCTCACCGTCACGCAGACCTCGGAACGGTCGGCCGCGTCGCCGACGACGAAGCTCGCGCCCGCCTGCTGGCTGGTGTCGGCCCTCCCGGCGGTGTCGGTCTCGATGACGTACAGGTCGCCGGCCCGCAGGCCCGGATCGTCCCAGCGGAAGGTCACGGTCTCGCCGTCCCGTTCCGCCTCGACGTCGACCACCCGCGGGATGCTGTCCGGGTCGGATCGCACCAGCACCAGCGTGGCGGCCGCCCCCAGAGCGATGACGCCGACCGCGACGGCCACCAGCAGCCCCACCATCGCGCCCCTCGTCCTGCTGCGCCCCTCGCGGCCCGTCCTCGTCGCGACCCCTCGGGAGACGGCGCGATCCCCGACCGTGTCGCCACCGTGGACCGCCCGGGCCTGAGCCTCGGTCACGCGCCGTCGTCGGCGGCGACGACTCGCCGACACCGCCGGGGCGGCCCCCCGGAGGCGCGTCCGGTCTTCGAGGTCCGCCACGGTGGCGAGCGCCCAGTCGTCGACGGCGACCTCGATCGGGGTCTGCGCGACGCCGATCTCGCTCTCGATCCGCTGCAGCTCCCGGATCAGCTCGAGCACGCTCGACGGCCTCTGCTGGGGGCGTCTCGACATCGCCGTCGCGAGGACGCGCTCGAGGCTCGCCGGCACGTCCGTCCGACCGGTGGGCGCGAGGCGGGCCTTGTCGATCCGCGCGATCAGATCGGACGCGGTGTTCTTCTCCCCGCCGAGGATCTCGAAGGGGCTGCGTCCGGCCAGGAGCGAGTAGACGGTCGCCCCGAGCGACCAGACCTCGGACTCGATGGTGCCGCCCGTCTCGTCCAGGAGGACCTCGGGTGCCGACCAGGGGATGGACATGCCGACGACGTCGTTCGGCTCGCTCTCGACGAGCGACGCGGCGATGCCGAAGTCGGACAGGACGGGATGCCCGTAGGCGGTGGTCAGGATGTTGGACGGTTTGAGGTCGCGATGCAGCACACCCTGTCGATGCGCGGTCTCGACGGCGCTGCCGATCTTGACGCCGATGCGGAGGACGTCCGCCACCGGGATGCGGTCTTTTCGGTAGCGATCGCTGAGCGAGGAGGAGCAGAGCTCCATCACGAGATAGGGCCGACCGTCGGCGGACACGCTCGCCTGATGGACGGTGAGGATCGACGGATGCGCGCTGAGCTGCGCCATGAGGTTGGCCTCGGCCTGGAACATCTGACGCACGCGGTCGTCGACGACCTCGCTGAGCATGACCTTCACCGCGACCTGACGACGCGGCATGTTCTGCTCGTACAGGAACACGTCGGCGAAGCCGCCCGAGCCGAGCACCCGCACCGGCGTGAAACCGGGCAGCACAGGGGGCTGGGACGGCAGTCGTCGCGCCACGTCGGCCTCCTCGAAGGTCGGTCGTTCGGTCAGGTGGGCCGACGTCGGGTCGGCGCGATCGATTGTAGGTGTCGCCACCGGGCCTCTCGCCACGAGCGGCGACTCCGTGGGGTGCCGCGCCCTCCCCCACTTCTGGGGAGGGATCGATGAACCTCGACGCGGTGGACCGCGACCCGGGTCACTCGTCGGTCGCGCCGAGGGCCTCGCTCGCGGCACGGACGTCGATGACCACCGCTGTGACGTTGTCGCGCCCACCGGCCTCGACGGCGGCATCGACGAGTGCGCCGGCCGCCGCGAGCGAATCGCTCACGTCGACCAGGATCTCCTCGATGCGCTGACCGGACAGCTCCTTCGTCAACCCGTCCGAGCAGGCGAGGAGGCGCAGGCCGGGTCGGGCGGGCACCCGCCAGTAGTCCGGCTCCTGGTCGGTGTCGAACCCGACGGCGCGGGTGATGACGTTGCTGTCGGGGTGGCCCTCGGCGTCCTCCGCCTTGAGCAGACCGGCGTTCACCATCTCCTGGACCACGGAGTGGTCGACGGTGACCTGGTGGAGCCGCCCCTCGTGCAGGAGGTACACGCGCGAGTCGCCGACGTTGAAGACGGTGAACTCGAAGCCCTCGTCGCCGTGCGTCAGCACGGCGCCCGTCGCGGTCGTCCCGACGCCGAGCTCGGTCTCCTCCGCCGCGACAGCGATGTCCGCCGTCGCACGGCGCAGCGCCTCCTCGACGTCGTCGGTCGAGGCCGTCGCGCCCTCGGACACCTCGAGCATGCGGCGCACGACGGCGTCGCTCGCCACGTCGCCGGCGCTGTGCCCGCCCATGCCGTCCGCGACGACGAAGAACGGCGACTCCGCGAGGAGACTGTCTTCGTTGTGGGCCCGCCTGCGCCCCACGTCGGTCGCACCGGCCCAGTCGAGGACGACCGAGTCGTCGCCGACGGTCACGGTGTGGGCGGTCGTCGGGCGGCCGAGCTCTGTCACGTGTGGGGTTCTTCCTGAGCGGTTGATCTGAGAGGGGCGACGATCTCGAGGGAGTTCCCGTCGCCTAGGTCAACTATCGTGCCTGGAACCGCCACGGTCGACTCGCCTTGCCGAAGTCTCACCGGAAGCCGCGCCGGCGACCTCACGGTCGTGCCGTTGGTCGACCGCAGATCGGTGACCACCACCACGTCGCCGTCCTGCCGGAACTCCACGTGACTGCCCGACACCTCGTGCGTCGGAGACGGGACGGACACCAGCCGGGGTGCGGCTCCGCGCACCACCCGGGGAGCCGTGGGGCGGCGGCCCACGATCACGGGTCCGTCCAGCCGGAAGACGCTGTCCCCGATCACGACGCCCGACAGGCGGCGTGGCGCCGGCGCCCGCGTCTCGGCACCGACCGCCGCGGACCCTCGACGGTCGGTGCGTCGGAGCACCGTGTCGTCGAGCCGGGACAGCACGGTGTCGTCGAGGTGCTCGCCCCGGTCGGGATCGTCGGATCGCACGCGGTCGTCCTTCCGTCGGGCAGCCGAGGAGGCGCGGGTCGCCTCGTCAGACACGCTAGCGCCGGTCGCGCCCCCGGTCGTCTCCTCCACCGACGCCGATCGACGCGATCCGTCCACACCCCCGCCCGCGTCCCGCCCCGCCCCCCTGTGCGCCTCCTACGGTGACGCCATGCCTGACCTCGTCCTCGTGCCTCCGCTCCCACCGGACGACGACCGCGTGGAGGACGACGTCGGCTTCGTCCGACTGGACAGCCCCATCGGCCGCATCGAGATCGTCTCCCGGCACTTCGCCGTCGAACGCGTCGTCGTCGCCGGAACGGGGCCGCTCCCCCACGATCATCTCGACGAACGACCGGACGCTCTGCTGCATGCTGCCCGACGTCAGCTCGGCGACTACTTCACCGGTCACCGTCGGCGGTTCGATCTGCCGTTGCGGATGACCGGCACGATGTTCCAGCGCTCGATATGGTCGGCGCTGACGGACGTCACGTGGGGCGAGACGACGACCTACGGCCGCCTGGGCGGTGTGATCGGCAGCCCGCAGGCCGGTCGCGCCGTCGGCGGGGCCGTCGCGGCGAACCCCCTGCCCCTGCTGATCCCCTGCCATCGCGTCCTCGGGCGCACCGGCGGCGTCACGGGATACACGGTGGGGAGCGGAGTCGAGACGAAGCAGTGGCTGCTCCGTCATGAGGGGATCGTCTATCGGGAGGGCCCGGTGCCGGTCACCTGAACGGACTCCCGCTCGAGCAGCGTCTCGGCGACGAGCAGGGTCTCGTGGCCGGGTTCGACGACGATCTCGTTGTCTTGGCACCAGTCGAAGAAGTCGACGGCGGTCTCGAGCGTCGGTCGATCGGCGAGGAGCGCCGCCATGAGAAGCCCCTTCGACTTCTTGTTGAAGTGGTTCAGCGCCCGCCGACGACCGCCTGCGTCGGAGACGACCCGGATGTAGGTGGATCGGTCGCCCGCGGGCCCGAGCCCGACGTACCCCTCGGAGCGCAGGTCGACGACGAATTCGCCGGCGTCGTCGAGCACCTCCGAGACGGGTCGGCGCCAGGTCGATCGGAGCGACGCACCGGGCAGTCGGGAGTCGTGCGACAGCCGGTACGCGGGGATGAGATCGGTGGCACGCACCGGTCCGAAGAGCGCCGAGTGCACGAGGATGTGGCGGTGGGCCCATTGCCAGGCGGCCGGAGACAGGCGCGCGGCATCGAGAGGGTCGAACAGCACACCCGTGTATCGGCTCAGTGCGCGCATGGTCGGAGAGGTCTCGATCTCGCGATCGCGGACGACTTCGTGAAGCTGCCGGGGGCCGAGTTTGAGAGCGGAGAGGGCCGCGACGTCGTCGGATGCCAACAGCGACAGGCGCCCGATCACGTCACGACGCACGCCTGTCAGGCCGGGGTAGGCGAGGCCGTCGAGTTCGAGCCTGGACGCACTGCTGCCCCCGTCGAGTTTCGTCTCGGACGGGGGCAGCAGGAACAGCACGGTGTAGCGGAGGACGAACGGGTCAGACGAGCTGCGCGTTGCGCGCGACGACGGTGACCGTATCGTTCTCGACGGACAGGAACCCGTCGTCGGCGGTGGCCTCGACGGTCGTGCCGTCGGACAACCGGACGCGCACCTGACCCGTGGCCAGGATGGCGAGGATGGGCTCGTGACCCGGGAGGATCCCGATCTCACCCTCGGCGGTGCGAGCGACGATCGACGACGCCTCGCCCGACCACACTTCGTGGTCGGCCGAGACGACGCTCACTGAGAGAGCAGCCACGATCAGCCGTTCTCCTTCTGGATCTGAGCCCACTTCTCTTCGACGTCGGAGATCGAGCCGACGTTGAAGAACGCCTGGGTCGCCACGTGGTCGAACTCGCCGTCGGCGATCGCCGTGAACGACTCGATGGTCTCTTTCAGAGGCACGGTGGAGCCTTCGACACCCGTGAACTTCTTCGCCATGTACGTGTTCTGCGAGAGGAACTGCTGGATGCGACGGGCGCGCGAGACGGTGATCTTGTCCTCTTCGGAGAGCTCGTCGACACCGAGGATCGCGATGATCTCCTGGAGCTCCTTGTTCTTCTGGAGGATGGCCTTGACGCGGATGGCCGTGTTGTAGTGCGCATCGCCCAGGTAGCGGGGGTCGAGGATGCGGCTGGTCGAGGTCAGCGGGTCGATCGCGGGGTACAGACCCTGCGATGCGATCTCGCGGGAGAGCTCGGTCGTGGCGTCGAGGTGCGCGAAGGTCGTCGCCGGGGCCGGGTCGGTGTAGTCGTCCGCAGGCACGTAGATGGCCTGCAGCGACGTGATCGAGTGGCCACGGGTCGAGGTGATGCGCTCCTGGAGGACGCCCATCTCGTCGGCGAGGTTCGGCTGGTAGCCCACGGCGGAGGGCATGCGACCGAGGAGGGTCGACACCTCGGAGCCGGCCTGCGTGAAGCGGAAGATGTTGTCGATGAAGAGCAGGACGTCCTGCTTCTGCACGTCGCGGAAGTACTCCGCCATCGTCAGCGCCGACAGGGCGACACGGAGGCGCGTTCCCGGCGGCTCGTCCATCTGGCCGAAGACGAGGGCCGTCTTGTCGAAGACACCCGCTTCTTCCATCTCGGCGATGAGGTCGTTGCCCTCGCGGGTCCGCTCACCGACACCGGCGAACACGGAGACTCCACCGTGGTCCTGTGCGACGCGCTGGATCATCTCCTGGATGAGGACGGTCTTGCCGACGCCGGCCCCACCGAAGAGGCCGATCTTCCCACCCTGGACGTACGGGGTCAGGAGGTCGATGGACTTGATGCCGGTCTCGAAGAGCTGCGTCTTCGACTCGAGCTGGTCGAAGGCCGGGGGCTTGCGGTGGATCGGCCAGCGCTCCGTGATCTCGATCTGCTCGTCGCCCTCGAGGTTCAGGATGTCGCCCGTGACGCTGAAGACCTTGCCCTTGGTGACGTCGCCGACGGGAACGGAGATGGGGCCGCCCGTGTCGGTGACGTCCTGGCCACGGACGAGGCCGTCGGTGGGCTTCAGCGCGATGGCGCGGACGAGGTCGTCACCGAGGTGCTGCGCGACCTCGAGCGTCAGCTCGCTGGTCGTGTCGCCGATGGTGATCGTGGTCTTGAGCGCGTTGTAGACGCCCGGGATGGCGTCGTGCGGGAACTCGATGTCGACGACGGGGCCCGTGACCCGGGCGATTCGCCCGACGCCGGGAGCCGACTCGGTCGCGACCGGCGCGGTTGCGGTGTCAGTCATGGCTTCTCTCTCTTCGGATGATGAAACTGGGGTGCAGATCTACTTGGCCGAGCTGAGGGCGTCGGCGCCGCCCACGATCTCGGAGATCTGCTGCGTGATCTCGGCCTGTCGGGCGTTGTTCGCCAGACGGGTGAAGTCGCGGATGAGGGTGTCGGCGTTGTCGCTCGCCGCCTTCATGGCCTTCTGACGGGCCGCGTGCTCGGAAGCCGCGGACTGGAGCATGGCGTTGAAGATGCGGCTCTCGATGTAGACGGGCAGAAGCGCGTCCAGCACCTCCGTCGGATCCGGCTCGAAGTCGTAGAGCGGGAGCACCTCGTCGTCAGCAGGCTCTTCGATGCCCTCCACGACCTCCAGGGGAAGGAGCCGGACGACCTCGGGGACCTGGCTGACCATGTTCACGAAGCGGTTGTAGACGATGTGGATCTCGTCGACGCCGCCCTCGGCCGCCTCGGTGAGGAACTTGCCGACGACCGCGTCGCCGATCTCCTTCGCCGTCGCGAACTCGGGCTGGTCGGTGTTGCCCGTCCAGATATGCTCCGCATCGCGCTTGCGGAAGGCGAAGTAGTTCTGAGCCTTCCGACCGACGATGTAGAAGACGACGTCCTTGCCCTGGCTGCGCAGCAGCTCGGCGAGCTGCTCGCTCTCCTTCAGCGTGTTCGAGCTGAACGCGCCGTTGAGACCACGGTCGGACGTGAAGACGACGATCGCAGCGCGCTCGATCGTCGCGGGCTCGGTGGTGAGGATGTGATCGACGTCCGAGAACGTCGCCACCGCCGACACCGCCCGCGTGATGGCCCGCGAATACGGACCCGAGGACTTCATCCGCGCCTGCGCCTTCTGGATGCGCGACGCGGAGATGAGCTCCATGGCGCGCGTGACCTTCTTGGTCGTCTGCGCCGAGCGGATCCTCTGTCGGTAGACCCTGAGTTGGGCTCCCATTGTTCTCCTGTTGTCTCGTCAGTCGTGATCGTCGAAGAGCGCGTCAGCGCTTCGTCTTGACGATCTTCTCCTGGTTGACGTCGTCGGCGTCGGTGGCCGTGAACTCTTCGCGCCCGACGGAGGCGAGGGGCTTGCCCTCACCCGTCTGGAACTCCTGCTTGAACGAGTCGATGCCCGAGTCGAGGGCCGAGACGATGTCGTCGCTCAGCACGTTCGTGTCGCGCAGCTTGCTCAGCACGTCGGTGTTGCGACCCATGTAGTCGAGCAGTTCGCGCTCGAACCGGAGGATGTCGGGGACGGGGACCTCGTCGAGCTTGCCGTTGGTACCGGCCCAGATCGAGACGACCTGCTCTTCGACGGGGTAGGGCGAGTACTGCGGCTGCTTGAGCAGCTCGGTCAGACGCGCACCACGGGCGAGCTGGCGACGGCTGGCAGCGTCGAGGTCGGATGCGAACATCGCGAACGCCTCGAGCGACCGGTACTGCGCCAGTTCGAGCTTCAGCGTGCCCGAGACCTTCTTGATCGACTTGACCTGAGCGTCACCACCGACACGCGACACCGAGATGCCGACGTCGACGGCGGGGCGCTGGTTCGCGTTGAACAGGTCGGACTGCAGGAAGATCTGACCGTCGGTGATCGAGATCACGTTGGTCGGGATGTACGCCGACACGTCGTTCGCCTTGGTCTCGATGATGGGCAGACCCGTCATCGAACCGGCACCCAGCTCGTCGGAGAGCTTCGCGCAACGCTCGAGCAGACGCGAGTGCAGGTAGAAGACGTCGCCGGGGTACGCCTCGCGGCCCGGCGGACGACGCAGCAGGAGCGACACGGCGCGGTACGCCTCGGCCTGCTTCGACAGGTCGTCGAAGATGATGAGGACGTGCTTGCCGCTGTACATCCAGTGCTGGCCGATGGCCGAGCCCGTGTAGGGCGCGAGGTACTTGAAGCCGGCGGGGTCGGAGGCGGGAGCGGCGACGATGGTCGTGTACTCCATGGCGCCGGCCTCTTCGAGCGCACCCTTGACGGAGGCGATCGTCGAGCCCTTCTGACCGATGGCCACGTAGATGCAGCGCACCTGCTTGGTCTCGTCGCCGGACTCCCAGTTCGCCTTCTGGTTGATGATGGTGTCGATGGCGATGGCGGTCTTGCCGGTCTGGCGGTCGCCGATGATCAGCTGACGCTGGCCGCGGCCGACGGGGATCATGGCGTCGATGGCCTTGATGCCGGTCTGCATGGGCTCGTGGACCGACTTGCGCTGCATGACGCCGGGAGCCTGGAGCTCGAGAGCACGACGACCCTCGGTCGCGATGTCGCCGAGTCCGTCGATCGGGGCGCCGAGCGGGTCGACGACGCGGCCGAGGTAGCCGTCACCGACGGGGACCGAGAGGACCTCTCCCGTACGGGTGACCTCCATGCCCTCTTCGATGCCGGAGAACTCGCCGAGGACGATCGCGCCGATCTCGTCTTCGTCGAGGTTCTGGGCGAGGCCCTGGGTGCCGTCCGCGAAGCGGATGAGCTCGTTCGCCATGACGCCCGGGAGACCCTCGACGTGCGCGATGCCGTCGGCGGCGTCCGTGACGTGGCCGACCTCCGTGGTGGAGGCCTTCGACGGGTCGTACGACGAGACGAAGTCCTTCAGCGCGTCGCGAATCTCATCGGGGCTGATCTTGATGTCTGCCATTGTGATTCCTATTCGTAGCGAGGCTTCAGGAGGCCTCGAGTCTGTGTGGGGGAGGTCGCGTCTAACCGGCGAGCTGGAGTCGGAGGAGACTCAGCTTCGTAGCGACGGTCCCGTCGATGACCTCGTCGCCGACCTGCACACGCAGACCGCCGATGATGGCCGGGTCGATGACCTGGTTGATGCGGAGATTACGCCCGAACTGGCGCGCGAGCCCCGCCTCGAGACGAGCGACGTGCGACGAGTCGAGCCGGGTCGCACTCGTCACGGTGGCCACGAGCTGGTCGGACTGGTCGGCGACGATGTCGGCGGCCGTGCGGAGCAGCTCGCCGATGCGCCGACCGCGAGGCTGGCGCACGAGGTGCGACACGATGGCGAGCGTCTGAGGACTCGCCTTGTCGCCCAGCAGACGCTGGACGAGGCCCGCCTTCGACGACGCGTCGCTGAGCTTGGTTCCGATGGCCAGCTCCAGCTGAGCGTCGGATCGGACGACGGCGTCGAACGCGAAGAGCTCGTTCTCGATGCCGCTGTCGCCGGGGGCGCTGAGTGCGATCACCCGGAACCCGAGTTCTTCGATGCCGGCGAGCAGATCGCGGGACGACGACCACCGACTGCCGACGACCGACACGAGCAGGGCCCGTGCCGCCTCGGAGAACGAGCCGAAGAGCCGGTCCACGAGCTGCTTCTTGACGACGACGTCTGTCGACGGATCGGCGAAGTAGGCCTGCAGCTGCACCGAGCCGCCGATGACCCGGCCAGCGTCGAGCAACTGCTCGCCGGTGGCCAGGTCGGCCGCCCCACCCAGATCGGAGAGGACGGACCGTGCCGACCCGAGGGCCTCTCGGGACATGGAACCCATCGTCAGCTGCCCGCCTTAGCGTTCTGGTCGGCTTCGAGGTCGGCCAGGAAGCGGTCGACGACTGCCGACGCCTTGGCGTCGTCGTTGAGCGACTCGCCGATGACACCCGACGCGAGGTCGATCGCGAGCGATCCGACCTCGGCCCGGAGGGAGGCCACGGCGGCCTGGCGCTCGGCCTCGATCTGGGCGTGTGCAGATGCTGTGATGCGATCGGCGTCGGCCTGAGCCTGCTGCTTGATCTCGGCGAGGATCTCGTTGCCCTCGGCACGCGCCGCCTCACGGATGCGCGCAGCCTCGGCCCGAGCGTCCGCGAGCTGCTTCTTGTACTCGTCGAGGGCCACGGCGGCCTCGGCCTGAGCGGCCTCGGCGTGCTTGATGCCACCCTCGATCTTCTCGGCGCGCTCGTCGAGGATCTTGCGGAACCTGGGGATCGCGAAGATCCCGAAGAACGCAGCGATGACCACGAAGACGACGAGGGACCAGAGGATGTCGTAATCGGCGGGGAAGAAGATGGCAGCCCCTTCGGGCGCGCCGCCTTCGGCCGCGAGGATCGTCTCGATCATCGGTGTGTCGTCCTAACTGATCAGGAGAAGATGAAGCCGGCGGCGAGGCCGATGAAGCCCAGCAGCTCGGTGAATGCGATACCCAGGAACATGGTGACCTGGAGGCGGCCGGCGAGCTCGGGCTGACGAGCCATGGCTTCGACGGTCTTGCCCGCGACGATGCCGATACCGATACCGGGGCCGATCGCAGCGAGGCCGTAGCCGACGGTCGCGATGTTGCCGTTGATCTCAGCGAGGATCGTGGTGGTGTCCACTTGTGTTTCCTTCCGGTTGGGCGGTGTCCGTCGGTCGACGGACGCCGTCGTCGTTCTTAGTGTTCTTTCGCCGCAGCCTGTTGGATGTAGACCGAGGCGAGGAGTGTGAAGACGTAGGCCTGCAGGATCGCGACGGCCATCTCGACGATGGTCATCACGAAGCCGCCGATGAGGGTCAGGGCGCCGAAGGCCATGAACCCGCCGCTCATGCTGAAGAAGAAGAAGTGCGTCGCCGCGAAGCAGAGCACCAGCAGGAGGTGTCCGACCATCATGTTCAACAGGAGTCGGAGGGCGAGCGAGATCGGACGCACGATGAAGATGTTGATGAACTCGATCGGCGTCAGCAGGATGTACATCGGCCACGGGACACCGGGCGGGAAGAGCGCGTTGCGGAAGAACGTGCCCGTACCCGCCTCGCGGATGCCGGCGTAGATGAACATGATGTACGCGACGACGGCCAGCAGCAGCGGCATGGCGACGACGGACGTGCCGGCGATGTTGAGCCCCGGGATGATGCCGGTGATGTTCATCGCGAAGATGCCGAAGAACATCGCGGCCAGGATCGGCAGGTACTTGCGACCGAGTCGTTCGCCGAGGATCTCCTCGACGATCTGGATGCGGACGAAGTCGAGGCCCAGTTCGGCGATGCTCTGCCCACGGGACGGGATGAGCCGGCCCTTGCGGAGAGCCAGCCAGAACAGCAGCAGCATGACGGCGATCGCGAAGAGGCGGACCAGCATGATGCGGTTCAGTTCGAAGGGCGTGCCCTCGAAGAAGATGGCGGGCGGGAAGAACTCGTCAAGAGTCGGGGCGTGGAATCCCCCGTCTCCGTGGCCGGCATCGGCGGCGGAGAGCAGGTTCACAGCGTTCGCTATCAGCGCTATCTCCTGTGTCGGGGCGAGCACCCTGAAGTGTCGCGACGATTGGTGGGTTTGTCATCCGATAACCCGCAGAGAATCGCGGCCGGGGAACGGAGATAACCCTACCAAGGTATGGACCGCAGAGACGAATCGGCTGAGCTTATTTCACCCGCTGCAGTGTTCGCTGGCAGGTCTGCAAGGGTCTGCTGTCAGTCGCGTGGCGCCGGGGGCAGCGACGCGTCGCTCACGTGCGACAGACGCCCCCTCACGACCACCAGGGCGTCGATCGCGAGCGTCCCGATGATCGAGACCACGAGCGACAGGAACAGCACCACGTCGTCCACGAACGGCTGATCGCGCACGAGCACGAGAAGGACGATGAAGATGACGAGCTTGAGGAGCCACGCGCCCATCACGATGCCGAAGAAGGCGGCGAGCTCGAAGCGGATCGCCACGAGCATGCTGGCGGCCGTGATGCCCGCGAAGAGCACGGCGAGGGCTGTTCCGAGCAGGGCGCTGTACAGGCCGTCGGTGCCGGCGGCGAGGTAACCCGCGCCTCCTCCGACGACGGCGATGACGAGGGCCAGCACGGCCGTGTAGCGCAGCACCTGCACGAAGATCGATCGGGCGTCGTTCATGGTCGTTCCTTCGGGGGTGAGAGTTCCGGGACGGCGGCCTGTGCGGCCGTGTCGGTGTCGGCGGGGTCGAGCGCGGAGGCCGCTTCGTCGAGCGGGTCGAAGCGACCGGATGCGCTGACCTCGAGATCGTCACGCGGGGTCGTCTGGACGGCCATCTCGACGCGCTTGCGTCGGCTGAGCGGCGCGAGCGTCGCGGCGGTGCAGGCCACGAGCCCGACGCAGAGGAACACGATGACGAAGTACGTGGGCTTGACGAAGAGGAACATCAGGCAGCCGACGGCGACGACGACCGTCCAGGCGTAGAAGATCAGGACGGCCTGGAAATGCGAGTGGCCCATGTCGAGGAGGCGGTGGTGCAGATGCTTCCGATCGGCGCTGAAGGGCGACTTGCCGGCGCTCACCCGGCGGAGGACCGCGAGCCCGAAGTCGAGCAGCGGCACGATGAGGATGGCGAACGGGAGCAGGATCGGGATGAAGGCCGGCAGGAGCGCCGTCCGTGAGATCTGCGCCGGGTCGATCTGACCCGTCACCGAGATGGCGCTCGTCGCCATGAGGAGCCCCGTGAGCAGGGCGCCCGCGTCGCCCATGAAGAGTCGGGCGGGGTGCCAGTTCAGCGGCAGGAAGCCGAGGCAGGCGCCGATCAGCACGGCGGAGATCAGCGCCGCCAGGTTGAAGTACTCGGTCTGACCGATGGTGATCGAGATGACGAAGCTGTAGACGAAGAACACGCCGTTGGCGACGATGGCCACCCCGGCGACCAGACCGTCGAGTCCGTCGATGAAGTTGACGGCGTTCATCACGAGCACCACCGCGAGGATGGTGAGGATGAGCGACATGTAGGGCGAGCCGATGGCCAGGCTGCCGCCGAGGGGAAGCGAGACCAGCTGGACGCCCTGCCAGGCCAGGACCCCCGCTGCGATGATCTGCCCGGCGAGCTTCGTCATCCAGTCGAGGTCGTAGAGGTCGTCGACCACGCCGATGACGACGATGATCGTCGCCGCCGCGATGATCGCCAGCGGCGGACCGGCGTCGGCGAACACGAGGCGGAAGTAGTCGACACCGGAGATTAGGGGGAAGATCAGCCAGGCGGAGAGCAGCGCCACGACCACACCGGCGTACATCGCGACGCCGCCGAGTCGCGGGGTCGGCGTCTTGTGGACGTCGCGTTCGCGGATGGTGGGATAGATCTTGTACTTGAGGCCGACCCGCCAGGCCACCACCGACATGACGAAGCTGACCGCCGCCGCGATGGCCATCGCGAGCAGGTAGTACCTCACGCGATCGCGTCGACTCCGACGACGCGCGTGATCTCGGTGTCGGCGAGCACGCCGTGCCGGACGATCCGGAGCACGCCGTCTTCGGCGGCGGTCGCATCGACGATCGTCGAGCCGGTGTTCGCCCCCGGGCGCCGCTCGTAGTCCGAACCGACGGCGGCGGCGTCGAGGTAGACGGAGACCGAGTCGCCGAGCATGTCGCGGGCGTCGGCCGCCGTCGTCGCCGCGGGCCGACCCGTGAGGTTCGCGCTCGAGACGGCCAGCGGGCCGGTCTCTTCGAGCAGCTCGAGGGCCAGCGGGTGACTCGGCATGCGCAGGGCGACGGTGCCTCGGGTCTCGCCGAGGTCCCAGGTGAGGGAGGGCTGCGCGCGGAAGATGACCGTCAGCGGCCCGGGCCAGAACTCGTCGAGCAGCGGCCGCACGACGTCGGGGACGGACTCGGTGAGGGCCGCGAGCGTGTCGAGCCCCTTGATCAGCACGGGCGGCGGCGACTGACGCCCGCGACCCTTCGCGTCGAGCAGGCGCTGGACCGCGGCGGGGTCGAACGCGTCGGCGCCGACGCCGTAGACCGTGTCGGTGGGCAGGACGACGAGCTCACCGCGCCCGATGGCGGCGCGCGCGAAGCGCATGCCGGCGAGCAGTTCGGAGTCGACGGAGCAGTCGTAGAGAGAGGCCATGACCTGTCGATAGTAGTGCGACGGACCGCAGAGCCCGCTCAGCGCACCGCCGTGGTCGCGCGGTCGCGCCCCGTGAGGTCGGTCGTGGTGGTGGCCCCGCGCCATCCGTCGGCCTGCAGGATCGCCCGGATCGCGCCTCCTTGGAGTTCGCCGTGCTCGATCACGAGGACTCCCCCGGGTCGCAGCAGGCGACGTGCCGTGAGCGAGAGCGACCGGACCACGACGAGCCCGTCGTCGCCCCCGAAGAGCGCGAGCGCCGGGTCGTGCAGCCGCACCTCGGGGTCGCGCGGGATCATGCCGATCGGCACGTACGGCGGGTTGGAGACCACGACGTCGACCGAGCCGTCGAGCTCGGGCAGCGCGTCGGCGAGATCCCCCTCGACGAGTCGGATGTTCTCGGCGCCGACGGAGGTGATGTTGCGGCGGGTCCAGACGGCTGCCTCGGGCGACAGCTCCACCGCCGAGACGAGGGAGTGCGGCACCTCGGTGGCGAGCGCGAGCGCGAGCGCCCCGCTGCCGGTGCCGAGATCGACGGCGATCGGCTGGGGGGACGCGACCGCGCGCAACGCGTCGATGGCGATCTGCGCGACGCCCTCCGTCTCGGGGCGCGGAACGAACACGCCGGGCCCGACCGCGAGGGTCATCCCCCGGAACGCGGCGGTGCCCGTGATGTGCTGCAGGGGCTCGCGGGAGGCGCGGCGCACGACGAGCGCGGCGAGTGCGTCGACGTCGCCCTCCGCCAGGGGCGCGCGTGTCACCGCCTTGGCCCGGACGACCCCGCGACCCAGATCCGTGACGTGCGCGACGAGCAGCTCGGCGTCGACGGCGGGGCTCGGGACACCCGCCGCCGTGAGGACCGTCTCGGCGGCCGCCAGGGCCGCGTCGACGGTGCTCACGGTCGCGAAGGCGCCCGAGACGGTGTCGCTCACGACGCGGTGTCGCCGATCTCGGCCAGTCGGGCCTCCTCGTCGGCCTGGATGCACGAGTCGACGACCGCCCCGAGAGCGCCGTCCATGACGACGTCGAGGTTGTAGGCCTTGTACCCGGTGCGGTGATCGGCGATGCGGTTCTCGGGGAAGTTGTAGGTGCGGATCCGCTCGGAGCGGTCCATCCCCCGGATCTGGCTCTTGCGGGCGTCGGAGGCGATCGCCGCCTGCTCCTCCTGCTGGCGCGCCAGGATGCGGGCCCGGAGGACGCGCATGCCGGCCTCGCGGTTCTGCAGCTGGCTCTTCTCGTTCTGCATCGCCACGACGATGCCCGTCGGCAGGTGCGTGATGCGGACGGCGGAGTCGGTCGTGTTGACCGACTGCCCGCCGGGGCCGCTCGAGCGGTACACGTCGATCTTGAGGTCGTTCTGGTTGATGTCGACCTCTTCGGGCGCATCGACCTCGGGGAACACGAGGACACCCGTGGTCGACGTGTGGATGCGGCCCTGAGACTCGGTGGCCGGCACGCGCTGGACGCGGTGCACGCCGCCTTCGTACTTCAGGTGAGCCCACACGCCCTGCGAGGGGTCGCTCGCGTTCGACTTGATCGCGATCTGCACGTTCTTGTAGCCGCCCAGGTCGGAGTCGTCGCTCTGGATCATCTCGGTCTTCCAACCGCGCGATTCGGCGAAGTGCAGGTACATGCGCAGGAGGTCGGCGGCGAACAGAGCGCTCTCCGCGCCTCCTTCGCCGCCCTTGATCTCCATGATCACGTCGCGACCGTCGTCGGGGTCGCGAGGGATCAGGAGGCGCCTCAAGCGCTCCTGGGTCTCGTCGAGCCCCTGCTCGAGGGCCGGCACCTCGTCCGCGAAGGCGGCGTCCTCTTTGGCGAGCTCGCGCGCCGCCTCGAGGTCGTCGCCGGCCTGCTGCCAGGCCGTGTGCGCCGCCACGATCCGACTGAGCTCGGCGTAGCGCCGGTTGATCTTCTTGGCCCGCGCCGCATCGGCGTGGACGGCGGGATCACTGAGCTGGGTCTGCAGAGCGTCGTGCTCGGCCAGCAGCACCGCCACCGACTCGAACACTGTTAGTGCTCCTTGTGGCCGTTGTCGTGGCCGTTCGCCGGGACCGACTTCTGGACCTGCACGAGGAACTCGACGTTGCTCTGCGTCTCGCGGAGGTTGCCGAGCACGATCTCGAGGGCCTTCTGCTGGTCGAGACCGGCGAGGGCGCGGCGCAGACGCCAGGTGATCTTGACCTCGTCGGGGCTGAGGAGCATCTCTTCACGGCGGGTGCCGGACGCGTTGACGTCGACGGCCGGGAAGATGCGCTTGTCGGCCAGGTGACGCGACAGGCGGAGCTCCATGTTGCCGGTGCCCTTGAACTCCTCGAAGATCACCTCGTCCATCTTGGAACCGGTCTCGACGAGCGCGGTCGCGAGGATGGTGAGCGAGCCGCCGTTCTCGATGTTGCGAGCGGCACCGAAGAAGCGCTTCGGCGGGTAGAGGGCCGACGAGTCGACGCCGCCCGAGAGAACGCGACCAGAGGCCGGGGCCGACAGGTTGTAGGCACGACCCAGACGCGTGATCGAGTCGAGGAGCACGACCACGTCGTGACCCAGCTCGACGAGGCGCTTGGCACGCTCGATGGCCAGCTCGGCGACCGTCGTGTGGTCTTCGGCGGGTCGGTCGAACGTCGACGCGATGACCTCGCCCTTGACCGTCCGCTGCATGTCGGTGACCTCTTCGGGGCGCTCGTCGACGAGCACTACCATGAGGTGGACCTCGGGGTTGTTCTTCGCGATCGAGTTGGCGATCGCCTGCAGCACGAGCGTCTTGCCGGCCTTGGGCGGCGAGACGATCAGACCGCGCTGACCCTTGCCGATGGGCGCGACGAGGTCGATGATGCGCGTCGACAGCTTCTGCGGCTCGGTCTCGAGACGGAGGCGTTCCTGCGGGTAGAGCGGCGTCAGCTTGTTGAACTCGACGCGCTTGGCAGCCTCCTCGACGGGCTGGCCGTTGATCGAGTCGATGCGCACGATGGCGTTGTACTTCTGACGGCCCTGACCCTGCTCGCCCTCGCGGGGCTGGCGGATGGCGCCGACGACCGCGTCGCCCTTGCGGAGGAAGTACTTCTTGACCTGACCGAGCGACACGTAGACGTCGCTGGCGCCGGGCAGGTAGCCCGTCGTGCGGACGAACGCGTAGTTCTCGAGAACGTCGAGGATGCCCGCGACGGGGATCAGGACGTCGTCCTCGGTGATCTCGGGCTCGAACTCGTCGTTCTGCGTGGCGCCGCGACCGCGCTTGCGATCACGCTGACGACCACGGCCCTGACGGCCGCCCTCGTCGTTCTGCTGGCTGTTGCCCTGGGGCCCGTTGCCCTGAGCACCCGCGGACTGCTGGTCGCCCCGTGCACCGTCGTTCTTGTCGGCGCCGTTCTGCTTGGGCTGCTCGTCGACGCGAGGGGCGTCGGCCTGGCCGTTCTGGCCGTTCTGCTGACCACCCTGAGCGTTCTGACCGTTCTGCTGGCCGTTCTGGCCGTTCTGGCCGTTCTTCCGGTCGCCGCGGTTGCGGTTGCGGCTGCGGCGCCCGCCGCCCTGCTGACCGTTCTGCTGGTCGCCGCCCTGCTCGTCGGAGCCCTGCTGCTCGGCACCGCTCTGCTGCTCGGCGCCGTCCGTGACGCCCTGCGCGGCGGTGCCGGCCTCGGGGGCGCTGCCGGGAGCCTGCGCTGCGTCGTCCTGCTGGGGGGCCTGCGCGGCGGCCACGCTGGCGTCGGTCGCGCGACGCGAGCCGCGGCGGCTGCGCGTGGGGCGCTCGGCGGGGGTCTCGTCGGCTGCGACGGCGGGCGCCGCGCTCGACTCGGCGGTGGTCGCCGCGGCTGCGGTCGCGGACGATGCCTGGTCGGCGCCCGAGACGGCGGGGGCGGTCTCGACGGGAGCCTCGGTGCTCTCGACGATCGGCTCGGTGCCGGTCTCGGTGGCGTTCACGTGGTCGACGGCCCCGCGCTGAGCGGGGGCGCCGGCGGCTGACGACGCACGACGCGAACCGCGACGCTTGGCGGCGGGTGCCTGCGCGACCGGAGCCTCGACGGCGTCGGACGACGGAGCCTCGACGGCGGGCGCCTCGGCGGCGGGTGCCACGTCGAGGGTGGGCTGAGCCGCCTCGGTCGTGGGGGCGACGATGTCGATGCTCTCGGCGGCCGCGGGGATCTCGGTCTCGCTGACGGCGGGGGCCTCGACGGTGCCGGTCGAGGCGCTGGCCTCAGTCGCGGCGATGGCGGCCACGAGGTCGCCCTTGCGGAGCTTGGAGAGACCGCTGATGCCGAGCGACGAGGCGAGGGCCTGCAGCTGGGGCAGGCGCATGGCGCCGAGCTCGGTGGTGCGGTCGATGGACGCGGAGTTGCTGACGTCGGTCACTGGATGGTTTCCTTTCGCTCCCCCGCTCGGAACGGCGGGGCAGAGCTGCTCACACCCCGCTGCCTCTCGCCTGCGCAGAATCGCTGCAGGAGAGGATCTCGGAGGTGCGGTGCACGACTGCCGGATCGGCAGGCGGACACTGCTAGATGTGCACTACGGGATGGTTGCGACCCGGGGACTCGAAGACGTGGAACCCCATGCGGCCCGAATCGGATCGCATCGACCCGAGGTCGATGGGAGGAGGTTCGAACGGTGCTAGATGCCCAGGAAATCTGAGTTTTCTACCGGGTGCGCTACGACTGTAGCACCTTTGAGATCGACGGCCAGCATCAACGCGCGCCACTCGGACACGCCGTGCTCGGCCACCAGATCACTGGCGAACAGGCGCTGGGCCGGGTCGCTGCCGAGCACGAGGAGGGACGGCCCGGCGCCGGACACGACGGCCGCCAGCCCCGCGTCGCGGAGCAGACGGATGAGGGCGTCGGTCTCGGGCATGGCGCTCGCCCGGTAGCTCTGGTGGAGGCGGTCTTCGGTGGCGGCGTGCAGGAGCTCCGGGCTCTGCACGAGGGCTGCGACGAGCAGGGCCGACCGGGAGACGTTGAAGGTGGCGTCCTCGTGGGGCACCGAGGCGGGCTGCAGACTGCGCGCGAGCTTCGTCGAGAGCGTCGTCTCGGGCACGAACACGACCGGCGAGACGCCTCGATGCACCAGGAGTCGCTTGTGAGCGGGCCCCGTCGACGTCGTCCACGCGATCGTGAGACCGCCGAAGAGGGCGGGCGCGACGTTGTCGGGATGCCCCTCGAGCTCGGCCGCCAACGCGAGGAGGTCGGACGACGAGAACTCGACCTCGCCCTCGAGGAGGCCCTTCGCCGCCATGATGCCGGCGACGATCGCGGCGGCGGACGATCCGAGCCCCCGGCCGTGCGGGATGACGTTGCGGGCGTCGAGTCGGAGACCCGGCAGGTCGCGCCCGACGGACGCGTAGGTCGCCGCGATCGCGCGGACGACCAGATGCGAGGCGTCGGTCGGGACCTCCCCCGCGCCCACTCCGGTCACCCTGACGTCGACTCCGCTGCCGGCGGTCGTCGTGACGACGAGCTCGTCGTAGAGCGACAGCGCCAGCCCGAGGGTGTCGAAGCCAGGGCCGAGGTTGGCCGACGTCGCCGGCACCCTGACGAGGACCGACCTCTCGGCCGGGGCGGAGCTCATGCAGAGGCCGGGACGAGCCCGAGCACCTCGGCCACGCGTGCCGTGTCGCTCGCGACGACCGTCGGCTCGACGGTCGACCCGTCGGCGCGACGGAGGGCCCACTGCGGATCTTTCAGCCCGTGACCGGTGACCGTGAGCACGACCGTCGACCCTGCGGGGACGACCCCGGCGTCGGCACGCTCGAGCAGCCCCGCGACGCTGATGGCGGAGGCGGGCTCGACGAAGACGCCGACCTCGGCGCTGAGGATCTTCTGGGCGGCGAGGATGCCCTCGTCGGTGATGGCCCCGAACCAGCCGTTCGTGAGGTCGCGGGCCTCGAGCGCGAGCTGCCACGAGGCCGGGTTGCCGATGCGGATCGCGCTCGCGATCGTCTCGGGCGACCTGACGACCTCGCCGGCGACGATCGGCGCGGAGCCGGCGGCCTGGAAGCCGAACATGCGCGGGAGGCGCGTGGCGCGACCCGCCTCGAGGTCTTCACGGTAGCCACGGGTGTACGCGGTGTAGTTGCCGGCGTTGCCGACGGGGATGAAGTGGAAGTCGGGAGCGTCGCCCAGGACGTCGACGACCTCGAAGGCCGCGGTCTTCTGGCCTTCGATGCGGTCGTTGTTGACCGAGTTCACCAGGTGCACGGGGTAGTTCTCGGCGAGGTCGCGAGCGATGTCGAGGCAGTCGTCGAAGTTGCCCTGGATCTGCAGCAGCTGACCGTCGTGCGCGACGGCCTGGCTCAGCTTGCCCATGGCGATCTTGCCCTCGGGCACCAGCACGGCCGCCGTGATGCCGGCGTGCGCCGCGTAGGCGGCGGCCGACGCCGACGTGTTGCCGGTCGAGGCGCAGATGACGGCCTTGGCGCCGTGCTCGACCGCCTTCGAGATGGCCATGGTCATGCCGCGGTCTTTGAACGAGCCCGTGGGGTTCATGCCCTCGTACTTGACGTAGACCTTCGCGCCCGTGCGGTGCGACAGCGCGGGGGCCGGGATGAGCGGAGTGCCGCCCTCGCCCAGGGTCACGATCGGGGTGGACTCGCTGATGTCGAGACGGTCGGCGTATTCGCGCAGGACACCCTGCCACTGGTGGGCCATCAGGCTCCTTCGACTCTCAGGACGCTCGTGACGGTGTTCACGACCGGTGATTCCTCCAAGGCCTCGACCGTCGCGGCGAGAGAGGACTCGAGCGCACGGTGCGTGCCGATGATCAGAGTAGCGGTGGCCGGGGTGTCGTCGTCGCCGGGTGCCGCCTCCGGCCGGACTCCCCCGGTCTGCTCCACGCTGTGGACGCTGACCCCGTGCTGACTGAGCACGCCGGCGACCTCGGCGAGCACACCGGGCTGGTCGGCCACGTCGAGTGTTATCTGGTAGCGCGTGGTCACGTGGCCGATGGGCAGCACCCGGAGGTTCGCGTGGGTGGACTCCGCGACGCCCGGGCCGCCGATGACGTGGCGGCGAGCGGCCGACACGAGGTCGCCCAGCACGGCCGACGCCGTCTCGACGCCGCCGGCGCCCGCACCGTAGAACATGAGGTCTCCGGCGGCCTCGGCCTCGACGAAGACGGCGTTCTTCGCGCCGTGCACCGCGGCGAGCGGGTGCCCGAGCGGCACGAGCGCGGGATAGACGCGCGCGCTGACGCCCTCGACCCCGTCGGTGTCGACGAGACGCTCGCAGATCGCCAGGATCTTCACGACGTAGCCGGCCTTGCGCGCGGCGACGACCTGCTCGTGGGTGACGCGCGTGATGCCCTCGCGGTGCACGGCATCGAGCGGCACCGTCGTGTGGAACGCGAGGCTGGCGAGGATGGCGGCCTTCTGCGCCGCGTCGTAGCCCTCGATGTCGGCGGTGGGGTCCGCCTCCGCGTAGCCGAGCTCGGTGGCCGTGGCGAGAGCGGCCTCGAGCGTGTCGCCGTCGGTGTCCATGCGGTCGAGGATGAAGTTCGTCGTGCCGTTGACGATGCCCATGATCCGCACGATCCGGTCGCCGGCCAGGCTGTCGCGGAGGGGTCGGATGATCGGGATGGCACCCGCCACGGCCGCCTCGTAGTACAGCTGCGCGCCGACCTGCTCGGCCGCCTCGAAGAGCTCCGGGCCGTGACTCGCCAGCAGCGCCTTGTTGCCCGTCACGACGTCGGCGCCCGAGCCGAGCGCCTTGAGGATGTGGGTCCGCGCCGGCTCGATGCCCCCCATGAGCTCGACGACGATGTCGGCGCCGAGGATCAGCGAGTCGATGTCGGTGGTCAGCAGCTCCCGCGGCAGATCGACGTCGCGGCGGGCGTCGACGTCGCGCACGCCGATGCCGACGAGCTCGAGCCCCGCACCCGCGCGCCCGGCGAGGTCGTCCGCCTGCTCGAGGAGCAACCGGGCCACCTGGGACCCCACTGAGCCGGCACCCAGCAGGGCGACCCTCACGTTGCGGTATTCGATCATGGCGTTCCGTTCTCATGGGTGGGCCCGCATCGGCGGGCCCGGTTCGGTGCGGGAGGTGCGGTGGCGTCGGCGGAGTGGCCCGACGGGCGTCTCAGGAGAGACCGGCGTCTCGGGCGAGGAGGTCGGCCTCGGTCTCGCCGCGGACGATGACCCGCGACTCCCCGTCGACGACGGCCACCACGGGCGGTCGCCCGACGTGGTTGTAGTTGCTCGCGAGACTCCAGCAGTAGGCGCCCGTCGCGGGCACGCCCACCAGGTCACCGGGGGCGACGTCGCCCGGCAGGTAGTCGGCCAGGACGACGAGGTCGCCGCTCTCGCAGTGCTTGCCGGCCACGCGGACGAGCACCGGGTCGGCCGAGGAGGCGCGGTTCGCGATCGCGACGGAGTAGTCGGCCGCGTAGAGGGCCGTCCGGGCGTTGTCGCTCATCCCCCCGTCGACGCTGACGTAGCGCCGCACGGCCTGACCGGAGCCGTCGTCCGCGGTGACGAGGACGTCCTTGACGATGCCGACCTCGTACAGGGTCGTGCCCGACGGCCCGATGATCGAGCGACCCGGTTCGACGGCCATCACCGGGACGGGGATGCCGAGTCGGCGGCACTCCTCGTCGACGATGTCGGCCAGGGCCGCGGCCAGCTCGGTGAGAGGACGGGCGTCGTCGGCGCTCGTGTAGGCGATGCCGAACCCCCCGCCGAGGTTCAGCTCGGGCACGTCGCCGTCGCGCAGCAGGTCGGCGTGGACGCCGAGCAGGCGCGACGCGGCCTCGGCGAAGCCGTCGCTGCCGAAGATCTGCGAGCCGATGTGCGAGTGCAGACCGAGGAACCTCAGCGACGCGCGCTCTCGGACGGCGGCGACGACCTCGGGGGCGTCGGCGAGGGGCACACCGAACTTCTGGTCCTCCCTCGCCGTCGCGAGGTACTCGTGGGTCGACGCGTGCACGCCGGAGTTGACGCGCAGCCGGACGGCCTGCACCACCCCGTGGCGATCGGCGGCGTCGGCCACGCGGACGACCTCGTCGGCGTTGTCGAGCACGATCACGCCGATGCCCGCCGCGACCGTGCGGTCGATCTCGCCGAGCGACTTGTTGTTGCCGTGGAATCCCATCAGCGACGGGTCGACCCCGGCCGCTCGGGCGACGGCGAACTCGCCGCCGGTGCAGATGTCGACGCGCATGCCGGCGGCCGCGACCCAGCGGGCGATCTCCACCGACAGGAAGGCCTTCGCCGCGTAGTACACCGACACCGTGGTGCCGATCCGCCCGAACTCACGACCGAACGCCTCGACCGCGTCGGCGGCACGGCCTCGGGCGTCGGCCTCGTCGACGACGTAGAGGGGGGTGCCGTAGCGGGCGGCGAGCTCGCCGACGGTCACGCCGCCGAGGGCGATCTCGCCCGAGGACTCGTCGCGGGCCGCCGTGCGCGACCAGACGGACGCGTCGAGGGCGTTGGGCTCGGCCGGGACGTGGAGCCAGGCGGGGGCGAGGGGATTCGACGACACGGGCACCTCGGTGTTCGGGGACGGCGGGATGTGGTCAGAGCCTACCGACCGCGGGGGCGGCGCGAGGCTGGCTCGGTCGATCACGAGCAGGTGGCCTCGTCGTCGAGCACCGGCTCGGACAGGTCGAGACCGGGGCTCGACAGGTCGATCGACGCACGACCGGGTGCGACGTCGACCGCCGTGATCGCGGCACCGGTCGGCAGGTACTCGGCCACGCACACCGTGGTGGCGAAGTCGCCGAGGAACCTCGAGAGGTCGAGTCGGAGCGACGTGTCGGGCAGCGAGGCCGCGGTCGGCGTGAACGCGATCGCCCGCCCCGCGTCGGCGACGGCGGCGGAGGCGGAGACGTCGACGGGCACGTCCCCGATGATCGGCACCGCGAAGCTCTTCGTGTACGTGACCTCGCGGTCGCCGAACGTCACCGCGCCTCCTGAATCGCGGATGCCGTCGAGACGGTTGACCGTCGCGGCGTCGGCCGAGACCGTGCCCGTCGCCGCGCCGGTCGCTCCGACGAGATCGGTCGGGACGTCGACGACGTCGACCTGGAATCGGAGGGGCTCGGACTCGGAGCCCGACGACAGCGTCACGGAGTCGAGGCTGCCCCGCACGAGCTGCCAGAGCATCGACGTGCCGTGGATGTCGACCTCTACCCCCGCGATGCCCGAGGTCGTCTCGATCTCGGCCGAGGCGCGGTCTTCGATGACGTCGCGGGTGACGACGTCGGCCACGACGACGAGCCCGACGAGCACCGCCAGCACGAGGGCGACGATCACGACGACGCGACCGCGGCGACGCCCCGGTCGCGCTGCGCCCGCACCGTCGGAGGCGGTCACATGCGGTCCGGAGCGGAGACGCCGAGCAACCCGAGGCCGTTGCGGATGACCTGACCGGCGGCCTCGTTGAGCCAGAGCCGGGTGCGGTGCAGATCGGTGACCTCTTCGTCGCCGAGCGGCGTCACCCGGCACGAGTCGTACCAGCGGTGGTACGTGCCCGCCAGCTCTTCGACGTAGCGCGCGACGCGGTGCGGCTCGCGGAGCTCGGCGGCCTGGCGGACCACCCGGGGCAGTTCGGCGAGCGCGCCGAGCAGGGCGGCCTCGGTCGGGTGCGAGAGGAGCGACGCGTCGAAGGCCTCGCGGGTGACGCCGGCGGCCTCGGCGTTGCGGGCCACCGCACGGGTGCGGGCGTGGGCGTACTGGACGTAGAAGACCGGGTTGTCGTTGCTGCGTCGGGTCAGCAGATCGAGGTCGATGTCGATCGAGCTGTTGACCGGGCTGCGGACGAGCGAGTAGCGACCGGCGTCGACCCCGACGGCGTCGACGAGGTCCTCCATCGTGACGACGGTCCCGTTGCGCTTCGACATGCGGAGGGGCTCGCCGTCGCGGAGCAGGTTGACCATCTGCCCGATGAGGATCTCGAGGTTGACGCCCGGCTCGTCGCCGAACGCGGCGCACATCGCCATCATGCGACCCACGTAGCCGTGGTGGTCGGCGCCCAGCATGATCAGGTTGCGCTCGAAGCCCCGCTCGCGCTTGTCGAGGTAGTAGGCCAGGTCGCCGGCGATGTAGGCCGCCTCGCCGTCGGTCTTGATGACGACGCGGTCGCGGTCGTCGCCGAAGTCGCTGGTCTTCAGCCAGGTGGCGCCCTCGGCCTCGTAGATGTGACCGAGCTCGCGGAGGCGCGCGACCGCCCGCTCGACGGCCTTCGACTCGTGCAGGGAGTTCTCGTGGAAGTAGACGTCGAAGTCGACGCCGAAGTCGTGCAGGGACTTCTTGATGTCGGCGAACATGAAGTCGACGCCGACCGAGCGGAAGACCTCTTGTGCCTCGGCACGCGGGAGCTCGCGGACGTCGCCGTCGTGGGTGGCCATGACGCGGGCGGCGATGTCGGCGATGTAGAGACCGCCGTAGCCGTCTTCGGGGGTGGGCTCGCCGAGTGCGCTGGCCAGGAGGCTGCGGGCGAACCGGTCGATCTGACCGCCGTGGTCGTTGAAGTAGTACTCGCGGGTGACGAGCGCCCCCTGGGCCTGGAAGACGCGGGCGAGGCTGTCGCCGACCGCCGCCCAGCGCACCCCGCCGAGGTGGATCGGGCCGGTCGGGTTGGCGGAGACGAACTCGAGGTCGATGGTGACGCCCTCGTAGTAGTCGCCCCGGCCGAACGACTCGCCCTGCTCGACGATGACCTTGGCGAGAGCACCCGCGGCCGCGGCGTCGAGACGGATGTTGACGAAGCCCGGGCCGGCGACGTCGACGTCGGCGACACCGTCGACCTCGGCGAGCTCGCCGGCGATCTCGGTGGCCAGCTCGCGGGGGTTCGTCCCGACGCGCTTGGCGAACTTCATGGCGACGTTGGTCGTCCAGTCGCCGTGGTCGAGATTGCGCGGGCGCTCGAGCACGACGTCGGCCGGGGTCACCTCGACCTCGTCGGCGAGGCCGCGACGCTCGAGGACACCCGAGACGACGGCGAGGAGGGACGAGGAGAGTTCGGCGGGAGTCACGAGCGACGATCTTACCGTCAGACGACGGACGGGGAGCCGGGCGCCGTCCGGCATCGGACGGCATCCGACGGCACACGGCGTCGCCCGGCCGTGCCCCACGGCGTCCGATGGCATCCATAGCCTGCGTCGGAGAGGATGGTGGTCATGACGTCGACCCATCACCGCTTCCTGCGGGGCCTGGCCCTCACCGCCGTCGTCGGAGCAGCCGCCCTGCCGCTCGCGGCCTGCACCTCGGCGGCCCCGCCGACGGGGGCCCCGACCTCCGAGTCGTCCGCCGCCGCGTCCGCCGACCCGGCACCCGAGGAGTCCCCGACCGCCACGCCCCCGACGCTGGTGAGCACGCCGGTCGATCTGGACTGCGCGAGTCTCGTCGACCCCGCCTCCCTGTCCGCGCTCTACCCGGGGCTCACCGCCGCGGAGGCACCGGAGCCCGCCGCCGACGACGCCGACGCAGCCGACAGCGCCACGACACCCCCGCTCGGACGCATCGCCGCGGCCGACGGCACCCTCTGCGCCTGGACGGACGCCGCGAACGAGACCATCACCCTCGGGGTCGCGCAGTACGACGACGCCGGGCTCACCTCGTTGGCGAACGACCTCGTCGCCTCGAGCAACTCCGTGCCGACCTACGGCGTCGAGGGCTACTTCGACATCGAGCGGGGCGTCGGCCGCGCGGAGCTGTTCCCCCTCCCCTACGACGTCGTGATCGAGTCGACCGCGTTCGTCGAGCCGGGCTCGGCCGAGCCGATGGCCGCGCAGGTGGTGGCGGCGCTCCAGGCGACCGGCGCGACCGGCTGACCCGCGCCTCCTCGGCTCCTCGGCTTGGACCGCCTCCGCGACTCGGGGCCGCGCGTCGGGCGGGGCGGCTCAGGCGGCCCGGACGGACGTGCGGTTCGCCAGGGCCTCGTGCCGCAGCCGTGCGAGCAGCGCGGGCAGCTGGGCCCGATCGGCGCCCGGGTCCTCCGGGTGCCACTGCACGCCGGTGATCGGAGCGCGCTCGTGCTCGACCGCCTCGACGGCGCCGTCGGCCGCTCGTGCCACGACGACCAGACCGTCGCCGGGCCGACCGATCGCCTGGTGATGCGAGCTGCGGACGACGGCGGTCGTGCCCAGGACGCCCGCGAGCCGACTCGTCGGCTCGATCGCGACGGAGTGGTCGGTCATCGACAGATCGGCGGGGACTCCCCCGGTGCGGTGCAGTCCGCTCTCGTCGTGCAGGTGCTGGACGAGCGTGCCCCCGAGGGCGACGGAGACGATCTGGTGGCCGCGGCAGATGCCGAGCACCGGCGTCAGCGTCTCGAGGGACCGCCGCACGAGGGCGATCTGCGCCTCGTCGGCGACGACGTCGTGCGGCCCCTCGCCGGGGTAGCCGCCCTGCGCGCCGTAGAGATGGGGCGAGACGTCCTCCCCGCCGAGGACGACCACGGCGTCGGCCCGCGACGTCTCACGGAGGAGGGCGTCCGCCCCGAGATCGCGTGCGGCGAGCCGCTCGGCGACCCACCCGCCGCGGGCCGCGTCGCCGAGCGCCCGGGCCACCATCGTCTGCACGTACGCGTCGTAGCGCGGAGCGTGCGGGCGGTGGCGGGTCACCTCGACGACGGCGAGGCGGAGGGGCTCGGAGGGCATGGACCCATCGTCGTCGCCGCCCGGCCGGGGTGCGAGCTCCGTGTCGCCGCGTTACGCCCTCGAACCCGGCCGGATCAGGGCCACAAGGAGGCGCGGGTCCAGCCGTCGCCGTCGCGGTCGTACCGCAAACGCACCTGATCGCGGCCGCTCGTGGCCTGCCAGAACTCGACGGACTCGGGTTCGACCCGGTAGGCCGTCCAGTCGTCGGGGGCGAACTCGGGATTCTCGTCGATGCGCGCACGGGCGGCGTCGAGCGCGCGCCGCGCCTCCTCGGGATCGTCGATCACGCTGCTCTGCGGGAGGGCGATGGCGCCGGCCCTCGAGGCGGGGTGCCGCGAGGTGAAGTCGGACTCGCTCACCTCGCGCGGCCCGGCGACGGCACGGCCGCCCACCCGGATCTGCCGACCCCGCTCGGACCAGAAGAACGAGAGGGCGACGCGGGGCTCCGCCTCGATCTGCCGCCCCTTCGGGCTGAGCGACGACGACGCGAACCAGAAGGCGCTGTCGACGTCCTTCAGCAGCACCACGCGGGACGCCGGCGCGCCGTCGGCGTCGACCGTCGCGAGCGTCATCGCCTGCGGCTGCGAGACACCGGCCTCGACGGCGTCGACGAGCCACTCGACCACGAGCTCGCGGGGGTCGTCCGGCGCGGCCCCGGGGTCGAGGGCCGGGACGTCGGGGTGGGGCGGCTTCGCCTCGCGCAGCCGGTCGCGGAGGGTCGGGGCGGACTCGTCGGTGCTCATGGCACCAGCGTGCTCCCCGGGGATGCGGCGCGACCGGGAGCGGCGTCGGGAGGCGCACGGAATGGCTGCTAACCTGGACGACGTCCCGGGCCCCCATAGCTCAGGGGATAGAGCACTGCCCTCCGGAGGCAGGGGCGAAGGTTCGAATCCTTCTGGGGGCACCACAGAATCGTCCGACCGATTACTGATCCGCCTCGCGGCCCTCGAGTCCGCGGCGGAGAACGCGCTCGGGCACGTCGAGATGGCGGGCGACGTCGCGCATCGGCATGTCGTCGGCGAGCAGCACCCGGGCGATCCGCAGCCGGCGACTGCTCAGAGTCTGACGGCTGCGGGACATCGCCTCGCGCGCCTCCCGACGGCGCCTCGTCGCCGCCAGACCCGCCTCGGCGTCGAGCGACCGCTCGTGACCGGCCAGCGCCGACGCCGTACGGAAGAAGAACCGACCCCAGGGGCCGATCTCGTCGATGCCGTCGTCGAGCGATCGGAAGGCGACACCGCGGTCGTCGAGCCCCGCCACGAGATCGAGCAGCGCCGCCACCGAGCCGCCCAGCCGGTCGAGCCGCGTGACGACGAAGACGTCGCCGTCACGGAGCGAGGCCAGCGCGTCGACCAGAAAGGGCTGGCGCTCGCGACGCCCCGTGGCCCGGTCGATGTAGATGCGCTCGCACGCCGCCGCCTCGAGCACGGCCTGCTGCCGGTCGGGGGCCGGGTCGTCGTCCGAGATGCGGGCGTAGCCGATCACCGCCATGACGGACCCCTCTCAGAGACGAACGGCCCCGCCGAGGCGGGGCCGTGGTTCGGACGCGGTGCCGGTGGGCACCGCCAACGTGCGGATCAGGAGTAGGTGAGCGCGATGACCGCGACGTCGAGCGTGCGGTACACGCCCTCGGCACGGGTCGCGGTGCGGACCCGACCCCGCAGGACCTCGAAGCGACCCTCGGACTCGTGCACGAAGCCGATCACGCCGGCGGTGGGTGTGGACACTCGGTGATACCCGTCGCCCAGGGGCACGACCTCTGCCCGGGACGTCTTCTCGAGAACGGCTCCCATGGTGTTCCTCCTCGCTTGCCTCGGACCGACTCTGGTCCGATGAGGCGAGAGTACGCCCGTACCCCGTGAGTGGGGTACAGATCATCCGGAAAACGTCATGCGGGTGGCGGCTCGGCCACCACGACCACCCGTCGACGCGCCGTGACGGTGACCCCGACGCTCGCCGCCGTCACCAGAGACAGGGCGATCAGCTCGCGGGCGCCGAGCCCCTGACCGAGCACGACCAGCCCGGCCAGCGCGGCCATCGCGGGCCCGAGGCTCGACAGCACGCCGAAGACCCGGGTGGGCAGTCGCCGCAGCGCGACCATCTCAAGCGCGTAGGGGACGGCCGACGTCGCGACGGCCACGACGAGGAAGACGCCGAGGAGGCGCGGGTCGGCCATCACGGCGGCGGTCGCGTCGGCCGCGCCGAACGGCACCACCACGACGGCGGCGACCAGCATCGAGACGGCCAGCCCGGAGAGCGAGTCGGCGCGGCGCCCGAGGTTCGCGTTGGCGACGATGTAGCCCGCCCAGAAGGCCCCGGCGCCGAGCGCGAGCACGACGCCCAGCGCGGGGATCGCGCCGCTCGAATCGGAGCCGAGCACCACGACCCCGCCGAGGGCGAGCACCGCCCAGCCGGCGTCGAGCCAGCGTCGCGTCTGCACGAGGGCCACGACGAGCGGGCCGAGGAACTCGAGCGTGACGGCGACGCCGAGCGGGACGACGTCGATGGCGAGGTAGATGAGCGAGTTCATGCCGGCGAGCGCGAGACCGAGCAGGACGACGCCCAGCCACGTGCGGGCGTCCCAGCCGCGGACGCGGGGGCGGAAGACGGCGAGCAGGATGACGGCGCCGAAGGCGAGGCGGAGGGCCGCCGCGCCGAGAGGGCCGACGGCGTCGAAGTGGGTCCGCGCGAGGGCGGCGCCGAACTGCACCGAGACGATGGCCCCGACCGCCAGGATCGGGGCGGGGACGACGTCGAGGGGGGATCGACTCACGGCGGGGGTTCCTCACGGACGGACGGGGGCCTCGGGGGCCTGCGCCGCGGTGCGGCACTACGATCGTGGCATGTCCGACGCCCTGCCCGTGATCTCGTCGGTCGTCGAGATGTTCGGCTGGCTGGGGTTCATCGCGGGGACGCCGTTCTCGATCGCCGCCGCGGTCTCGAGACGCCGGGCCCGTCGGTACGAGAAGACCGTCGCCGTCGTCATCCCCGCTCCGGACTACGCGCGGGTCGCGACGGCGCGCTGGATGGACTCGTGGGGCGACCTGCACGAGACCCAGTTCGCCGACTACGCCATCGAGACGCCCGTGGAGACCGAGTTGACGGTCCATTACGACCCTCGCCGCCCCTCCTCGGTGCGAACGGACACCCCGCATGAGGACGGACACGCGTTCCGTCTGGCCGGGGGCGTGCTGCTCTCGGTCGGCGCCGTGTGCGCCGTCGCCTCGGTCGCCCTGCTCTTCGTCGAGTGATCTCGGCGCGGCGCGCACTCGACACGGCGTGACCGCCCCCGGCCGTCGCCCGGGCGACGTGTCGGTGCCCGTCACTAGACTCGGCCCCATCATCGAGGGGAGAGTCGTGGGCGTCGTCGCACGGAGTGGTCGGATCATGACGGGCATCGCTCTGGCGGGTGCTCTGGCGCTCGGAGGGACGCTCGTCGGCGCCACGGCCGCGCAGGCGGTGGCGCCGGTGGATCTCGCCGGCGCGTACGTCGTCGACCAGGCCGACGTGCTGACCGACGCCGACGAGCAGCGGGTCGAGCAGTCGCTCGACTCGCTCGCGGCCGAGAACGGCACGAACCTCTTCGTCGTGTACGTCGACTCGTTCACGTCGCCCTCCGACCGCGCCGCCTGGGGTCGGGCGACGGCCGAGCAGAATCAGCTGGGCGTCAACGACGTGCTGCTCTCCGTGGCGATCGACGACCGCCTGTACGACCTCTCGGTCGCCGACGGCTCGTCGATCACCGCCGCGGACCAGTCCGCCCTCGAGACCGACGTGCTCGTGCCCGAGCTGCGCGACGGCGACTGGGCCGGGGCGGCGACCTCGCTCGCCGACGCCATCGGGACGGACGGGTCGGGGTCGGGCGGCGACGACGGCTCGTCCGGGGGCGGCGACGCGACGTGGCTGCTCTGGACCCTGGGGGTGCTGGCCCTCGTCGTGATCGCCGTGGTCGTCGCCGTCGCGATCGCCCGCCGCCGCCGGCGCAACCGCGCCCTCGCCGCGGCCCGTGCCGAGCAGGACGACATCGAGCGGCGGGCGGCGGGCCTGCTCGTCGCCCTCGACGACGAGATCACCGCCGGGGCCCAGGAGGTCGGCTTCGCCGCCGCCCAGTTCGGCGACCAGGCGGCCCGACCGTTCGCCGAGGCCCTCGAATCGGCCCGATCGAGTGCGCGGGAGGCCTTCGAGCTCCGTCAGCGACTGGACGACCACGTCCCCGACAGCCCCGAGCAGCGTCGCGAGTGGACGCTGCGCATCGTCGAGCTCTGCGAGTCGGCCGGCACGGCGCTCGACGCGCAGTCCGACGCCTTCGACGAGATGCGACGTGCCGAGGACGACGCGCCCGCCGACGCCGCCGCGTTGACCGGAGCACGCGACGAGCGCCGGTCCCGGCTGGGCGAGACGCGTGCGACGCTCGCCGCGTTGTCGCGCACCTACTCCCCCACCGCGGTGGCCACCATCACCGGCAACGTCGATCAGGCCGAGCGTCTGCTCGAGTTCGTCGACGAGTGCGCCGAGGCCGCCCGCACCCATCTCTCGGCGGGCGAGACCGGCCAGGCCGTCGCCCGGATCCGAGCCGGACGACAGGCGCTCGGGCAGGTCGACCAGCTCGCCGACGCCGTCGATCGTGCAGGAGACTCGCTGGCGACGGCTCAGAGCCGGATCGGCGCTCTGACCGCCGAGCTCCGCACCGATCTCGACACGGCCCGTGCCCTCGAGCCCTCGGCCGCTCCCCGCGGGGTGGACCTCGCGGCGACGGTCACGACGGTCGACGCCGCCCTCCGCTTCGCCGCGGAGAACCCCGCCGACCCCTTGGCCGTGCTCTCCCGGCTCGACGACGCCGACACCCGGGTCGATGCGGCCCTCGCGGCCGTCCGCGACGCCGAGACCGCTCGGCGTCGGGCCCAGGCCGCGCTCGATCAGGCCCTGCTGTCCGGGCGCAGTCGGATCAGCGCCGCCCGCGACTTCATCGAGACCCGCCGCGGTGCCGTGGGGCCCGGCGCCCGGACGCGCCTGTCGGAGGCCGAGCGGCACCTGGCCACCGCCGTCTCGCTCGCCACCGTCGACCGCGACGCCGCCCTCGGCGAGGCCCACCTGGCCAACCAGGCCGCCGAGGCGGCCTCGAGCGAGGCCGCGTCCGACGTCTCGTCGTACCAGCAGGGTTCGCCGTTCGGCGGGGGTGGCGGCTACGGCTACGGCGGCGGCGGGGGCCGCGGGTCGGGCGGAGCGGATCTCGGCGGCATCGTCACCGGACTGATCATCGGCGGGCTCTTCAGCGGCGGGGGCGGCGGG
>NZ_CEEDMT010000011.1:0-82690 GCF_979256015.1 Frigoribacterium sp. AC759 | reverse complement strand
TGCGAACCATGAACTTCAACTCGGAGGTCTCACCACGCACCAGCTCCGTGGCCGGGACCTCGAGCGCCGAGACGGACTCGAGAGCGTCCAGGATCGAGACCGGAGCGCTGCCCGCGGTCTGGAAGTTGCCCTGGGCCGAGACACCCGAGAACTCGAAGGCCATCTTGTTGCCGGGCACGTCGACCGCGTCGACGGCCGTCTCGACCTTCACCGTGTACTCGTAGTCACGGTTCGCACCGACCGAGATCCCCCGGCCGGTGTTGTCGAAGGTCAGGGTCTTGCCATCGTTCGAGACGGTTCCGTTACGCAGGACGTTCTCTTCCCAGCTACCCCAGAACTCACCATCGGGAGCATCGCGGTAGCGCGACGTCGCGGTCGACTGCTCGGGGAACGTGGTCCCCTCGGGCGCGGTCAGCACGACCTTCGGCGCGAAGCCCGTGTGCGCCTGCGTGTTTCGGACGACGAACTTCACATCCGTCACGGCACCGCGGACCAGCTCGACCGACGGCACCTCCAACGCCGACACCGAACCGAAGTCGCCGGGAATGGAGACCGGAGCGCTGCCAGAAGCCTGGAAGTCACCCTGGGCCGAGACACCCGAGAACACGAAGCCCATCTTGTTGTCGGGCACGTCGAGGGCGTCAGCGGCCGTCTCGACCTTGACCGTGTACTCGTAGTCACGGTCCGCTACAGCGGTGATGCCGTGGTCGCTGTTGTCGAAGGTCAGGGTCTTCCCATCGTTCGAGACGACACCGTTCTTGAGGTCGTAGCCATCCCAGACCAACCAGCCGTCCGCGGTCGTGGCCTTGTACCGGCTCGACGCCGTCGCCTGCTCGGGGAACGTCGTCCCCTCCGGTGCGGTCAGCACCACCTTGGGCGCGAAGCCCAGGTGCTCCTGGGTGTTGCGAACCATGAACTTCAACTCGGAGGTCTCACCACGCACCAGCTCCGTGGCAGCGACCTCGAGCGCCGAGACCGAACCGAAGTCGTCGGTCGAGGCGTCGGCGGCGGGGGTGTTCGCGCTGGTGACGCTCATGGACGCAGCGGGAGCGGCGACGGCCCCGGGGCCGAATGCGAGCCCGGAGACGACGGTCGCCGTCGCGAGTGCGGCAGCACCCAGGCGCTGCGCCGGGGTGTTCTTCTTCTTGTTCTTCATGTGGCGGTCTGTTCTTTCTTTCGGGCCGTCGAGGGACGGTGTGAAGGGAGAGGTCTGTCGGCGCCGGGTCAGCGCGCGCTGACGGCGACGTCGTCGGCGCCGGTGGCCACCTCGGGGGCGTCTCCGCCGTGGGTGACGGTGTTGCCGAACGACAGGTTGTTGATCGTCTCGACGGACTCGACGTCGACGGTGTTGCCGTCGCTCTCGAGGATCAGGTTCGTGACCGGGCCGAGCGTGATGGTGTTGCCCGAGCCGATGATGTCGACGGTCTCGCAGCCGTCGGGCAGCTCGTACTCGGTGTCGTTGTCGACGAACGTGGCGATGCCGTCGATGCACTCGCCGGTCGGCTTCGGGAAGTCCGTGGCCGAGGCGGTCTCCGAGGAGGCGGGGGTCGGCGTGGCCTCGTCGGCCTCGGTCGTGCCGCTGGTGCAGCCGGTCAGGGCCAGCGCGGCGAACGCGATGCCGGCGGTGGTGGTGAGGAGTGTGCGGCGCATGGTGGTCCGTTCTGTCGTGTGGCGGCGAGCCGGGCGGCACGCCGAAGGGGAAGCTGAGAGGGAAGAGGAGGGCGGAGCAGAGACGGCCTGAGTTCCGAGCGTCACCGGCCCGCCTCGAGGCGGATCTCGTGTCGGCCGTTCTCGACGTCGGCGCGCGCGCTGGTCACCGTGACGGTGACGGGCCCGGCACCGATCCATCGGCGCGCGGTCCACGAGCCGTCGTACTGGACGGTGGCGACCGAGGGTGGTGTACCGGTGCCATCGTCGATCGAGATGCGTGACCAGGTCGTGCCGGTGCCGGTGAAGGTGACCCAGCCGGCCTGCGAGTGGTCGTCGCCGTCGACCGGGGCCGACACGACCAGCTCTCCTTGCGGCACCTGGTCGGAGTAGAGCCGGAGCTGCTGCTCGGTCGACTCCCCGCCCGTCGTCGTGTAGGTCACGGTGAAGGCGATCGAGCCGTTGCCGAGCCACCTCTGGATCGACCAGCGACCGCTGAGGTCGACCCGCGCCTCCAGCGGGGCCAGGCCGGGCGCGGTCAGGGTGACCGTGTCGCCGGTGGATCCGGTGCCCGAGAAGGTGATCGCGCCGGGGGTGAAGGTGCCGCCGTCGGAGTGACTGTCGATCGTGAAGGGCCGGTCGGTGACACCCGTGTTGAATGCGACGGTCTCGGACCCGTTCTCGACGTCGGCCCGGGAGGACGTCACCGTGAACGTGGTCGGCTCGGTGCCGACCCACCGCCGTGCCGTCCACGAGCCGTCGTACTGCACGGTCGCGGTGGTCGGGGCGATGGCGGAGTCGTCGGCGATCGACACCCTCGACCAGGTCGTGCCCGTGCCCGAGAAGGTCACCCACCCCTGTGCCCTGTGACCATCGCCGTCCGAGGGAGACGCCAGGGTGAAGTCGCCCTCGGCCACGGCGTTCGAGAACAGACGGATGCCCTCGATGGTGTTCTCACCCTCGGAGGAGGTGTGCGAGACGGTCAGGGTGTACGCGCCGTTGCCCAGGTAGCGCACCGCGCGCCAGGTCCCGTCGGGGCGGACCTCGGTCGAGACGGGGGCGCCCGAGGCCGGTGCGATGGTCACCGTCGCGCCGGGGAACCCGGAGCCGGTGAACTCGACCTCGCCCGGAGTGAAGCGATCACCGTCTGCGAAGTCGTCGAGGGTCCCGTCGCGGTACCGGTCGACGAACGAGACCGCCGAGCGACCGAAGACGTGGAAGGCCCCGCTGTTCGCCGTGCCGGAGTGCAGGAGGCCTAGCGAGCCCTGGTCGGCGACGCCGAACGGGGTGCGCACGACGGCCTCGAACCGCAGCCGGGACCCGGCCGGGAGGCGGAAGCCGCCGTTCGTCGTGTCGGCGTCGTAGGTGAGGGAGGTCGCGTCGGCCGACGGGGTGCCCCCGGTCAGACGCAGATAGGCGGACTCGCGCCAGTCGCGAGCCCCGGGCAGCAGGTAGGCCACCGGCCGATCATCGGCCGAGGCGAACGTCGTCCCGGCCGGCGCCGTGAAGGTGACCGTCGAGTCCATCGAGGTCAGCTCGGCGGTCGTCTCGACCTGGGCGGTCACCGCGCTGTCCAGCCCGCGGGGGATCTCGGCCGACGGCAGCTCGACGGGGGTGAACTCGCCGGAGGCCGCCGGGACCTCGACATCGAGCGTCGTCGTGCCGTGCACCTCGTCGTTCGGCAGGGTCTGGGTGACCACGAGCGAGGTGACGCCGACCTCGAGATCGGTCAGCGTGAGCGTGTACTCGCCGGTCTCGCCGACGACGACCGACTCGTCGCCGATCGAGACCGTCGACCCCGTGGAGGCGACCCCCGAGACCGCTGCCGAGCGCTCCATCGCGTCGACGACGGCCGACGCGGTGATCTCGCGCTCGGCGAGCATCGCCCCGTCGAGGGCCATCGGCCGCGTGTACGAGGCCCCGTCGACGGCGTGCACGTAGGTGCCGGCACCGCGCGGTGCGATCGCCCGTGCCGTGGCGGTCGACGGCGAGAGCGCCTTCGAGAAGCCCTGCCGCTCGGTCGTGTCGGTCCACTGCCAGTCCTGCTGGGCGGAGGCGTTGCAGCTCGCGATCGTGACCGTGCCGTTGCTCGGCGACGCCTTGGTCAGGCAGCGATCCGCCTTGTCGCCGACACCACGCACCGGGCCGACCTGGCCGACGGCCGGCACCAACCAGTAGTCGGCCTCGGCCTGCGCCTCGGCGAGGGTTCCGCCGCCGCCGGTGCGCATGGTGTCGGGATCGGCTCGGAGGCCGAAGGCGTGGGTCTCGCTCTGGACGATCGCGAGAGGCCCGACGAGGCGGGTGGATTCGGAGGCGATGACGACGGGCGTGCTGCCCGAGGCCCTCACCGACGGGTCGCCCGGCGAGGCGTCCGCGGCAGCGGCTGCTCCGTCGGCGATGCCGCCGAGCACGGTCGCCGTGGCGAGCGCGACTGCTCCGACTCGGAGTGCGGTCCTTCTCGTCATGTGTTCTGGTCTCCCCTGGTGTCATGCCCGGCGGGTCCCGGTGACAATGCGTCAAATATTACCAGAGGAATTCGTATATCGCATGCTAATACGTGTGATGCATGAGCTAGGACGACGCCAGCCGTTCATCTGCGCGACGTGCGGCGGCATCCCCACCGTCGCCGCGCCTCCCTACGGTGCTCGTGGGTCGACCGGCACCCCTTCGTCGCTCCCCGCGACGAGCCTCGGCCCCGCACCCGAAGGATCCCGATGCTCGCCAAGCGCCACCTCGCCGGAGCCGCCACCCTCGCCGCCCTGGCACTGGGCCTCACCGCCTGCTCGTCCGCCGACGCGGGGAGCTCAGGAGGCGCGGCGGGCGACACCGACGCCGCCACCGCCACCAGCGCGGAGGACTTCGGCGGCATGGACCAGCTCGTCGCCGCCGCCGAGGCGGAAGGCGAGCTGAACGTCATCGCGCTGCCCGACACCTGGGCGAACTACGGCGAGATCATCGACGCCTTCGAGAACGAGTACGACATCACCGTCAACTCGGACAACCCCGACGTGTCGAGCGCCGAGGAGATCACCGCGGCGCAGAACCTGAAGGGGCAGGACGGCGCCCCCGACGTCTTCGACCTCGGCTCGGCCGTCACCCTCGAGAACCTCGACCAGTTCGCGCCGTACAAGGTGACGACCTGGGACGACATCGCCGACGATCGCAAGGACGCCGACGGCAGGTGGGTCTACGACTACACCGGTCTGATGTCGATCGGCTACGACGCCGACGCCGTGCCCGAGCCGACCAACCTCGACGACCTGCTCGGCGACGAGTACAAGGGCAAGGTCGCCCTGAACGGCGACCCGACCCAGGCCGGCGCCGCAGCGGCCGCGATCCAGTGGGCCGCCCTCCAGGACGGCGGCAGCGTCGACGACATCACCCCCGGTGTCGATTTCTTCGGCGAGCTGAACGACGCCGGCAACTTCCTGCCGACCGACCCGACGCCCGCCACCATCGCCTCGGGCGAGACCCCCGTCGTCTTCGACTGGAGCTACAACAACCTGGCCGCCGCGGCCGACGCCGGCGGTCGCGACTGGAAGACCGCCGTGCTGCCCGGCACGGCCCTCGCCAGCTACTACAACCAGGCCATCAACGTCGACGCCCCGCACCCCGCGGCCGCCCGCCTGTGGCAGGAGTTCATCATGGGCGACACCGCCCAGAACCTCTACCTCGCCGCCGGCGCCTACCCCGTCCGACTCGACGCCATGGTCCAGGCCGGCACGGTCGACCAGGGCGCCCTCGACGCGGTCGGCGAGCAGCCCGCCGACACCGTGCAGTTCACCAGCGAGCAGACCGAGGCCGCCTCGGCGGTCCTGGCCGAGCGCTGGGCCGCCGTGATCGGCTGATCGTGACGACCGTGGCGAGAGGGGCGGAGTCGTCGACCCGCGCCTCCTCGACCTCCGGCGGCGCCGACTCCCCCCGGGGCCGGCGCCGCCTGCCGGCGTGGTGGGGGCTGACCCCGTTCGCGCTCTACGTGCTGGCGTTCCTGGTGCTGCCGTGCCTGCTGGCGCTCGGCACCGGCTTCGTCGACGGCGACGGCCGGTTCACCCTCGACAACATCGCCGTGCTCGGCGAACCCAGCGTGCTGCGCGCGTTCGGCAGCTCGGCGTTCGTCTCGGGCGTGACCGCCGTGGTCGGCGCCGTGGTCGGCGCCGTCGTCTGCTGGGGTCTCACCGCCCTCCGCCCCGACGGGCTCGTGCGCGGTCTGGTCGACTCGGCGGCCAGCGTGCTCGCCCAGTTCGGCGGCGTCATGCTCGCATTCGCCTTCACGGCCACCATCGGCATCCAGGGGGTCGTCACCCAGCTGCTGCTGACCCGCTTCGGCGTCGACGTCTTCGCCGACGGGGTCTGGTTCTATCAGGTGCCGGGGCTGCTGCTGCCGTACATCTACTTCCAGGTGCCGCTGATGGTGATCACCTTCATGCCGGCCGTCACCGGACTGCGGCCGCATTGGCAGGAGGCGGTGGCCACCCTCGGCGGAACGGGGTGGCAGCACTTCGCCCGCGTCGTGGTGCCCGTGCTCACGCCCGCATTCGTCGGCAGCCTGCTGCTGCTGTTCGCGAACGCGTTCTCGTCGTACGCGACGGCGGCGGCGATCATCAGTCAGGGCGCCCAGATCGTACCGCTGCAGATCCGCGCCGCGCTCGTCAGCGAGACCGTGCTCGGTCGCGAGAACGTCGCCGGGGCGCTCGCGCTCGGCATGGTGATCGTGATGGTCGTGCTGATGTCGCTGTACTCGGTGCTGCAGCGCCGGACCGAGCGGTGGCAGCGGTGACCGGCGTGTCGACCCGCGCCTCCTCGGGGCGCGCCCCCTCGGCGGGTGGGCCTGCCGGCCGCGCTTCGACGACGGCCCGCAGGGTCGCGCTCGGCGTGGTCGGGCTGGTGTTCGCCGTGCCGATCGCGGCGATGGTCGCGTTCTCGCTACGGAGCGCCGACGGCAGCGGGCACGACCTGAACCACTGGCTCGCGATCGTCGACCCCGAGAACGAGCGGGCGTATCGCAACCTCGTCGAGGGCGTGACGAACTCGCTGGTGCTGGCCGTCGTCGCCGCACTGCTGGTGCTCGCGCTGCTCGTGCCCGCCATGGTGCTCGTGCACCTCCGCTACCCGCGACTCGCGCGCCCGCTCGAACTCGTCTGCCTCGTGCCGATCACGGTGCCGGCCATCGTGCTCGTCGTCGGGCTCGCGCCGGTCTACTCGGTGGTGACGCGCATCGCCGGGTCGGGCGCCTGGACGCTCGCGCTGGCCTACGGGATCACCGTGCTGCCCTACGCGTACCGGGCCGTGCAGTCCGACCTCGCCGGCACGGATCTGCGCACCCTCACCGAAGCGGCCCGCACCCTCGGGGCCGGCTGGGCGCACATCGCCGTGAGCGTCGTCGTGCCGTCGCTGCGCCGAGGGCTGCTCGCGGCCGCGTTCATCACCGTCGCCGTCGTGCTCGGCGAGTTCACCATCGCGTCGCTGCTCAACCGCGTGACGCTGCAGACGGCCCTGGTGCAGGTCTCGCGGAGCGACCCGTACGCCGCGGTCATCTTCGCCCTGCTGGCGCTGGGCTTCGCGTTCGCACTGCTCGTCGTGATCGGGCGCGTCGGCACTCGCGGGCCGGGCGCCTCGCCCGCGGTCTCGGCAGGCGCCGCGTCTCCCGCCGGTGCTGCTGCGCCCGCCGCTCTCGCTGCACCCGCCCCTCCTGCTCCGCCCGCTCGAAAGGCCCGCTCGTGACCGCCACCCTCACCGCCCCCATCGACGTCGACCGGCGCGGTGGCGCGGCCGTCGAGTTCCGCTCGGTCGTCAAAGACTTCTCGGGGCACCGCGCGCTCGACGGCGTCTCGCTGTCGCTCAGGCCGGGCGAGCTCGTGGCCGTGCTCGGGCCGAGCGGCTGCGGCAAGACCACCGCGCTGCGGGGCCTGGCGGGTCTCGAGAGCGTGACGAGCGGCAGCATCACGATCGACGGCGACGACGTCGTCGGCGTGCCGACCCATCGCCGAGACGTGGGCATGGTCTTCCAGGCGTACTCGCTCTTCCCGCATCTGACGGTGCTGCAGAACGTCGAGTTCGGTCTCCGGATGCGCCGCGTCGGGCGTACGGAGCGCACGAGTCGCGCGCGCTCGATGCTCGAGCTGGTCGGCCTCGGCGACCTCGGCGAGCGCTACGCCCACCAGCTCTCGGGCGGCCAGCAGCAGCGCGTCGCTCTGTCCAGGGCACTCGTCACCCGGCCCCGCGTGCTGCTGCTCGACGAGCCGCTCAGCGCCCTCGACGCGAAGGTGCGGGTGCATCTGCGCGATGAGATCCGGCGGATCCAGCGCGAGCTCGCGATCACGACCATGTTCGTCACCCACGACCAGGAGGAGGCGCTCGCGGTCGCCGACCGCGTCGCCGTGATGAAGGCCGGGTCGATCGAGCAGATCGGCACCCCCGAGGAGCTCTACCGCGAGCCGTCGTCCGCGTTCGTCGCGGAGTTCGTGGGCACGAGCAACCGGGTGCGGGCCGAGGTGGTCGACGGGCGCGTGCGCCTGCCGGGCTGCCGTGAGATCGAGGCGGTCGGGTCACCGGCCGACGGCGCCGTCTGGGCCTGGGTCCGCCCGGAGGACGTCGTGTTCACCGACGATCCGCACGCGATCGCCGGCACGGTCGAGTCGGTGTCGTTCAGAGGGGCGGTCTCGCGGACAACTGTGCGGACCGACCCCGGCACGGTGCTCACCCTCGACCACCGCCCCGAGGTCGGCCGCCCGATCGGCACCGAGGTGCTCGTCTCGTTCGTCCCCGCCGCCGTGGCGGTCGTCCCGGTCTGATCGCCCCGGTCTGATCGCCTCGGCCGATCCGAGGCGGCCGGTCGACGTGAGCCGGGCGGCCGCCCCGGAGACCGATCAGCCGGCGCGTGCGTCGCCCGCCGTCTGGTCGAGCCTCTCGAGCCGCCACGACGGCACGGGTTCGAACGCCCGCCGCATCAGGCGGAGCACGGCGCCGCGGTGCTCCATCCGATGCGACACGAGGGTGCCGCCCGGCACCCTGTCCATCCGCCATTCGCCGAGCTCGTCGGCGCCGGGGGCCACGAGACGGTAGGCGACTCGTGCCGGCCCGGTCTCGAGGTACGTGATGTGGCCGCCGACCAGCCCTCGGATCCGGATCGGGTACGCCCGGCCGATCGTCGCGGGCCCAGGAGGCGCGGTGACGGACGACAGCGCCGGGTTCCAGTCGGCGACGGCCGAGACCTCGACGAGCACCCGCAGGACGTCCGCCGGGCGACGCCGCATCGAGCGGCTGGCCGAATGCACGACGGGCATCACGTCGCGGCCCCCCGCAGCTCGCCGACCAGGCGTTCGGCCCGGCGCACCCGAGACGCGTGGTGCGGGTGCTGCGTCGGCGTCTCGGCCACGACCCGTCGCAGCTGCTCGAGCGCCTGCCGATGCCGACCGAGCCGCTGCAGGGCCTCGGCCGAGGCCATGGCGGTGCGGGTCGGGTCGGCGGCGTCGGCCGCGGCGACCGCGAACCGTTCGAGCGCCCGCTCGGCGCCGCCGCCGAGGGCCGTCGGCACGGCGAGACACCATCGACCCAGCAGGTAGTTGGCCAGCGGATGGGCGGGGGCCTCGCCGAGGAGGCGCGCGAGGCGTCCGCGGATCACCATCGCGGCCACGAGACGGACCGGCCCCCGCCACCGGGTCGCCCGGAGAGCCGCGAGTCGGATCCGCTGCGTCCGCAGGTCGAGACCCCGACGCTCGACGGTGCCGACCACGGTGGTCAGCATGCGCAGTCGACGGAGCACCGCGGGGGCGATCCGCCCGTCGTCCGTCAGCTGGCGGACGATGGAGGCGTCGACGGCGTCGGCCGCGGGCGGCAGGGGGATCGCCGACGAACGCGCTGCGTTCCGGGCCGCCCGGGCCACGAGCGACTCGACAACCGCCCGGCTCGACCCGGCGAGGGCCTGCGCCGCCTCGGGCTTCGTCAGTGTGGAGTCGACCTCGAGGGGCGCGCCGATCACGACGTCGACGCGACCTCGTCGGAACCACCGGTCGCCCTTGCGGAGCACGTCGGCGGTGCCGTGCAGACCGATGGGGATCATGGGCGCCCCGTGGGCGAGGGCGAATCGGAAGGCCCCGGGCTTGAACTCGCGCATCGGACCGCCGTCTCCGCGGGTGCCCTCCGGATAGACGCAGAGCCCGTCGCCCGAGCCGAGCACCCGCCGGACCTCGCGGAGGGTGTCGGGCCCGGGGACGTCGCGGTCGACCGGGATGCCGTACCAGGCCGTCGCCCACAGACGAGGGAACGGCCGGGCGAAGCTCTCGCGCTTGGTGAGGAACCAGACAGGACGGCCCCGGAGGGTCTGGACCACCACCTGGACGACGAAGTGGTCGAAGTAGCTGGCGTGGTTCGGGACGACGACGAGCGGACCGTCGAGCGGGATGTTCTCGAGCCCTTCGACGCTGCCGATGCGCCGTCGGACGATGCGCCACACCACCGACCGGGTCGCCCCGCGGATGACGCGGAGGGCCAACATCAGTCGCGACCCTGCTCAGTGCGAGCCTCGTCGGCGCGGTGGCGGACGAGCTCCGCGATGCTCGTCAGCACGAGGCCGTGCTCGGCCGCGAACTCGCGCAGGGCGTCGAGACGGAGCATCTCGCCGTCGACCCCGATGATCTCGACGATGACGCCGGCGGGCGCGCACCCGGCCAGACGGGCGAGATCGACCGACGCCTCGGTGTGACCGGGTCGCTCGAGGACCCCGCCGGGGCGGGCGATCAGCGGGAACACGTGCCCGGGTCGGGCGAGGTCGTTAGCGTCGCCCGACACGGCGAGGTGGATGGTGGTCGCCCGCTCGGAGGCGGAGATGCCCGTGGTGACGCCGTGAGCGGGTGTGCCGTCGATCGACACCGTGAAAGCGGTCGACTGGTGGTCTTCGTTCTTCTCGACCATGGGGTCGAGTCGCAGCTCGGCCGCGCGCCCCTCGTCGAGCGCGAGGCAGACCAGGCCGCGACCGTGGGTGATCATGAAGTTCACGATCTGGGGTGTGACGTGCTCGGCGGCGACGATGAGATCGCCTTCGTTCTCGCGGTCCTCGTCGTCGACCACGACGACCATCTCGCCGCGGCCGATGGCGTCGATGGCGGCTCGGGCGTCGCTCAGGGGCGCGGCGCCGATGGCGGCGGGCGGTGCGTCGGGGGTCTCGGTCTGCAGGGTCATGGTGCTCCTCGTGAGGTGATGTGTCGCGTGGCGGGCTGTGCCAGCAGCCAGAATGTCAGATGTATGACTCCACAACAAATGTCGAGACATCTATCGGCCTCGAGTCTCGAATCGACGTCGGACCCGCTACGTGATACAACATGCATGTTCCATCATCTACCGGCGTCGTCCGACGCCCTCGACGGGAGACCGCCATGTCACGACCGAACCATCCCCTCCGGCGAGCACCTCGCCTCGTCCTCACCGCGTGGGTGATCCTGGTGGCGGTCGCCGCGGCCCTCGCCCTCCAGCTCGACGGCGCCCTGTCGGGCGGCGGCTTCACCGCACCCCGGGCGGAGGCGCTGGTCACCCAGGCGGGCATCGAACGCGACTTCGGCGACGCCCCCAACCAGGTCGTCGTGGTGCTCGACGGCGACGACGCCATCTCCCCCGCCGCGATCGACGAGACGACGGCGCTGCTCACCGACCATGGAGCGGTCTCGGTGACGACACCCGGGCAACGACCCGACTACGCGTCCGCCGACGGCCGGACGGTCGTGATCACCGCGGGCTTCGACGGCGACAACACCGTCGCTCAGAACCTCACCCCCGACCTGCAGGAGGGCGTCTCCGACCTGGCCGGCGGCGTCGACGGCTACGTGACGGGTCAACCCGCACTCGACTACCAGCTGAACGTCCACTCGAAGGAGGACGCCCTCCGGGCCGAGCTGATCGTCTTCCCCGTGCTGATCGTCGTCCTCCTCATCGTCTTCCGCTCGGTCGCCGCCGCCGTCGTGCCCCTGCTCATCGCCGGCTCGTCGCTCGCGATCGCCCTGGGAGTCGGCTACCTCATCGCCCGCGAGACCGACGTCTCGAACCTGTACTCGAACATCGTCTCGATGATCGGCCTGGCGGTGTCCGTCGACTACTCGCTGTTCATCGTGAAGAGATTCCGCGAAGAGCTGAGCCACGGTCGGAGCGTGCGCGACGCCGTCGACGTCGCGATGGCCCGCGCGGGTCATTCGGTGCTGTTCTCCGGCGCCGCGGTCATCGTGGCTCTGGCCGCCCTGCTCGTCCCCCGCGTCATGGCCTTCACGAGCATCGCCCTGGGCGGCATGATCGTCACCGCGGTGGCGCTGGTGCTCACGCACACCGTCCTGCCGTCGCTCCTGATCCTCCTCGGTCGTCGCATCGACTGGGGTCGCGTCCCCCTGCCCAGTCGTCGACCTCGCCGGGCGTCCGGCTCCACCGCCGCCGACTCGACGAGCACCGGCACGGGCCTGCGCGGTCGTCCGAGCCCGACCCGCGCGATGTCGGCCGTCGTGGCCCTCGTCGGCGTCGTGGGGCTTCTCGCCGTGTCGTCGCCGGCCCTCGGCCTCTCGCTGCAGTCGCCGGTCGCGAGCGCCACCGTCCTCCCCGAAGACGACCCCGCTCGCATCGGACTCGACGTGGCCGCGGCCCGGATCGGCGTGGACGACCTGTTCCCGCTCCAGGTCGTCATCGGCGCGGACGACGCATCGGAGCTCGTCGACGACGTCGCGAAGGCCAGCCGCCTGCTGCAGGAGCACGCCGACGTCGCCTCGGTCACGAGCGTCACCACCTCCGGGATCGACCCGGCGCTGCTCCCCGCGCTGCTGGCCAGCGACGAGGCTCCCGCCGAGCTGGGGGCGCTGTGGGCCGAGGGCTCCGCGGGGACGGTCGCGCGCCTCCTCGTCACCACCGACGACGGACCGGACTCGGTCGAGGCGCACGACCTCGTCCGCGAGATCCGCGACGAGCTGCCCGACGAGCTCGGCTCGTCGTCGACCGTCGCGGTCGCCGGGGCGACCGCCCAGGGGCTCGACTTCGACGAGACGCTCGTCGACTCGCTGCCGACCATCGCCGTCCTCGTGTTCGTCGCGACGTTCCTGCTGCTGATCGTGGCGTTCCGATCCGTGACGCTCTCGCTGCTGGCGCTCGCGTTCAACGCGCTCGTCGTCGGAGCGAGCCTCGGGGCGCTCACCCTCGTGCAGTCGCTGACGAGCGACGTGCCGCTGAACTCCGTCACCCCCGTCCTGCTCTTCGCCGTGATGTTCGGCCTGAGCATGGACTACATGGTGATCATCATCGCCCGGATCGCCGAGACCTACGAGCGCGGGGCCGTCTTCGGCTCGGCGGTGACCGACGGGCTGCGGGCGACCCGACCCATGATCAACAGCGCCGCCCTCATCATGATCGTCGTCTTCCTCGCGTTCATGACCGGGCAGATCAGCATCGTGCGCGAGATCGGCCTGGGGCTGGCGATCGCGGTGGCCCTCGACGCCGTCGTCATCCGCACGATCGTGCTGCCGTCCGTGCTGCGGGCCATCGGCCCGGGTGTCTTCGGGGCGCGGAGTCGTCGACGTCGACGTCGACCGCAGCCCCAGACGGCGGGCGGTAATCTCGTGTCGTGACATCCTCTGGCGGACCCCGAGCCGAGCTGGCCCCCTCCGAGTTGCGCTACCTCGTGCTCGCCGCCCAGCGCGAAGGCAACCGAGCCGTGGCCGACGCGCTGGCCCCCGTCGGGCTGACACCCTCGCAGGCCGAGGTCGTCGGGGTGCTTGACGACTCCGGCCCCCTGACGCTCAAGGCCCTGGGCGAGCTGATCGTCTGCGAGACCGGCAGCCCGAGCCGGATCGTCGACGCGCTGGTCCGCCGTGGGCTCGTCGCACGGGAGACGAGCCCCGACGACCGTCGCGCCGTCGTCCTCAGCCTCACCGACGACGGCCGGTCGCTCGTGCCGCACGTGCGGGCGGTCGACGCGGGGATGGACGACGTGCAGGGTCGCACCTCGGGCGACGACCTGGCCGGGCTCGTCGCGGTGCTCCGCGGGTTCCTCGCCGGCTCGGCCAGTGCGGAGGTGCTCGACCGCCGATTCGGCGCCGACCGCACGGTGGTCGAGGACGCTCCGCGTTCCGACTGAGCGGACTCCTCGACTCCCGCCGGCGGATCGGTCGGGCGCCGGAAAGGCATGAGGGGGTTGTGCGTACACCTCGAGGGTCGACAATGTCGGAGTGAGCAAAAAGATCAAGACAGCCCTCAGAGATCTCGTCGACGCCCTCGAGAAGCACGCGGCAGTGACCGCGGAGCGACCGACATCGTCCAAACGCGCTGGTCGTGCGACGGCGAAGGTCCGCTCCGCGGCCGCCGCCTACACGTCGATCGTCGCCGACAAGACCGGGCAGCCCAACCCGTTCGTCGACTTCCTCGACGACGAGACCGTCGCCTCGCTGCGCGCCGAACGCGACGCCGTCGCCCGCAAGCACGACGACAAGAAGTCGAAGGGCGACGAGAAGACCGTCGTCGCGCCGACCCCGTCTCTCGACGAACTCACGAAGTCGGAGAAGAAGGGCAAATCGGACAAGAAGGGCAAGTCCGACGAGAAGGGCAAGACAAACAAGAAGGGCAAGTCCGACAAGAAGGGCAAGTCCGACGGGAAGGGCGAGTCCGAGAAGACTGACAAGAAGGACAAGTCCGACAAGCCTTCGAAGACCGCCCCCGTCGCGTCGTCGATCTTCGTCCCGCCGCTGCCCCCCGTCGTCACCGTCGACGAGACCGTCGCCGACGACACCGCTACCGACCCGTCTCGCGACCTCACCGCGATGACGCTCGTGCAGCTGCGCGCCCTCGCGCGCGAGGCCGGGCTCTCCGGGGTGTCGCGGGCGACGAAGGCGCAGCTGATCGAGCACCTGCACCGCGGCGCCACCAGCTGAGTCGACGGACGACGGGAGGCGCGGGTCCACTGGACCCGCGCCTCCTTCATGTCTCCCCGCCTGCGCTCAGTCGACGCGGAGGGTCATCATCCCCTGCTTGTTGCTCTGCAGCACCTGGATGGTCGTTCCCGACCCGGCGACCTTGACCGAGCCCTGCGGGTTCGACGCGTCGTAGTACGCGAGCGGGTCGCTGTCGTCGAACATCGACACCGCCGGTCGCGCCGGCGCGGTCATCGTCAGCGACGCGCCGCCGAGCTCGCGGTGCAGCGTGATCGGGTCGGTGCGCTGGATGCCGAACGTGGCGTCGAAGCTCTGGATCCGGTTGCGGGCGACCGAGCCGTCCGACCAGGTCAGCGCCGTCGGATTCGCGTCGACCGGCAACGCGAGCCCCGCACCGGGGTGCTGCGCCGTGTTGTTGTCCGACTGCGCGGAGTCCCAGTAGGTGATGCTGAGGCCGTCCTGATACGGGAAGTGCTCGACGCGGTCGGGCTGCGACTCGAGCCAGCCGAAGTTGTACGGACCGGTGCGCAGGGTGTCGTCGTAGCCGCCGTACTGCCGGTTCTCGGCGAGATAGAAGCGGGCGTTCCCCTTCTTGTCGAAGGGCAGCGTGACCACGACGGCCTGCGGCTTCTTCGTGGCGTGGAACGACGGGCCGATCTGGTGCGTGGACTTCGCCGCCTTCGGGCCGCCCACGGCGATCTCGTAGTCGAGCCAGCCGAGCTGCAGCTTCTCCCAGGCGCCCATCTGGTTCGGGGTCGTGCCGATCGCCCCGTCGCCGTGACTCAGCCACGAACCCGAGCTCATGAGAGTCCAGAAACCGGTGCCGTTCTCGCCGCCGCTGGTGTCGTAGAGGTCGGGCAGACCCAGGTCGTGACCGTACTCGTGGGCGAAGACGCCGAGGCCGCCGTTCTCGGGCTCGGTCGTGTAGTCGCGCACCCAGAAGTCGGTGTCGCCGATCTTCACTCCGCCGAACGGGTTGACCGCGGGGCCAGCCGTGCCCTCCGCGTCCTGACCGACCGCCCAGCGGTGCGACCAGATGGCGCTCGAGTCGGCGCCCGCCTCCTCGCCCTCGCCGGCGTGGATGGCCTGGAAGTGGTCGATGTAGCCGTCGGGCTCGTCGAAGACGCCGTCGGCGTCGTAGTCGTAGCGATCCCACTGGTCGAAGGTCTGCAGGTACTCGGTGATCTGCGCGGCAGTCTTTCCGCGCGCGATCTGGTCGTCGTACCAGGCGTCGGCGGTGTCCTGCACGAAGCGGGTCATGTCGGCCTGACTCTCGGTCTCGCCGTAGCTGGCCGACGAGTACGGCACGGTGACCCAGTCGCTGACGTCGCCGTCAACCGTGTACCGGCCGCTCGACATCTCCTCGTAGACGCCCTTCAGCGACTCGCCCTGCTGGTCGAAGAACATGTCGAGGTAGTGGCCGCGGCTGAAGTCGTTGGTCCAGTACGTGGAGTTGTCGTTCGCCCTGTCGGGCTGGGCGATCTCGTTGTGGATCGGGCCGGCCGGCGCGTCGGCGTAGCGCGGGTCGACCTCGTCGCCGAAGTCGACGAGGAACGACAGGATCTGATCGCTCGACTCGACGCCGTACTGGGCCCACTGACCCGGCTTGATCTCGACCGACTCGCTGTCGCTGCGCGCGCTCCGCTGCTGCGGCTCGGCCTGACCGGTGATCACCTGGGCCACCGCCTCGCGGTTCAGCTCGCGCTGGGCCTCGGCGGCGGGATCGGGACGATCGTCTCTGCTGCGGGGCGAGAGCTGACCGTCGGCACCGGGTGCCGCGGCGGCGGCGGATGCCGCGGCGGCTGAAGGCCCGGCGGCGGACCCGGTGGTGGGAGCGGCGCCGGCCGGCGAGGCGAGCGAGGCGACGAGGAGCGACGCGAACGCCACTCCCCCGATCGCATTGACGTGGCGTTTCTTCACGAAGTGGACCCCTGTCGTTCATCCGAGAAAACTCTTAGGGAGAACATAGGTTCATGGGGACTTCGTGCACAGTGGGCACTTCAGAGGTCGATCGTGTCCCCCGAACGAGGGTGCAGGGAGCCGAGGAGGCGCGGGTCGACCCGACCCGCGCCTCCTTCATGCCCGATGGCGCGTCGGCGGACGCCGCCGGTCAGCGGCTCGCCAGGCCCCGCACCAGCGCGAGGGCGACGTCGGCCGAGCGCCCGGCCGTCAGGGCCAGGTTCTCGTCGTGCACGTCGTGGGCGTCGGGCCCCGCGAGATCGCTGACGCCGCGCACCGAGACGAACGGCACGCGATAGACGTGGCAGGTCTGCGCGATGGCCATCGACTCCATGTCGACCGCGTCGACGTCGACCACGTCGGCGAAGGCGCTGCGGACGCCGACCACCCGGTCGGCGGTCATGAACGCGTCGCTCGACGCGATCAAGCCGGGGCGCACGGCCCAGCCGGCCTCGGACGCGACGGACGTCCCGTAGGCGAGCGCCGCCTCCATCAGGTGGTCGTCGGCGTGGAAGCTGGCCGGCATGCCCGGCACCTGACCGAGGCGGTACCCGAAGACGCGCGCGTCGGCGTCGAGGTTGACGTACTCGGCGCCCGCGACCACGTCGCCGATCTCGATCCCGTGGCCCATGCCGGCCGCGGTGCCCGCGCTGACGACGGTCGGTACGACGCCGTCGAGCGCGCCCGCCCGCACGATGGCCGACGTCGTCGCACTGGCGGAGTTGACGAAGCCGATGCCGCCCTGCACGAGCAGCAGCTCGACCCCGTCGATCTCGACGACGCGCTGCAGCGAACCGCCGACCGCCACGGGCTCGTCGACCCGGGAGGCGCGGTCGACGAACGGCTGGGCCTCGTCGCTCATCGCGACGACGACGATGATCGGCGGGACGGCTGCGCCCCGGCTCATCGGGTGACGGTCGACCACTGGTCGCGGGCCGCGAGGAACCCGCGAGCGACCTCCTGTGCGGCCTCGAGCGAGTGGTTCGCACCCCAGCCGCACTGCGTCTCGTTCGCGGCCGGCACCTCGGTCGCCGTCGTGATGTCGGTCAGCGTGCCCTCGACGAGCGACATGACGTCGTCGATCTCGGGGGTGCCCTGCAGGATCAGGTAGAAGCCGGTCTGGCAGCCCATCGGCGAGAAGTCGATGACGTCGTTCGAGCGGTTGCGCGAGTGCTCGGCGAAGAGGTGCTCGAGCGAGTGCACGGCGGGCATCTCGAGGTGCGCCTCGTTCGGCTGCGTGAAGCGCACGTCGAACTTGGTGATCGTGTCGCCCTTCGGGAGCGTCTTGTGATCGGCGACACGGATGTAGGGGGCCGCGACGGTGCGGTGGTCGAGGTTGAACGACTCGACGTTCATCTTGGGCTGGGTCACGATGTCTCCTCTGCGCCCGGGGCGCGGTCTCGATGGGCGGATCACCCTGGGGGTGCAACGCCCGTACGAACCTAGGCCATTCCCTCCGGCCGTGTCGGCGGCGGCATCGAGGTGACGCGGAAGGGGCATCGTGCGGCGTGCAGGGGTCCCGTTGCGTCACCTCGATGCCGCGCGGGGGCGCGGGTGCAGGGGCGCAGCGGCGGCAGAGTCGGGGCGGGTCAGCGGCGGCGGGGGACGACGAGGGGCGTGCCGGTGACGGGGTCGGGCACGATCAGGCAGGGCAGGTCGAACACGTCGGCGACGAGCTGCTCGGTGAGCACGTCGGCGGGTGCGCCGGTCGCCACGACGTCGCCGTCTTTCATCACGATCAGGTCGGTCGCGTACCTCGCCGCCTGGTTGAGGTCGTGCAGCACCGCGACCACCGTCGTCCCCTGCAGGTGCAGTCGGGCGAACAGGTCGAGCAGGTCGTACTGGTGCGCGATGTCGAGATAGGTCGTCGGCTCGTCGAGCAGCAGCACGGGGGTCTGCTGCGCGAGCGCCATCGCCACCCAGACGCGCTGCCGCTGGCCGCCCGAGAGCTCGTCGACCGCCACGTCGACCAGCCCGGTCAGGTCGGTCTCGACGAGGGCGGCGTCGACGGCCTCGCGATCGGCCGTCGTCCACTGCCGGAACAGCCCCTGGTGCGGGTAGCGCCCACGCGACACGAGCTCGGCCACGGTGATGCCCTCGGGTGCGGTCGAGGTCTGCGGCAGCAGCCCCACCGTGCGGGCCGCCTCCTTCGGCGGGACGGACGCGAGCTCGCGCCCGTCGAGCAGCACCGACCCCGACCGGGGCTTCAGGAGGCGCGCGAAGGCCCGCAGGAGAGTCGACTTCCCGCACGCGTTCGGCCCGACGATCACCGTGAACGAGCCGTCGCGGATCTCGGCGTCGACGGACTCGCTGACCGTCCGCCGGTCGTAGGCGAGGTGCGCGGACCGGGCGACCAGACGCGGCGACGGAGCGACGGGCGCGGCGCCGGACCCGTCAGCAGCGGCGGCGGTGGTGGTGGGGGTTCTCTCGGTCACACGGACCTCCGACTCTCTCCGACGAGCAGCGTGATCAGGTAGACCCCGCCGATGACGAGTGTGACGAGCCCGACCGGCACCGGGCTCGACGTGATGTGCTGCGCCACCAGGTCGGCGACGAGCAGCAGGACGGCGCCCGTGAGGGCTCCGGCGACGAGGGGCACGCCCGCCGACCGGACGAGACGCCGGGCCAGCTGGGGGGCGGCGAGCGCGACGAATGCGATCGGCCCGGTGCTCGCGGTCACGACGGCCGTGAGCGCCACCCCGACGACGACCAGGGCCAGCCGCGCCCCCTCGGCCCCGAGGCCGTGCGACCGCGCGGCGTCGTCGCCGAGCTCGAGCTGACGCAGCGGGCGGGACAGCATCATCACGAGAGGCGTCAGCACGGCGATGAGCACGAGGGCGGGCACGAGCTGCGCCCAGCCGACGAGCGCGAGCGACCCGGCGCCCCAGAACGACGCGGTGAGGGCGACCTCGTTCTGCGCCCGCAGCAGCAGCCAGCTGTTGACGGAGTGCAGCAGCGCGGTCACGCCGATGCCGACGATGATCAGCCGCAGGCCCTGGACCCCGCCGCGGTAGGCCAGCAGATACACGACCAGCGCCGTCAGCAGCCCTCCGGCGAGGGCGCCTCCGGCCGTGCCGAGCGTCGACGACGCCCCCGTGACGATCACGACGATCGCGCCCGTGTACGCGCCGGTCGAGAAGCCGATCACGTCGGGCGAGCCGAGCGGGTTGCGGGTCAGCGACTGGAAGATCGCGCCCGAGACGCCGAGCGCGGCGCCGAAGACGAGGGCGGCGAGCACGCGCGGCAGTCGCCAGCCGAGCACGATGGTCGACGCGAAGCCGTCGCCGCCGGACAGGGCGCGGACGACCTCGATCGGGCTGAGCGGGTAGTCGCCGATGCCGAGCGCGACGATCGCCACGACGAGGGCGACGACGGCGAGCGCGATGGTCGCGATGCGGCGCCGGCCCCGTGCCGTCGCGACGCGGCGGGGGCGGGGGCGTGGGCGTGGGCTCAGGGCGGTCATGCGCCGCCCACCCGGCGTCGACGGGCGATGGCGATCAGCACCGGGGCACCGACGGCGGCGGTCACGAGCCCGGCGGCGAGCTCCCCGGGAGGCGCGACGACGCGACCGAGGACGTCCGCCAGCAGCAGCAGCGCCGGTCCGAGCAGGGCCGAGAGTCCGGTGATCCACGGCTGACTCGGCCCGACCAGACCTCGGGCGGTGTGCGCGACGATCAGGCCGACGAACGCGATGGGCCCGACGATCGCGGTCGCGCCTCCAGCGAGGAGCGTGACGACGATCAGCGACAGCACCCGGACGGTCGGCACCGAGACCCCCACCGACGCGGCGTGCTCGTCGCCGAGCGAGACGGCGTCGAGCGGCCGGGCGGCGACGAGGGCCACGACGAGGCCGACGACGACGAAGGGGGCGACGGTGAGCACGGGCTCCCAGCCGCGGTCGGCCAGCGAGCCGACCTCCCAGGCGCGGACCGCGTCGAAGCGGCGGGGGTCGGACAGCACGATGGACGACGTGATGCCCGCGAGGACGGAACCGAGCGCGAGACCGGCGAGGGTCAGACGGGCCGGACCACCGCCTCCTCGGCCCGCTCCGCCGATGAGCGAGACCGCGACCGTCGCGAGACCGGCCCCGACCAGCGAGAACCAGACCCAGCCGCTCGCGGCGGAGACGCCGAAGAAGCCGACCGCGAGGGCGACGGCGAAGGCGCTGCCCGAGGTGACGCCGAGGATGCCCGGGTCGGCGAGGGGGTTGCGGGTCACCGCCTGGACGACGGCACCGGCCACCCCGAGACCCGCCCCCGCGACGATGGCGGCGACCGTTCGGGGCAGACGGAGGTCGAGCACCGCGGCGGCGTCGGCGGAGTCGCGCGACGCGGCGCCGACGATGATGCGGACCACCTCGTCGAAGGCCACGGGTCGAGCCCCGACGGCCAGCCCGAGGACGGCGGCGAGCACGAGGAGGAGGACGGCGATCACCAGGGCGAGCAGGCGGGTGCGGCGTCGGCGGACGCCGCCGGCCGGCCGCTGAGCGCGGTCGACCCCGTGGACCTCGGACGTCGCCATGCGGATTAGCTTAGGCTACCCTCACCTGAGACCCCGTCGAGGGTCCGCCCCCCCCTCTCGTCGCCCACCCCTCCCCCACGCAAGGAATCCATGCGCAAGTCACTCACGCTCGCCTCCGTCATCGCCGTCGCCGCCCTCTCGCTCGCAGGGTGCTCGGCCGACTCCGACAACGATTCGGATGGAGGGTCGACCGGCGGCGGCGCCGGATTCCCTGTCACGGTCGAGACCGCCTTCGGCGACGTGACCGTCGACGAGAAGCCGCAACGCGTCGTCGCGCTCGGCTGGGGCGACGCCGAGACGGCCCTGGCGCTCGGCGTCCAGCCCGTCGGCGCCTCCGACTGGCTCGCCTTCGGCGAGGAGAACGACGGCGTCGGCCCCTGGGCGCAGGGTCTCTACGACACCCCGCCCGAGATCATCGGCACGCTCGAGCCCTCGTACGAGGCCATCGCGGCGCTCGAACCCGATCTCATCCTCGACACGAAGAGCTCCGGCGACCAGGCGCGCTACGACCGCCTCTCGGGCATCGCGCCGACCATCGGCGTCCCCGAGGGCGGCGAGAACTACCTGACCGACTTCGAGGACCAGATGGACCTCGTCTCCACCGCGCTCGGCGAGGAGGCCGAGGGCGATCGTCTCGTCGCCGAGAGCGAGGCGGCCGTCGAGGCCGTCGCCGACGCCCACCCCGAGTGGGACGACCTGACCGTGACCGCCGCCACGAAGACCAGCGAGGGCTGGGGCGCCTACATCGAGGGCTCCGAGCGCGTCGACCTGCTCGAGGAGTTCGGCTTCGACCAGAACCCCGAGATCGCGGCTCTGACCCCGAACGCCGGCGGCTTCTCGGTCGACATCTCGTCCGAGCAGCTCGACGTGATCGACGCCGACGTGATCATCGCGTTCCCGATCTTCATCGAGACGACCGAGATCACCGACGACCCGCAGTGGCAGCAGCTGCCCGCGGTGAAGGCCGGTCACGACATCGTGATCGACGGCGACGTCTCGTCGGCCTACTCGCTCGGCACCTCGCTCTCCCGTCAGTACGCCCTCGATCAGCTCGTCCCGCTGCTCGAGGACGCCACGGCGAACTGATCGGAGGGGACCGCGTGAGCGAGACGACTCCGGAGACCGGCACCGCGCCTCCTCGGCGCCCGGCCCGGCGGCAGCACGTGCTCGTCGTCGACCGGACCGCACGCGTGTCGCCGCATCTGATGCGCGTGCACCTGGGCGGACCGGCGTTCGACGGGTTCGTCGAGGCGGGCGAGGCCGCGCTGACCTCGACCGACCGCTACGTCAAGCTGCTGCTGGCCCGCCCCGGTCTCGGCCTGCAGCCGCCGTTCGACCTCGAGGCGCTGCGGGCCGAGCTCGCACCCGCCGACCTGCCGGTCCGTCGCACCTACACCGTGCGGTCGATCGACCGGGCGACGCGCACCATCGCGATCGACTTCGTCGTGCACGGCGACGAGGGTGTGGCCGGGCCGTGGGCTCTCGCGGCCCGGCCGGGCGATCGACTGCAGATGTCGACGCCCGCCGGTCTCTGGGCACCGGTCGACGACCCCGCGGTGCTGCACCTGCTGCTCGCCGACGACTCGGCGCTGCCTGCAGTGGCGTCGGCCCTCGAGTCGATGCCCGCCGACTCGCGCGGGCTGGCCCTCGTCGAGGTCGACACGACCGACGACGAGCTCGACCTCGTCCGACCGGCGGGAGTCGAGCTGCGCTGGCTGCACCGCCGCGGCACCGCCACCCCGGGGGCGCCGCTCGTCGCCGCCCTCGCGGCGCTCGACGCCCCCGAGGGCCCCGTCGCCGTCTTCGCCCACGGCGAGCGCGGAGCCATGAAGGAGGCGCGGGCCATCGTGCAGGACGCCTGGGGTCTCGATCGCGCGGCCCTCTCGGTGTCGGCGTACTGGGCGCTCGGTCGGGCGGAGGATCGGTTCCAGGAGGAGAAGCGCGAGCCGATCGGGGCGATCTTCACGGAGTGACCCGGGCGGTCGACGACGGCTGTGGTGCACAGGGAGCCGCGAAGAGGCGCAAGATGTCTTCCGTGCAGAATGTGCAGAACGACCTGATGTCGCCCGAGAACAACGTCCAGCGGATCATGTGGACGGGGACCTACTGGTTCATGGCCGCCGTCGGGAGCGTCGCGGTGAGCCTCGGTCTCCTCCTCTCGTCGGGCTGGCGCCCCACCGTGCTGCCGACCGGACTCGCCGTCCTGTTCTGGGCCGCCTTCGGCCTGGTGGCCTTGAGCATCGGCCTGATCGGCTGGTCGGGCTGCCCCATCCTCGAGGTCGACGTGCCCACCGCCAGTCGCAACAAGTCGCTGACCATGCAGGGCGGCACGATGTTCTTCATCGTCGGGATGACCGCCGCGGCGGCCGCCGTGCTGCTCGGCCCCGCCGCCTGACGGGGCGTCGCCGGCACCGTCTCCGTCGACCGACTAGGCATCACGGTCGGCTGACAATGTGCTGACGGGGCCCTGTGCGGGCTTCGCCGGGAGGCGGACCGGACCGTACGGTCGGAGGCGATGACACGACGACTCGACTCCCCCAGCCAGGCCGCCGCATCGATCGGCGCGATCGCATGAGCGACGACGGACACCGCGCCTCCTGGGCGTCCCGGACGGGCGGCGCCCTCGGGGCGATCGCCGGCATGACCGGGCTCTCGGTCGTGGTCGGCGTGCTCGTCACCGTGCTCGTGACACCGGTGATCGCCGTGGCCGGCAGCGGTGCCAGCTTCGGGGTCAGGGCGTTCAACACGATCCCCGAGGCGCTCGAGATCGGCGAGCAGGCCCAGACCAGCGAGCTCTACGCCACCCGCGGCGGCGAACCGGTCAAGATGGCCGAGTTCTTCTCGCAGGACCGCCAGGAGGTCGGCTGGGACGCCGTCGCCCAGAGCGCGAAGGACGCGGCCATCGCCACGGAGGACCCTCGGTTCTACGAGCACGCGGGCGTCGACTCGTTCGCGGCCGTCCGCGCGGTGTTCCAGAACGTGGCGAGCGGCGGCGTCGAGAGCGGCGCGTCGACCATCACGATGCAGTACGTCCGCAACGTGCTCGTGCAGCAGGCCGAGGAGATGCTCGAATCGGGCGACCCCGAGATCGTCGAGGCCGGCGAGGCCGCCTACGAGGAGGCCACCGTCACGACCCTGCCGCGCAAGCTGCGGGAGATCAAGATGGCGATCGGCGTCGAGGAGCGCTTCGAGAAGGACGAGATCCTGCTCGCGTACCTCAACATCGCCAACTTCGGCGGGCGCGTCTACGGCATCGAGTCGGCGGCGCAGTACTACTTCGGGGTGTCCGCCGCCGAGCTGACCCCGGCGCAGTCGGCCAGTCTCGTGGCCACGGTCAACTCGCCCGCCGAGCTCCGCATCGACGACGAGTCGAACATCGCCCTCAACACACAACGCCGCGACCTGCTGCTCGCGAACATGAACGAGCAGGGCATGCTCTCCGACGCCGACTACACGGCGGCCGTCGAGACACCCGTCGCGCCCGTCATCACCGCGGCCACCAGCGGCTGCGCGAACACGCAGCCCGCCTCGGCCGCGTACTTCTGCGACTACGTGCGATCCGAGGTGCTGAACGACCCGGCCTTCGGCGAGACCGCCGACGAGCGCGCCGCGCTGCTGAACCGCGGCGGACTGCGCATCATGACGACGCTCGACCTCGACGTCCAGGACGCCGCCGCGGGCACCCTGCAGGCCCAGGTGCCCGGCAGTGTCGGGTTCGCCGACCTCGGCGGATCGCTCGTGTCGACCGAGGCCCGCACCGGGCGCATCGTCGCGATGGCCCAGAACACCGCCTACGGCAGCAGCCAGGACGCCGCCGGCACCACGCAGGTGAACTACGCCGCCGACTCGAGCCACGGCGGCTCGACCGGGTTCCAGGTCGGGTCGACGTACAAGGCCTTCACGCTGGTCGACTGGCTGCGCAACGGCAACTCGCTCTACGACGTCGTCAACGCCTCGAAGAACAACTGGAACACCTCGGAGTTCTCGTCGTGCCAGGGCGGCTTCGGCGCGCAGCCGTACCCCGTGACCAACGACACCGGAGGCGCACGCAGCGACATGACGCCGCTCCGCGCGACGACGCAGTCCGTCAACACGGCGTTCATCGCGATGGCCGCCGAGCTCGACCTCTGCGACATCGCCGACGCCGCCTCCGACCTCGGGGTCACGAACGCCGACGGCCGCGAGCTCAGCATCTTCCCCTCCGACGTGCTCGGCTCGGGCGCCAACACGATCGCCCCGCTGCAGATGGCGTCGGCGTTCGGCTCGATCGCGAACGGCGGCACCGCCTGCTCGCCGATCGCCATCGACAGCGTCACCCGCCCCGACGGCTCGACAGTCGCACCGCCGTCGGCCGACTGCCGCGAGGCGGTCGACCCCGCGGTCGCCGCCACCACGGCCTTCGCCCTGCGCTCCGTCGTCGCCCCCGGCGGCACGGGCTCGGCCTCGAACCCCGGCGACGGCGTGCCGCTGATGGGCAAGACCGGCACCACCGACAATGCGAAAGACACCTGGATGGTCGGCTCGACGACCGAGGTGGCCACCGCGATCTGGGTCGGAAACGTCCAGGGCGAGGTGAGCATGCGCCGCAACACCCTGCCGGGCGGCGGAGCGGACACCGCGCGGCACCGCGTGTTCCAGCCGTACATGCAGGCCGTCAACGACCTGTACGGCGGCCAGCCGTTCGCGGCGCCCAGCGCGGCTCTGACCGAGCGACCCGCACCCCCGCCCGCGCCGACGCCGGCGCCGTCCGCGAGCCCGTCGGCACCCGCGCCGGCACCCGCACCCGCACCCGCACCCGCCCCGGGATCGCCCGGTGCGGGCGAACAGCCCGAGCCGGGTGACGGCGAGGGCGGCGAAGACTCCCCCGCGGGCGGATGACGCCCGGTCGCGACGGGGCCGCGGGGGCCGGATCCGACGGCACCGGGGCCGACGGCGACGTTGACGGCTACCGTGACGGCACGGCCGCGGCTCGGCCCACCGTCGGGCCCGTCGCCGCACCCGGGCTGCACATCATGACCTTCAACCTGCGGCGGCGTCTGCCGGCGGTGCGGGCCGGCAGCCCCGACCGCTGGAGCCGGCGGGCACCACTGGTGTCGCGCCTCCTCGAGGCGGAACGCCCCGCCGTGCTGGCCGTGCAAGAGGTCATGCCCGATCAGTCCGTCGAACTCGCCGCGATGCTCGGACCGCGCTACGCGTCGATCGGCAGCGGCCGAGAGCGCGACCGTGGGGGCGAACGCGTCGAGCTGCATGTCGACACCGAGCGCCTCCGCGTGCGTCGTCGCGCACCTGGTGGCTGTCCGACCGACCCGAGACGCCGGGGTCGCGGGGGCCGGGGGCGGTGTTCGCTCGCGTCGTCGTCCAAGCGGATCTGTCGGACCTCGCGACCGGGGCGCGGTTCACCGTCGTGGCCGTGCACATCGACCCGTTCTCGGCCCGGGCGAAGCTCGACGCCGCCCGGCGGATCCGCGCCGTCGTGGCACGACTCGACGGGCCGGTCGTCGTGCTCGGCGACTTCAACGCCGACGACGACTCCCCATCGCACGCGGAGCTGACCCGCGGCGGGCTCCTCGTCGACGCCCGCGCCGTCGCCGACCGACTCGTCGACCCGGGGTGGGGCAGCTGGTCGCACTACGGGCCGCCGCGCCCCGGCGGCCGTCGGCTCGACTGGGTGCTCGTCAGCCCCGACGCCCAGGTCTCGGCGGCGGGGGTCGGGGCGCCCCGGTTCGCGGGTGCCGCGGCGTCGGACCACGACCCCGTGCACGCCGTGCTGCGCTGGCCTGCTGCGCACTGAACCTCGGCATGCTGGTCTGCCGCGCCGAACCCCTGAGTGCAGGCCCGCCGGGCGCCGAACCTCGGCGTGAGCATCGCACCCCCGCACGACGAGGTGCGATGCTCACGCGGGGGTTCTCGCAGCGGTCGGGGCGGCGGTGTCCCCCGGAGGCGCGGAGACGGGGGACGGAATGGTGACGATCCGGTGTCGGAGGCGCCGTCCGCTCGAACGGGGGGCCGTGCGGCACCCGGCGGGTCACCTAGGTTCGGACCGACGCGCCCACCCGAGGCGCCGTACCGTTCCAGGGGGAACACGCATGCCCAGATCACACCGCCTCCGCTCACGAGCCGGCGCCGCCGCCGCGCTCGTCGCCGCGATGGTCCTCGCCCCGACCGCCGCACTCGCCGCCGAGGCACCCGCGACGCCTGCCGCACCCGCCGCGCAGGCCCCCGTCGACGTGGTCGAGGTCGCACCGACCGACACCGCGACCATCGCGCCGGCACCGGCCGCGCCGGCCGAGACCGGCACCGGCACCGGCACGTCGGTCGTCGTCGGGGACAGCCCGGCCGCGACGCCCGCTCCCGCTGTGACGCCCGCACCGGCCGCGACGCCCGCTCTGAGCGAGACGCCCGTCCCGGCATCGAGCGCCCCCGCGCCGTCGTCGGTCGTCGTCGTGCCCGAGCGGTCGGACCCGAGTATCGACGTCTTCTTCCCCGTCGTGAGCCCCGGCGACTCCGTGACCGTCGATGCGGACGGATTCACTCCGGGCGCAGGCATCGTCATCGACGTCGACGGCCCCGCCGTGACCGAGAGCACGAGGTTCATCGTCCACACAGTCGACGACCCCTTCGTGGTCGATTCGGACGGCTACGCGAATTTCACGATGGACATCCCCGCCGACCTCGCTCTCGGCACCTTGACGATGACCGTCGCGGATGCCGAAGGCGTCTCGGCCTCAGCGGACATCGAGGTGCGAGCGGCCGTGCCCGCTCCCCTCGTCACGCCACCGACCGACGCCACCGCGGGCGTCGTCACGATCACGGGAAGCACGGGCGTCGCCGGCGCTGTGGCGGTCATCACCGTCGTGGACGCGGACGACGCCGAGGAATGGGACTTCACCCCCGGGCAGGACTCGTGGACCATCCAGCAGGACACCGTGGTCATGTCGGCACGCGCGGCCGCCGACCCGTGGGGGGACGTCCCCTTCGACACGGAGCCCGTCGAGTGGGACGCCGATTTCGGCGTGTCCTCCGCCGTCACCCGAGTCGAGGCCGACGGCTCGTTCTCGGCCCGTTTCGTCCTCCCGGCCGGCGACTACCTCGTGAGCGCGTCTCTCGCCGTCGACCCCGAGATCCCGTTCTTCTCCGCAGACAGCGAATTCGTGTCGTTCGCGGTCGCCGAGGCCGTCGCCACCCCGACGCCCGGCGCCACGACGCCCCCCGTCGTCGTGCCCGCCGGCAACACGACCGTCGTCGCCGGCGGCGTGGACGAGCGACGTGCGCGCGGAGCCCTCGCCTACACGGGTGCCGATCAGGGCGTCTGGATCGCCGGCGCCGCCGCGCTGCTGGCGCTCGGCACGGCACTGGTGGCCGCACCGCGCCTCCGGCGTCGCTTCGGTCGCTGAACCTCCGGGTGAGCATCGCGCCCCTGCACCACGAGGTGCGTTGCTCACACCCGGGTTCTCGCCCCCGGATGCGGGCACGATCGGGCCGAGGCGAGTGCAATGGACTGATGATCGAGACGTTCCTGCAGCGCCCGGCCCGCCCGACGGAGTGGGTCGCCGACGCGGTGCGGGCGCTGGCGGCCCTCAGCGTGGTGATTGTCGGCATCGGCTGGGGCTTCGTCGAGATCGCCGTCATGATGCTCGCCCTCGCCGCCGTGCTGGCCCCGAGGTTCCTCGGGGTGCGACCGGGGTTCGACGTCTTCGCCGGCGCGACCGTGCTCGTCGCCGCCTGGAGCAGCGTCTTCGAGCTGTACACGCGCATCGCGGGCTGGGACACCCTCGTGCACTTCGCCCTCAACGGCGTGCTCGCGGCTCTCGCCGTCATCGTGGTGCAGCACACCGGGTTCGTGCCGTCCCGAGGCCACCGACTCGGACTCGCCGCCGCCACGGTCGCGATCGGTCTCGCCGCGGGCGTCCTGTGGGAGATCGGCGAATGGTGGGGTCACCACGTCGTCGACGACGCGATCTTCGTGACCTACGACGACACCATCGGCGACCTCGCCGCGGGCGGAGCCGGAGCTCTCGTCGCGGGCATCGCCCTCCCGGTGCTGACCGCCGGGCGCCGCCGACACGATGCAGGCGGGCCCACGGGCGGCACCCGCACCGACACGGGAACCGTCGACACAAGGCCGGCCGACACGGGGCCCGCCGACGACATGCTCACCCCGCCGACCGACCGACGAGGCGCACCGCTCACCTGGTGACGCGCCGTCGCCCGCCCCGTCGGAACAGCCGAGGAGGCGCGGGTCGGCTCCGCGCCGGAGCCTCGCGTGCTCCTGCGGCGTCGTCAGCGGCGCCTGCGGAGGCGTCGACAGCGTAGTCAGCGGCGTCGTCGGCGGAGCCTCCTGAGACCTCGACGGGCAGATGCCCGCCACCCGACAGCACATCGACCGCGGCGACCTCGTGGGTCAGCCCGAGTCGACGGAACACGCCCGCGGGGTCGGCCCGCAGCCAGCGCCACCAGGGTCGACCGTCGACGCCGTGCACCGTGAACGAGTGCAGCGCGCGGTAGGTGCGCAACCAGGGGCCGTTGCGGAGACTCAGCGGACGGGCCGAGATGCCGGCGACGAGATCATGCCGGTAGGCGATCCGGCCCTGCCCGGCGAGCTGCAGATCGCCGAGGTGGACGGCGAGATCCATGTCGTCGTGCAGCATCCGGTCGTGCCGGTGCACCACGTCGCGCACCCGCGACCACGCCGAGCGGCGCATCATCATCGTCGAGCCGAACAACGGCCAGTGCGCCAGCCCGGCCCCGACGATCAGGTGATAGGCGCCGACGTAGAACGTCGAGAGGACGGTGCCCGCCAGGACGGGCGCGTCGTAGAACCGGGCGTTCGTGCTGACAGCCAGCACGTCGGCGTCCTGCTCGAAGGTGCGGACGAGCTCGGCGACCCAGTGTCGCGGCAGCACGCTGTCGGCGTCGACGCGACCGATCAGGTCGGCGGTCGTGGAGTCGTAGCCGGTGCTCGCCGCCGCCGCGATGCCGACCTCGGACTCGGTGACCACACGGGCGCCGTACCGTCGCGCGACCTCGACCGTGTCGTCGGTGCTGCCGTTGTCGACCACGACGACCTCGTCGGGGAGACGGGTCTGCCGCGCGAGCGACCTGAGGCAGGCGTCGAGCAGATCGCCGTCGTCGCGAACAGGGACGACCACGCAGACGAGCACCGCACCAGTCAACCCCGTCGGGGGCGTTCTCGGGCGTCCGCCGCGCCTCCTCGACCGGGTTCGGCCCACCCGGGGTCGTCGTGCGCCCGGCCGTGGGCCTCCGCCCGGGGTCGAAGAGTCACGACTCGCCGCCGGGTCGGGAGGGTGCGCGGCGTGTCGTGACTCATCGAGCGGGCGAGCAGGGGGCGGGCGTGCGGGCGCACGGGAAAACCCCACCTCGCGAAGCCGTGAGGCTGGCGGGGTGGGGTTCCACCGGGAACACGGGCCCCGGCCGGGGGCCGGAGCCCGAGTCGTCGTACTGAGAAGCGATGCCGCCGGAGCGGCGCCGACTACTCGGTCGCGACGGTGATCTTCGCGACGCCGACGAGCATCTCGTCCTGGACGGCGTCGGTGCTGAAGGTCTCGTTCAGCAGCGCGGCGGCGTCGGGGCTGATGTGCACGGTCGTGCCCTCGAGGACGGCGTTGGTGCCCTCCATCTGCAGGGGCTTCAGGGTGCCGCCCCAGAGGTTGAACAGGTAGGCGTCTTCGACGACGACCTCGCCGTTGGCGGACACGGTGCCGTAGAGCTTCGACTCGCCCGGGTCGATGCGGAAGTCGGTGAGCTCGACGGTGGTGTCACCGGCGGTCAGCGACAGGCCCGAGCCGTCGTGGTCGAGCTCGCCCTGGACGTAGGGACGCACGTCGGAGGAGGGGTCGTAGTAGTCGACGTTGCCGCCGGTGATCGGGAACGCGAACGTGCCCGTGGCGCCGTCGAAGGTGCCGGTGCCGACCGGGGCCGGGGTCAGACCCAGCGAGGTGAGCGCGTCGACGAAGGACTGGTCGACGGTGACCTGGGTGTCGACGCCGTTGCTGAGATCGGGGAGCGAGGCGACCGGGGTGGCCTCGGCGCTGGGCTCGGCCGATGCCGAAGCCGAGGTCGTCGACTCGGTGGAGCCGCTGTTGGAGTCCATCGAGCACGCGGCGAGCGAGAACACGAGGGCGCCGGAGGCGACGAGGCCGAGTCCGACCTTGGTGATCTTCTTACGGGAGAAAGCATTCATGATCAGGTCCTTTTCTGTGATTCCCGGTGGGGATGAAAAGGATTCGCCACCCTCCCCCGAAAGGATTGGAACGATCTTCTTTCGTTATCGCCCCGTTACCTGCGCGGGCGACCGGTGATCCGTCGCGCGCCTCCTCAGGGGGGTACGACGAAGGGGCCGGGCACATGGCCCGGCCCCTTCGGCTGGATCAGCCCTGGAACGTCTGGACGGCGATCATCGCTCCGACGACCATCGAGGCGATGTTCGCCGCGATGCCCACGAAGCCGAGGATGATGCCGACGAGCGCCATCGTGCGGGCGTTCTCGCGCTTGCGCGACAGGAAGCCGAGGATGACGGCCGCGATCGCCATGAGGATCCACAGGATCGGGAAGAACGGGCTGAGCACGACGCTCACGATGCCGAAGACGAGCGACAGGACGGCCATCGTCTTCTTCTGCGTGGCGGGCGTGGCGTCGGGTGCCGGGTTGGCGTAGGTCATGGGTTCCCCTTGGTGTGAAAGATGACAGGCCGTCGTGATCGAACGGCCCGGTACGGATCGAAGATACCGGCAACCGGGGCGGCAGGCACGGACTCGACTCGAAAGGCGCCCACGGCGCGCCCACGGTGCGCGGCCGGGGCGACGCGGTGTGATGTGGTCATGACCGACTCGACCCGCGCCTCCTCGTCCACCACCGCCCCCGACGAGACGCCGGTCGTCGTCGGGATCGGCCCCGTCTCGGCCGCCGACGTCGTGCGCGTGGCGCGCCACGGCGTCCGCATCGGGATCGCCGAGGAGGCGCGGGTCGCCGTGGCCGCCAGCCGCACCGTCATCGACGCGCTCGCCACCGACGACCGCCCGCACTACGGCATCTCGACGGGCTTCGGCGCCCTCGCCACGACCTACATCGACGCCGACCGTCGCACGCAGCTGCAGAAGAGCCTCGTGCGCTCGCACGCCGCCGGATCGGGGCCCGAGGTCGAGCGCGAGGTCGTGCGGGCCCTGATGATGCTGCGCATCTCGACCCTGCTGACCGGGCGGACGGGCATCTCCCCCACCACCGTCGAGCGCTACGTCGATCTGCTGAACGCCGGCATCACGCCGATCGTCGCCGAGTACGGCTCGCTCGGCTGCTCGGGCGACCTGGCCCCTCTCGCCCACTGCGCGCTGGCCCTGATGGGCGAGGGCGACGTGCGCGACGCGTCGGGCACGGCCACGCCCGCCGCCGAGGCCCTGGCGGCCGCCGGCATCGAACCGGTCGTGCTCGCCGAGAAGGAGGGTCTGGCGCTGATCAACGGCACCGACGGCATGCTCGGCATGCTGACCCTCGCCCTCGCCGACCTCGACCTGCTGCTCGCCACGGCCGACGTCTCGGCCGCGCTGTCGATCGAGGCGCTGCTCGGCACCGACGCCGTGTTCGCGGCCGATCTGCACGCGCTCCGCCCGCAGGCCGGGCAGCAGTCGTCGGCCTCGAACCTCCGCCGACTGCTCGCCGGGTCGCCCATCGTCGCGAGTCACGCCCACCCGGGTCACACCGTCGTGCAGGACGCCTACTCGCTGCGCTGCGCCCCGCAGGTGCACGGCGGCGCGCGCGACACCGTCGACCACGCCCGCCTGGTCGCCGACCGCGAGCTCGCCTCGGCGGTCGACAACCCCGTCGTCACCGTCGACGGGCGCGTGCAGTCGAACGGGAACTTCCACGGGGCGCCGGTCGCCTACGTGCTCGACTTCCTGGCGATCGTCGTCGCGGACGTCGCGAGCATGTCCGAGCGGCGCACCGACCGCCTCCTCGATCCGCATCGCAACCACGGGCTGCCGGCGTTCCTGGCGCACGACGCCGGGGTCGACAGCGGGCTGATGATCGCGCAGTACACGTCGGCGGGCATCGTCTCGACGCTGAAGCGGCTGGCCGTGCCGGCGTCGGTGGACTCGATCCCGTCGTCGGCCATGCAGGAGGACCACGTGTCGATGGGCTGGTCGGCCGCCCGCAAGCTGCGGACCGCCGTCGACGGACTCGCCCGCGTCGTGGGCATCGAGGTGCTGGCCGCGGCTCGCGCCCTCGAGCTGCGCGCCCCGCTCGAGATGGGGGCTCCGGCGCGCGCGGTCGTCGAGGCCCTGCGGCCCGAGGTGGGCGGACCGGGGCCGGATCGCTGGCTCGCGCCGGAGATCGACGCCGCGCACGCCGCCGTCGCGTCGGGCCGGGTGCGGGCTGCGGCCGAGTCGGCCGTGGGGGCGCTGGACTGACCCGCCGCGGATGACGGGAACCCGCCGAACCCGATGGGGACACGCGGGAGGCGCGGTGCGGGAACCCGCCGAACCCGATGGGGACACGCGGGAGGCGCGGGGCCGGAACCCGCCGGACCCACGCGGGGATACGCAGGAGGCGCGGTGCGGGATATCCCCGCACCGCGCCTCCTCGGTTCCGCTACGCCCGGTGCGCGGGCGGGCCGTCCGACCCCTGCACGTGCGGAGCACCGTCGGGTGCGGCACCCTCGATCACGTGCGACGCGTGCTCACCGTCGGCGTTCGCTGCGGCGTCGGTCGAGCTGCCGGGGTGCGACCGCTCGAGCGAGGCTCCCTCGACGTCGACGTCGGGCAGGATCCGGTCGAGCCACTTCGGGATCCACCACGCGGCGTCGCCCAGCAGGTGCATCACCGCGGGGATCAGCAGCAGGCGGACGACGAAGGCGTCGACCAGCACGCCGAGCGCGAGCCCCAGACCGATCGACTGGATCATCACCGAGTTCGAGAACACGAAGCCGGCGAACACCGCGGTCATGATCAGCGCGGCCGCGGTGACGACGGTGCGCCCCGCGTGGACCCCGCGCTGCACGGCGAGACGCGCCCCCGCGCCATGCGCGTACGACTCGCGCATGCCGCTGACGAGGAACAGCTGGTAGTCCATCGCGAGCCCGAACAGCACGCCGACCATCAGGATCGGCAGGAAGCTCAGGATGGGCCCCGGGTCGTGCACGCCGAAGACGGGCGCCAGCCAGCCCCACTGGAACACCGCGGTCACCCCGCCGAACGCCGCGAACAGCGACAGCACGAACCCGATGGTCGCCGTGATCGGCACGAGGATCGACCGGAACACGAAGATCAGGATGATCAGCGAGAGCCCCACGACGACGAGCAGGTAGAGCGGCAGCGCGGCCGACAGCTTCTCGCTGACGTCGATGTTGCCGGAGGCGTTGCCGGCGACTCCGAACTCGGACACCCCGTCGAGCTCGAGACCGCGCAGATCGCGGACGAGCTGCTCGGTCGACTCGTCGGTGGGACCACCGTCGGGCACGACCTGGAAGGCCAGCAGCGTGTCGTCGTCGGAGGCGCCGATGGGCGCGACGGCGACCACGTCGGCCTGGTCTTTGAGCAGTGACCCGACGCGGACCTGCTCGGCGACGAGATCGTCGTCGGACACGGCCTCGTCGAGATCGGCGACGACGAGCAGCGGACCGTTGACCCCGGCGCCGAACTTGTCGGCGACGAGCGTGTACGCCTTGTACGCGCTCGAGTCGACGGGCTCGGACGAGCCGGCCGGCAGACCGAGACGCATCGAGAGCGCGGGGATCGCCACGATCAGCAGCACGATGACGCCGCCGATCAGGGTGAGAACGGCACGGCTGGTCTTCATGGGCTTGCTCGGCACGCGGACCGGGCCGGTGTGACCGACTCGGGCGCGGACCTTCTTCGGCAGGATGCGCATCCCGACGATCGAGAGGAGCGCCGGCGTGAGCGTGATCGCGATGAGGATGGCGGCCAGCACGCAGACTGCGCCGACCGTCCCCATCAGGCCGAGGAACGGGATGCCCGTGAGGTTCAGCGCGAGCAGGGCGATGAGCACCGTCGAGCCGGCGAAGACGACCGCGTTGCCCGACGTGCCGTTGGCCAGCCCGATCGACTCGGGCAGCGGGGTGCCGTCGCGGAGCTGCGTGCGGTGCCGGTTCAGGATGAAGAGCGAGTAGTCGATGCCGACCGCGAGACCCAGCATCACCCCCAGCACGGGCGTGACCGACAGCATCTCGACGGTGCCCGAGAGGGCGAGCGAGGCGAGCACGCCGACGCCCACGCCGATCAGCGCGTTGATGAGCGGCAGACCGGCGCCGATGAGGGTGCCGAGCATGACGAGCAGCACGATGGCGGCGATGACGACACCCGCCACCTCGCCCGGTCCGAGGATCTCGGGGATGGAGGCGGCGATGTCGTTCGACACCTCGGCGCGGACGCCGTCGATGTCGGCCTCGTTCATCTCGGCGACCACGGCCTCCTTCGACTCGGCCGGGACGAGGTTCAGCGCCTCGTCGAACTGGATGGTCGCGACGGCGGTCGTCTCGTCGGTCGAGACCTGACGGATGTCCTCGGCGAGGGCGAGCAGGGCCGCGCCGTCCTCCAGGGTCGAGCTCTGCGTCTCGAGCTCGGTGCGGCTGGAGTCGAGGGTCGCCTGCTGCTCGTCGATCTGCTGCTGGCCGGCGTCGATCTGAGCCTGTTGCGCGTCGAGCTGCTGCTGCGCGGCGGCGAGCTGACCCGCGGCCTCGGCCTGGGCGCGCGCGGCGTCGAGCTGCTGCTGACCGGCGGTGAGCTGGTCTTGCGCCGCGTCGATCTGCGACTGGCCCGCCTCGAGCTGCGCGGTGCCGTCGGTGATCTGCTGACGACCGTCGGCGACCTGCTGCTGCTGATCGTCGAGCTGCTGCTGCGTGTCGAAGGGGTTCGTGCTGCCCTTGACGTCGTCGAGCTCTTCGGTGGACGTCAGCAGATCGCCGACGGCGGTCTTCTGGGCGTCGGTGAAGGGGGCGTCGTCGGTCGTGGTGAACACCACGGTGCCGGTGCCGCCGCTGGCCTGCGGGAACTTGTCGGCCAGCTCGTCGCTGACCTCCTGGGTGGCGGTGCCGGGGATGCTGACGGCGCTCGTGAGCGTGCCGCCGAACAACGCGAACGCGCCGCCGGCGAGGCCGAGCACGACGAGCCAGGCGACGACGACCGTCCAGGCCCGGCGGGCGGCGAACCGTCCGAGTCGATAGAGCAGAGATGCCATGGTGCTGGGTTCCTCCAGAAGGTGAAGCGGGGTGTGCTGCGGTGGGGGTGGTGGAGCCTCGCGTCGCGTCGTCGGGAAGGAGGTGCGGGTCGGCCGTCGCGGGCGGCGGCCGGGGGGCGGTCGGGGGCGGTCAGTCGGCGGGTGCGTACCCGCGTCGGACGGTCGAGACGAGTCGGTCGAGGAGGGCGTCCCACTCGGCGCGCGAGGCGGGGTCGAGGGAGGCGCCGGTCGCGGTGATCCAGCGGTGCGAGACGACGGCGATGCCGTTCATCATCGAGCTGACAAGGATCTCCGCCTCGAGTCCGTCGACGTCGCTGCCACGGACGGCGAGCTCGGCGGAGAGCTCTTCGGTCGTGCGGGTGAAGACGTCCTGGATGAGGTGGTGCGATCGCGGATCGGTGCCGTCGTCGCCGAGCACCGTCCAGAGGTAGGCGATCACGGCGGGCAGGTCGATGCCGCGCATGGCGGCGGTGATCTCGGAGAACATCGACGCCGGCGAGCCGTCTCCGACGGGCGTCGCCGCGGTCGCGGCCCGGAACTCGTCGACGGCGCCGGTGAGCACGCGAGTGCAGGCCGTCATGACGACCTCGTCGAGCGAGGCGAAGTGGTTAAAGACGGTGCGGCGCGAGACGTCGGCCCGCTCGGCGAGCTCGTCGACGCTGAACCTCGGGGCGCCCCGTTCGGCGATCAGGGCGTCGGCGGCGTCGACGATCGCGAGGCGGTGCCTGGCCTTGAGGGCGGCACGGCGATCGGGCGCGAGGGTCTTGACGGTCACGTGCCTACACTAAGTGCACCGACGCACTCGGTGCACGGTGCGGGGCTGGGGATCGACTGGGACTTCGGAGGCACGCCGAGGCGAGTAAGCTCGCGGCTGGCCGCACGAGGGCCGCGAATTCAAGGGTCGATGGGGATCCGCACACCATCGACACCCGCAGGAGCTCAGCATGAGCGAAGATCACCGTAAGCACGTCGTCATCGTCGGCGGAGGGTTCGCCGGCATCGCCGCCGTCAGGGCGCTGCGCAATGCCGACGTCCGCGTGACCCTCGTCGATCGCCACGTCTACAACATGTTCCAGCCGCTCATGTACCAGGTCGCGACCGGCGGCCTCAACGCCGGCGACGTCACCTACTTCCTGCGGAGCCTCCGCTCGCGGCAGTCGAACGCCGACTTCCGTCACGGCCTGCTCACCACCATCCGCCCGGACGAGCGCATCATCACGCTGCGCGACGGCGAGGAGATCGCCTACGACGCCCTCGTGCTCGCGAACGGCGTGAACACCAGCTACTTCGGAACGAAGGGCGCGTACGAGTACGCCTACTCGATGTACTCGCGCTCGCAGGCGCTGCGGATCCGCGACGAGCTCTTCACCCAGCTCGAGAACGCGGCCGCGTCGCAGGGCAGCGGGGAGGTGCGGGTCGTCATCGTCGGCGGCGGTGCGACCGGCGTCGAGATGGCCGGCTCGCTGGCCGAGCTGCGCGACCAGGCGCTGAAAGACGCCTACCCCGAGATCGACGCCTCGAGCATCACGATCACGCTCGTGCACCGCAGCGGCGAGCTGCTGAAGCCCTTCGCCCCGCGCCTCCGCCGCTACGCCGCCAAGGTGCTGCGCAAGCGCGGCGTCGATCTGCGCCTCGACACGGGTGTCGAAGAGGTGCGCCCCGACGGGGTCGTCGCCGCCGACGGCGAGTTCATCCCGGCCGAGCTCGTCATCTGGGCGACCGGCGTCGCCGCGCACGCCGAGGTCGCCGGCTGGGGTGTGCCGCAGACCCACGGCGGGCGCATCCAGGTGAACGACGACCTCACGGTCAAGGGCCTGAACTGCATCTTCGCCGCAGGCGACATCGCCGCCACCGACGACGCCCTCGCGCAGCTGGCCCAGCCGGCCATCCAGGGCGGCGAGCACATCGGCGAGCAGATCCAGCGGATGTTCGCGGGCAAGCCGCTGACCAGGTTCAAGTACCACGACAAGGGCACCATGGCCACGGTCGGCACCAACGCCGCCGTCGTCCAGCTGCCGAACGGCTTCACCCTGACCGGCCCGATCGCCTGGCTGCTCTGGGTCTTCGTGCACATCACGAGCCTGCTCGGCAACGGCAACCGCCTGTCGACCCTCACCCACTTCACCGTCCGGTACCTCTGGGCGATGCGCAAGCGGGCCATCCCGATCGTCGGCGACGTGCGCCCGGTGCGCCCGAACGGCGACCGTGCGCCCGAGAAGTGGCAGACGGAGAAGACCGAGTAGCGCCTCCTCGGCCACCCCGCCACAAATTCAACAGCCCGCCACCGGATTCGGTGGCGGGCTGTCGAGTGTGTGGCGGCGTGCGGCCTAGGCGACGACGGGGCTGCGCTGACCGACGACCGAGCCGGCCTCGGCCGCCTCGACCGACGCGTCGGCACCGGCCGGCGTCGAGCGACGGACGAACTTCTTCAGCAGCACGAGCACGACCGCGCTCACCACGGTGCCGGCGAGGATCGCGACGACCCACATGCCGAGACCCGTGATCGCGAAGAACACGAAGAAGCCTCCGTGCGGGGCCTGCGACGTGACTCCGGCGGCCATCGAGATGGCTCCCGTCACCGCGCCTCCCACCATGCTGGCGGGGATCACGCGCAGCGGGTCGGCTGCAGCGAACGGGATGGCGCCTTCGGAGATGAACGACGCGCCCAGCAGCCAGGCCGCGGTGCCGTTCGAGCGCTCGACCTGGGTGAAGCCCTTGCGGTACAGCACCGTCGACGCGAGCGCCATGGCGAGCGGGGGCACCATGCCGGCGCCCATGACGGCGGCCATGATCATCAGCGGTGCGGGGTTGTCGGTCAGCGAGCCGGCCGAGAGACCGGCGACCGCGAACGAGTACGCGACCTTGTTGACGGGTCCGCCGAGGTCGACGCACATCATCAGACCGAGGATGACGCCGAGGATGATCGCCCCGCCGCCGTTGAGGCCGTTGAGGAAGTCGGTCAAGGCGACGGTCAGCGCGGCGATGGGGCCGCCCAGCACGAGGACGAGCAGACCGGACGCGAAGATCGAGCCCAGCAGCGGGATGATCACGACGGGCATCAGACCGCGCAGCCACCGCGGCACGCTCAGACGGCCGATCCAGTAGGCGGCGAAGCCGGCGAGCAGACCGCCGACGAGACCGCCGATGAAGCCGGCGCCCATGAAGACGGCGACGGCACCGGCGACGAAGCCGGGCGCGATGCCGGGTCGATCGGCGATGGCGTAGGCGATGTAACCGGCCAGGGCGGCGACCAGGAAGCCCATCGACAGATTGCCGATCTGGAACGCGGCGGCACCGAGGAAGTACTGCAGACCCTCGGGCGGCAGGTTGGTCAGCGAGTAGTCGGTCAGCACGGTCGCGGCGTTGCCGGCGATCTCGTAGCCCGACAGCAGGAACCCGAGCGCGAGCAGCAGACCGCCGCCGGCGACGAACGGGATCATGTACGACACGCCGGTCAGCAGCCAGCGCTTGAGCGACGAGCCGAAACCCTGCTTCTCGGCGGTCGAGCCCGCGGCGGCACCGGCGGCACCGGCCGTGCCGCCCACGCGGGCGGCGTTCGGGTCCGTGGCGGCGGCCAGGGCCTCTTTCACCATGGCGTCGGGAGCGTCGACGCCGCGCTTGACCGGTCCGCGGACGACGGGCTTGCCGGCGAAGCGGCCCTGGTCGCGCACGTCGACATCGACTGCGAAGATCACCGCGTCGGCCTCGGCGATGACGGCCGGGTCGAGCGGAGTGACCTTGCCCGAACCCTGCGGCTCGATCTGCAGGTCGGCGCCGAGGCGCTTCGCCGCGGCGACGAGGGCGTCAGCGGCCATGAAGGTGTGCGCGATGCCGGTCGGGCAGGCGGTGACGCCGACCAGCTTCGGGCGGCGGGCGCCGTCGGTCGAGCCGGCGGCACCGGCGGCCGAGGAGGCGCTGGTCGCGTCGGTCGCGGTCGTCGCGGTGGCGCCGCGCGTCTCGGCGACCTCGCCGCTGACCTCGTCGTCGACGAGCTTCACGATGTCGGCAGGGGTCTTCGCGGCGCGGAGAGCAGCGGTGAAGTCGTCGCGGATGAGCGCACGGGCGAGCGTCGAGAGCACCGTCATGTGGTCGCTGTCGGCGCCCTCGGGCACGGCGATCATGAAGACGATGTCGGCGTCGCCGTCGGGTGCGCCGAAGGGCACGGTGCGGGCGAGGCGCGAGAACGCCAGCGTGGGCTCGGTGACCGAGGCCGACCGGGCGTGCGGGATGGCGATGCCGCCGGGCACGCCGGTGCCGACGGAGGCCTCGCGCTTGATGGCGTCGTCGGCGAGCGAGTCGGCCGAGCCGGCGCGTCCGGTCGCCGCGACACGGGCGGCCAGGGCGCGGATCACGTCGGTCGACGTGCCGCCCAGGTCTTCGTCGAGACCGACGAGGTCGGTGCTGATGAGGGATGACATGGTGTTCTGCTCCTTGGGTGTGGGCGACGCTGCTCAGAGGTGCCCGACGGCCGCGGGGGCCACCGGGACGACGTCGATGTCGTCAGGGAAGGTCTGGTCGAGAGAGGGGACGATGCTGCCGGGCAGGGCCGCCGCGGCGGCTCCCGACGCGACGGCCTGGGCGAGACGGGCGGGTGCGGGGGCGCCCGCCGTCTCGGCGAGCAGGTAGCCGGACAGCGACGAGTCGCCGGCGCCCACCGTGCTCAGGGCGGTGATGACGGGGGCCGCGGCGAACCACGAGCCCTCGCCGTCGATCAGCAGGGCGCCGGCGCTGCCGAGGGTCAGCAGGACGGTCTCGACGCCGAGCCCGCGGAGGCGACGCGCGCCCTCGACGGCGGACGCGGGGTCGGCCTCGTACTCGGCGGGGTCGCCTCCGACGATCTCGGCGAGCTCCTCCGCGTTCGGCTTGACCAGATCGACGCCGACGCCCGAGGCGATGAGAGCGGCGAAGGGCTCGCCCGACGAGTCGACCGCGATGCGGGGTGCGTCGTCACCGCAGGAGGCGCGCACGGCCCGGACGACGTCGGCCAGCCAGGTGGTCGGCAGGCCGGGCGGCAGCGAGCCGGCCAGCACCAGCCACGAGGCGAGCGGCGCGTGCTCGACGATCAGCGCGGTCAGCGCGTCGGCGTGGGCGCTGAGATCGGGGCCGAGCTCGTTGATCTTGGTGGTGGTGCCGCCAGGCTCGGTGACGGTGACGTTCGAGCGCAGCCGCACGTCGATCGGGAGGTTGACCGTCGGCACGCCCCGCTCGCGGAGGGCGACGAGCACCGGGTCGTCGAGCGCGCCGGGCAGCACGGCGACCGTCTCGGCACCCGAGGCGACCAGTGCGCGCGAGACGTTGACGCCCTTGCCGCCCGGCTCGTCCGTTGTGCTCACGGACCGCTGGACGGCACCGCGCTGCAGGTGACCCGAGAGCTCGATGGTGCGGTCGAGCGAGGGGTTCGCGGTGACGGTGAGGATCATGCGGGCTGCTCTCTGCGGATCGGCGTGCTGGATGTCGAGATGCTGCGGGGTCGGGCTCTCGGAGACCGGCTGCGGGGTGGCGGTCATGCGACGATCACCTCGACGTCGGCCTCGGCGAGCGCGTCGGCCAGATCGGGGGCGGGGGCGGCGTCGGTGACCACGGTGTCGATCTCGGGGAGGCGCGCGAACCGGACCAGCGCCTCCTCGCCGTGCTTGGTGCGGTCGACCACGGCGACGATCCGACGCCCGGCACGGACGTAGGCGGCCTTGACCGCGCCCTCGAACTCGTCGGGGGTCGACAGGCCGAACCCGGCGCTGACGCCGTTGGCCCCGACGAAGACGATGTCGGGGCGGAGGGCCTGGATCTGCTCGACGGTGGTCGTGCCGACGGCCGCGCTGGTGAGCCCGCGCACGCGACCGCCGAGCAGGTGCAGCTCGATGTGCGGGCTGTGCTGCAGCAGCGCGGCGATCGGAACGGCGTTCGTGATGACCGTGAGCACGGTGCCGGTCTCGGCCGGGACCCACGTGGCGAGCTGCGCCGCGACGGCCGCGGTGGTCGTGCCGGCGTCGATCGCGATGGAGCCGGTGAAGGTGGCGGGGACGAGCCGCGCGGCGGCGGAGGCGACGGCGGTCTTCTCGGGCGAGTGCTGCCCCTCGCGCTCGCTGAGACTCAGCTCGCGGATGCTGGAGCGCCCCGCGGCGACGGCTCCGCCGTGCACGCGCTGGAGGAGACCGGACTGCTCGAGCTGATCGAGGTCGCGGCGGACGGTCTCGGGGGTGACGTCGAAGCGGACGGCCAGATCGGCGACGGAGACGCGGCCCACGGTGCGCAGGTCGTCGGCGATGGACTCGTAGCGCTCTGTCGCGTACATCCCGGTGACCTCTTCGTCGTCTGCGTGCTCTCACGACGGGTGCTCTCGTCGTGCTGACGAGACTCTACGTCGATGAACCCACAGAAAACAAGATCAGCGAAGAGAAACACAGAAACCGCGCGTCGGGCGCGCAGGGGTCACGGGTGTCTGCGCTTGGCCCGCTGCGCGAACGCGTCGAGGGCGACGAGCACGTCCGGCGCCTCGAACACCCGGTCTCGCCGCGCCTCGCCGATCGGCCGGATGATCCCGTCGGCGGCGAGCCGGTCGATGCCGGCCCGCGCGTTGTTGGTCGCGACACCGAGCTCACGGGCCACGAGCGACACGTCGACCACGGGCTGGCGCTGCAGCAGATCGAGCATCCGGTGCCCTGCCGAGCCCTGGCGAGCGCTCGTCAGATCACCCCACTCGAGGCGGAGTTCGGTCAGATCCGTGACGAGCGCCCTGCCGTTGACGACCGCTGCGAGCGTCGCGTCGACGAAGGCCCGGACGACGGGCTCGACCTCGCCCTCGCGATAGGCCCCGAGCGCCGCAAAGTACCCGGACGTGTCACTGAGCAACCCGGCCGAGACGGGCACGGTGACCTGCCTCGTGATGCGCAGTCGGCGGAGCATGGAGTGCACGATGGCCCGACCCGTCCGCCCATTGCCGTCGGGGAACGGATGGATGGTCTCGAACTGCGCGTGCGTCAGGGCGACATGGGCGAGGGCCGGGATGTCGACCCGTCGTGCGAAGCGGATCAGGTCGTCCATGGCGGCGGGCACCCGGTCGGCGTGCGGCGGGACGAAGTCGGCGGTGTGCGGGCTGCGACCGGAGCCCCCGATCCAGACCTGCTGATCACGCCACGAGCCCGTGAGGTGCGGCTGGTCGTCGGCCAGCAGCGCCGCGTGCATGCCGATCACCGCAGCCTCGTCGAGGTCGTCCGCCAGGGTGAGCGCCGCCTCCATCGCGTGCACGTTCGCCACGACCAGCCGTGCGTTCGGGCCGGCCTTCTTACCGAGGGCCGCCAGGGCGATGCCTCGGGGCAGAGCCGTGAGATTCTCGATCTCGGAGCTCGAGGCGCTCTCGCTCCGCAGCAGGATGGCGGCGAAGGGAGCGGTGAAGGCCCCGACCTCGGTGTCGAAGCGGGACAGCTCGGCGACGGCGTCCTCCGCATCGACGACGAGATCGGCGGACAGCCCGGGAGGCGCGGTGGCGGCGATCTCGGGCGTCACCGCTGCGAGATACGGACCCCGCGCCCGGAGTCTGGCACGGCGCGAGGCCGGTGCATGCTCGTCGTCGTCCCACGCGTACGACTCGAACCGGACGCCTGGCCATGCCGCCGATGCGGCAGAGGACGCGACTGACTCCATGCGACGATCTTAGCCATGGTTATGGACTTAACCATGGTTAAGAGAATCTCTCAGCCATGGTTGCCTCGATGACCATGGTCAGTGAGGGCGGTGTCGACGCCTCGGAGAAGGAGGCGCGGGTCAGGCGGGCTCGACCGCCGAGTCGCGCGAACGCGCACGACCGACGGCGAGGCCGCGTTGCGACGACCAGAACGAGCGGGCGGTCTCGACCAGTTCGGCGGCGCCGACGTTCGCGCCGAAGGCGAGCGATCCGGGCTCGAGCGAGATGCCGTCGGCGAGGCTGGGCAGCGCGACCGGGTCGAAGCCGATGGCGTCGACGATCTCGGCGACGCGGGCCAGAGCCGCCTCGTCGTCGGCGGCCAGCGCGATCGCCTTGCGCTCGGGGTCGCCGGCGGGCAGCGCGCCCTCGTCGAGGTCGTGATATCCCATGTGGTTGAAGCCCTTGACGACGATCGAGTCGGGCAGGTGCCGCTGCACGAGCTCGCTGGTCGACTGACGCACGTCGGCGAGGTCGTCGCGGATGCCGTCGGTCTCCCACCAGTAGTTCATCGCGTCGACGACGATCTTGCCGGCGAGGGCGTCGACCGGCACGGAGTCGAGCTTGCCGAGCGGGAGCGCGAGCACGACGATGTCGGCCTCGCGCGCCGCCTCCTCCGACCAGACGGCCCGGGCACCCGGGGCGATCACGTCGACGATCAGACGGATGCGCGCGGGGTCGCCCGACCCGGAGAGGAGCACCGGGTGCCCCGCGGCGTGGAGGAGGCGGGCGAGCACCGTGCCGACCTTGCCGGCGCCGAGTATTCCGATGGTGGCAGGAGACGTCATGCGTCGTGCAACCGCGGAGTCGCCGTGGTCATTCCTGGTGCGGATCAGGCCCCGGGGAAGTACTGCCGGATGAGGTCCTGGATGAACGGGACGACGTCCTGCACCTGGTCGACGCCGGCGATCGCCACGGCGACCAGCGGCCACAGCGACACGAGCAGCGTCGAGATGACGGCCGCGACACCGAGGATCCAGGCGAGCGCGCCGTTGCGGACCTTGATGATCAGCGCCAGCAGCACGAGGGCGAGGATGTAGCCGATCGCGATCGCCGCGACGATCTGGCCGACGGGCACGTCGAGGGCGCCGGCCGTGCCGCCGTCCGCCGCGCCGATCAGCGTCAGCACGGGCACGAGCACCCCGACGACGATCAGGAAGCAGACGATCGCCGAGGTGACCAGCGCCGCCCAGACCGCCCGAGGGCGGGGGCGTCTCGTCGAGCCCGACCGAGCGCCGCGCATCAGCGGGCCTGGCCGTTCTCGTCGCGGGCCGCCTCCGCGGCGGCCGCGTCGGCGGCGACGTCCGCCGCAGCCTGCGCGGCGTCGGCGGCGGCCTGCGCCGCATCCGCTGCGGCCTGCGCGGCGGACGGGGCGGCCGTCGTGGTCTCGCTCACGTCGTCGGAGCGCTCGGCGTCGTCGGCGGCTTCACGGGCGCGACGGGCGTCGTCCTCGGCCGCATCGGCAGCAGCATCGGCGTCGGCGGCCGCATCGGCGTCCCCGGCGGCGTCGGGGCGGCCTGCGTCACGGCGAGCCTGCTCGTCGTCGACGGCGTCGGCGATGCCGTCGAGGGCGTCGGCGGTCTTGCTCTTCGCCGTGTCGACGACGTCGGCGGCGACCGTCTTCGTGGTCTCGAGCGCGTCGGACGCACCCTGCCTGCCGTTCTCGAGCGCGTCGGACGCACCCGCCTTCGCCTTGTCGGCGGTCTCGGAGGCCTTCGCACCGGCGGTGTCGAGCGCCTCCTTCGCCTGGGCCTTCTTCTCGGCGATCGCCTGCTCGCGCCGCTCCTTCTTCTCGGCGTCGGCCGCGGCCTTGGCGGCGTCGGCCTCGTCGAACGGGCCGTGCACGTCGGTCACGGTCACATCGATCGTCACCGGCTCGCCGTCGAGCTGTCCGACGGCGTGACGCACCTGGGTGCGGATGGTGTCCGCCAGCTCGGTGACGTTGGTCGGGTACTCGGCGACGACGGACACGTCGACGGCCAGACCCGTGTCGGTCGTGGTGACCTTCACCCCGGCCGAATCCGCCGAGCCGACGGCGTTGCGGACGGCGCCGACGACGCGAGCCGCTCCGGTGCCGAGACGGTGCACGCCCGTCACGCCGAGCACGGTGACCGCGATGGTGCGCTCGAGTCGCTGCTCGGGCGTCTCGGGAGCGGACTGACCTGCCGAGTCGAGGTCGATGGGGGTGACGTGGTGGGTGGACTCGGACATGAGGCCGTCCTTTCTTCGTGATGCGGGAGGCGGTCTGCGCGATGCAGGCGGCGGGGTCGTGCGGGTCGGGGGACGGCGATGGCCCTCGTCCTCGTCGGAGGTCGAGGGCCATCACCGGGGTGGTGCGGATGCTGCGGCGGAGCGCTTCTCAGTCGAGGCGCGTGGCCGAGGCCATCTGCGTGCGGAGACCGCCGTTGATCTGGATGACCACGGGCGTCTCGGTGCCGAGCAGCTCGTCCCAGCGGGCGACCGCCTGGTCGATGCTGCGACGGATCTCCACCGGCGAGGCGCCCTTGCGAGCGTCCGCCGTGACGCGGAGGACGTTCTCGCCCTTGACGCGGAAGGCGGTGACGTCGATCGAGACGATCCCCGCGGTGTCGGCCAGCGCCTCCTCGAGGACCTGCTCGGCGACCTTCGCGTCGATGACGAGGCGTCCACCGGTCGGCTCGTCACGGCCCGACCCCTCGTGGACGGTCAGCAGCTCGCCGGTCTGACCGTGCCCCTGACGGAGCGCGAACCAGACGAGCAGGAGGATCAGCACCAGGGAGGCGGCGGCGACGACCCAGAGGATCCAGACCTGGTCACCCGACAGGGCGTCGGAGACCGGACCGGACGCGTCGGAGGCGGCGCCGGAGACGGTGTCGCGGACGTCGGGCCAGAGGGCCCCGACCGCCACGGCCGCACCGCCGGCGAGCAGCACGAGGCCGATCACGAAGACGAGGAGACGGTTGAGGGCGCGATTGGTGTTGTTCATGCTCCGACCGTTCCTTTCTTGGACAGACGCACGGTGTGCGTGAGCGTGGGGCTGAAGTCGTACGCGTCGAGCTCGTCGCGGACGGCCTCGTCGATGCTGCGCACGTCGGTGTTGCGACCGGAGGTGCGGGTCACCTCGATCAGGGCCTTCCGCTTGCCGACGCTGACGCTGACCTGCGAGGGGTCGACGTCGCCGGCGTAGCTCGCGGTGCGGGCCAGCGAGCGGGCGATGACCCGGTCGTCGACGATCGCCGCGGTGCGACCGACCTGACCGCCTCGACGACCGCGGCGCCCGGGGGCGAGTGCGACGACGATGAGGACGATGCCGATCACGGCGACGACGGCGCCGATGGCCGTGAGCACGCCCACGGCGGCCCCGGCGGCGCCGAGCACGGCGCTGGCGGCGTCGGCCGGAGCGACGAGCAGCGGCTGCTGCCCGATCGCGGCGAGCACGGACTCCGTGCCGATCCAGGCGAGGACGACGATCAGGATCACCGCGAGGGTGATCGCGATGACCGCACGCGACGAGTGCGTCTCACGACGCACGACGCGGCGGTAGAGCGGACTGCTGCTCATGAGACCCGCTTCCTTTCACGGAGTTCGGCGCCGGTGATCTGGAGATCGACGCGATCGATGGACGACCCGGTCAACTGCAGGACCCGGTCGCGGATGGTGCCCTGCGCCGAGGTGAGGCGTTCGAGCAGGGTGCCCGACGAGCGGGCGGGGATCCCCAGCGGAGTGATCCGGATGGGGGTCTTGGCGATCACGCTGAGCGCGCCGTCGCGGTCGGCCAGTTCGACCGACACATCGGACGCGGTGACCTCGAGGGCCTCCGCGGTGACGGCCGACACGACCCGGCGGACGGCACGCGACGTGATCTTGTTCCGGCCGTGGAGGGTCTGGTCGGCCGTCACCGCCGCGGTCACGACGACCGCCGCCCGCGGAGGGCGTCCGCGAGACCGCGGACGTCGAGCTTGCCCTCGACGACACGACCGACGCCGAAGCCGATCGCCATGGCGATGGCCACGAAGACGAAGGCCCAGAATCCGAAGGCCACCGCCGTCAGCGCGAGGACCGCGCCGACGAGGATGCCGGTTGTCGTGGCGGTCACTTGACGCGGCTGTCGTCGGTGTCGTCGTCGTTGTCGTCCGAGGGGATGTAGACGTCGGAGACGGTGACGTTGATCTCGGCGACCTCCATGCCGACGACCTGCGAGATGGCCTCGGCGACCGACTTGCGGACGTCGTCGGCGACGCGCTGCAGCTCGACGGGGTACTCGGCGACGATGACGATGTCGGCGGCGACCTGCTTCTCGCCGACCTCGACGGAGACGCCCTGGCTGCGGTCCTGCTGGTTGATGGCGTTGCGGATGGCGCCGATGGCACGGGCCGCTCCGTTGCCGAGGTCGTGGACTCCACGGACCTCGCGGGCGGCGATGCCGGCGACCTTCGAGACGACGCCGTCGGCGATCGTGTTCTTGCCGGTGGCCGACGAGCCCGAGGTCTTCGCGGCGGCGGAGCCGGTCGTGGTGGGGGTGACGTTGCTCATGGGATTGCTCCTTGATGTCGTTGTCGCTGGATGTCGTGGTCGCCGACCCGGGGAGGTCCGCGATGCCCGTGAAGCGGGACACATCATTCAGACGCATCGAGCATCTCGGAGGTCACGGTCGTTCAGGTTCCTATCAGGAACGATCGACGGGCCACTCGTTTTCCGGCCGGACGACGGCCCCGGTCGGGGGGCCTCCACCGTTACCGGCCAGCGCGGACGCACCGCCTGCGACGAGGTGGTATCCACGAAGAGCGCGGGTGATCGACCCGCGCACCGCACGCCATGAGGAGGTCGTCATCACCACCGACGATCCCCTCCTCGACGCCGGCGACGCACTCCTCGCCGCTCGAGCCCGCGACGGCGACGTCCACGCGTACGAGGTCCTGGCCCGTCGGCACGGTCCCCTGATGCGCGTGTACGCCTCGCGCCTCCTCGGCTCCGATCTCGAATCCGACGACGTCGTGCAGGACGCGTTCCTCACCGCATGGCGACGACTCGGAGATCTGGAGAACCCCGCGCAGGTCCGCAACTGGATGATGCGCATCGTCAGCAACAAGAGCATCGATCGCCTGCGCGCCCGGCGCGACCACGACGACATCGATCAGCGCGACCCCGCGGCCCCCCGGTCGCAGTCGCCCGACCGGGTCGTCGAGGCCCGCCTCCAGATGGACGCCATGTGGACGGCGCTCGACAAGCTCCCCCTCGACCAGCGACGCTGTTGGCTGCTGCGCGAGACCGCCGAGTACTCGTACGCCGAGATCGCCGAGGCCCTGGGCATGTCGGTCTCGACCGTCCGCGGGCGGATAGCCCGAGCACGCACCTTCCTGATGACGGAGATGGAGGCATGGCGATGACGACACCCGACGACGCCCTGCCCGGTGCGACGCCTCCCGACGGCGCGCTGCCCGACGAGGCGCTCCCCGACGAGACCGTCGACGGGTACTCGGTCGAGCGTCTGAGCGACTACCTCGACAGCGGCAGGTCCCCCCGCGACGCCGGCATCGAGGGGTCCGCCGCGTGCCGTCTCTATCTGATCTCGCTGGCCCAGGTGCACGAGCTCTCGCGCGCCTCCCTCGAGAGCGAGGCCACCCGCGAGCCCGACCGCGACGGACTGTGGATCAGCAGCCTGCTCGAGTCGATCAGGCGCGAGGTCGTCGGCGGCCGCGAGATCCCGGTCAGGCACCCCGACCCCGGCATCGACCTGCGCATCACCGAGGCCGCCGCCCGCGGTCTCGTGCGGCGGACGGGCGACGCGGACAGCGGCGTCGTGCTCGGCGCCACGACCTTCTCGGGCGACGTCACCCAGCCGGGCGAGCCCATCACGGTCGAGGTCACGGCCGCCGTCCGCTACGGCCGCGACATGCGACTCGTCGCCGACGAGCTGCGCGCCCGCATCGTCGAGACGCTGACCCGACACACCCACCTGACGATCGCCGCCGTCGACATCGTGATCGACGACGTGCTCCTCCCCCGAGCGGACGACCGATGAGCACCGACGACCGACTCTCGCAGAACCTGACCGACCTGCTCCGGCGGATCGACGGCGTGATCGACGTGTTCGACGCGCACCCCGCCGTCGAGTCGACCGTGCGCGCCGTCGCCGTTGAGCTCGACTGGGCCGAGTCGACGGGGCTCGTGCACGTGCATCGCTCCGCCGGGATCGTCGCCGTCACGGCGAAGGTCGCGACCGACCTCGACGGCTCCACGCCGGAGATCCTCGCTCGCGCGGCCGAGGCCCTGAAGGCACGGGTCGAGCGGGGCGCGGACGACGTGGGCGTGGACGAAGGCGCGGGCGCGGGCGTCGACGGCGACCGCGCCGAGACGCTCGTGACCGTGACGGCGCATCTCGTCGACCGACCGAGCGGCCCCGCCTCCGTCTGACCGGGCCGCGGGACCACGCGGCGGCGGCGCGGGCCGCGGCCTGGCGCCGACGGGCCTGGCGCCGACGGGCCTGGCGCCGGGGGGCTGGGGGTCGGATGGCGACCCCGTGACCCGCCGGGGCTCCGGACGCGACGGGCACCGCGCCTCCTCGGCTCTGCGACCTTCGGCGTGCGTTCTGCGGTTTCATGGAGGACCACCCCGCACTCAGAAGGTCGTCCATGCGCGCAGCCGTCGTCTACAACCCCATCAAGATCGATCTCGACGCCGTCAAGGCGGTCGTCGATCGCGAGCAGAAGGCCGCGGGATGGGACGACACGCTCTGGTTCGACACGTCGAAGGAGGACCCGGGGCGCGGTGCCACGCTGGAGGCGCTGGAGGCGGGGGTCGACCTGGTCATCGCAGCCGGCGGTGACGGGACGGTGCGCATCGTCGCCGAGACGCTCGCCGATCACGACGTCGCCTTCGCCCTGCTGCCGTCGGGCACCGGCAACCTCCTCGCGCGCAACATGAACCTGACGCTCGACGACGTCGACCACTCGATCCACACCGCGTTCACCGGTCAGGACCGCGCCATCGACCTCGGACGCATCGAGATCCGCGCGGCCGACGGCTCCATCTCGAAGCACGCGTTCCTGGTGATGGCGGGGGTCGGCATCGACGCGAAGATGCTCGCCGCCACCGACGAGGACCTCAAGGCGAAGATCGGCTGGCTCGCCTACGTCAAGGCGATCGTCGTCGCCCTGCGCGACGAGAACACCCTCAAGCTGCGGTACCGGTTCGACGACGGGCCCACGAAGCGATCGCACGTGAACACGGTGATCGTCGGCAACTGCGGCACCCTCACCGGCAACATCCTGCTGCTGCCCGATGCGGCGCTCGACGACGGCCAGTTCGACATCATGCTGCTGCGCCCCGAGGGTCTCGGCCACTGGCTGCAGATCATCGGGAAGGTGCTGATCGAGAACGGCCTCGTGCAGCGCACTCCGCTCAAGCGCATCGTCGGCTCGCGCGAGATCGCGGCGATGAACTACGTCAAGGCGAAGCAGCTGACGGCCCGCCTGTCGGAGCCCCAGGAGATCGAGCTCGACGGCGACGGCTTCGGCAAGGCGATCGGGTTCCGCACGACGATGGACGCCGGGGCGCTGCGCGTGCGGGTGCCGCGCGACGCGTAGGCCGCTGCGCGACGCGTAGGCCGCGCCGGGCGCGACGAGACCCCAGGAATTCGCTGAGACCCCGGTGCGCGCACTGGGGTCTCAGCCATTTCCTGGGGTCTGAGCCGAACGCTAGTACTTGGCCGACTGCCCGCCGTCGATCGGCACGACCGCCGCGTTGACGTACGTCGCGTCGTCCGACAGCAGGAACGCGACGACCGAAGCGATCTCGGCGGCCTCGCCGTAGCGCTTGGTCGGGTTGATCTGGATGAACTGCTCGGCGGCGCCCTTGGGGTCGTCGGCGTCGAGCTGGCGCATGGAGGCCTCGACCATGGGGGTCCAGATCGCTCCCGGCGCGATGGCGTTGACGCGGATGCCGAACTGGCCGTACTCGACGGCCGAGTTGCGGGTCAGCCCGACGACGCCGTGCTTCGCGGCGGCGTAACCCGACTGGTTGCCGACGCCGCGGATGCCGCCGACGCTCGCCGTGTTGACGACCGCGCCGCCGTCGCCCTGGGCGCGCATGACGCCGAGCACCTTCTCGAGCCCGAGGAAGACGCCGCGGAGGTTGATCGACACGACCTTGTCGAACTCGTCGGCCCCGAAGTCCTCGGTGAGGTTCTGCCGACCCTCGATGCCGGCGTTGTTGAAGAACGCGTCGATGCGTCCGAAGCGCTCGAGCGTGGCGGTCACGTAGGCGTCGACGTCGGCTGCGCTCGACACGTCGGCGACGGCGGTCAGCACCTCAGCACCGGGGACGGCGTCGAGCACGGCCTCCTGCGAGGCGGCGAGGCCCTTCTCGGAGATGTCGACGAGCGCGACGCGCGCACCTTCCTGTGCGACACGGACGGCGGCGGCGCGGCCGAGGCCGGACCCCCCGCCGGTGATGAGGACGACCTTGTCGGTGAAACGCTCCATGGGGATGACTCCGGTTCTCTCGGTGACTCGGCGGACCCGACGCTTCGCCGAGCCCTCGGCACGCGACGTCGCGCACCTCGTTTCACGCTACACCTGTCGCTTTACCCTCCCCCCAGGTCGTGCGGCGACGACATCCGGCCCGCTCCCAGTAAAACGAGACAAACTGTCTCGAAATAAGCCGCCCGACCCATGGAGAAGAGACCCGCATGCCCGAGAACACCGCCCCCCTGACCGGTTCGAGCACGATCGGCCGCTGGCTCGAGCACTCCGAGGGCGGGCCGGCCCTGCGGGGCGCGCTCGCCCAGGGCGGGGAGTTCGACGAGAGCACCCTCACCCCGGTGCTCGGCCTGCCCCTGCAGCAGCTCGTGTCGCTCAGCCAGGGCCGACTGCCCCAGGAGCTCGTCGACGGCCTCGTGCTGCAGGTCAACGGCGGGGTCCGGCCCGACGACACCGACGACGCCGACGGCCCGTGGCGCGAGACCATCACCGCCGGTCGCTTCGCAGGGCGGACGGTCGTCGTGACCGGGGCCGCGGGCGGCATCGGCAAGGCCACCGCGTCGCGTGTCGCCCGAGAGGGCGGGCGCGTGATCGCCGTCGACATCACCGCACCGGGGCTGGAGGCGCTGGTCGCCTCCCTGCCCGACAGCACCGTCGAGACAGTGGTCGGCGACATCACCAGCCAGGCCGACATCGACCGCATCGTCGAGGTCGCTGGCGGCCGCATCGACGCGCTGGCGAACATCGCCGGCATCAACGACGACTTCTCGCCGCTGCACGAGACGAGCGACGCCATGTGGGAGCGCGTCATCGGCATCAACCTGACCGGTGGGTTCAAGCTCTCGCGCGCCGTCATCCCGGTCATGCTCGCGGCGGGCCGGGGCTCGATCGTGAACGTCGCCTCCGAGGCGGGTCTGCGCGGCAACGCGTCGGGCAACGCCTACACGGTGTCGAAGCACGGCGTCGTCGGGCTGACGAAGTCGGCCGCGTTCATGTACGCGAAGCAGGGCCTGCGGGTCAACGCGGTCGCCCCCGGCGGCGTCGCCACCGGCATCCCGTTCCCCGCGAACGTGTCCGAGGCGGGGTCGGCGCGACTGCGGCCCTTCCAGGCGGCCATCCCGACCGTCGCCACGGCCGAGGAGCTCGCCGCGTCGATCACGTTCCTGCTGAGCGACGACGCGGTCAACATCAACGGCGCGGTGCTCGCCTCGGACGGCGGCTGGTCGGTCCAGTAGGCGGCGCGCCTCTGCAGGCGGCGCATCTCAGGAGGCGCGGGTCGGCGAAGCCCAGGAGGCGCGGGTCGGCGATCACCGGCCCGCGCCGTGCACGAGGATGACCGTATGACGACAGCACGCCCCGGCCGGGTCCGCAGCGAGGCGGCGCGCCTGGCCATCCTCGAGGCGACGACGAGCGAGCTCGCCGAGCGCGGCTACGACAAGCTGTCGCTCGACCGGATCGCGGCGGCCGCCGGGGTCGGCAAGGCGACCATCTACCGCTGGTACCCGAACAAGGGGGCGCTGGTCGCCGAGGGGATGCTCTCGGGGCACCTGCTCCCCCGGGTCGCCGTGCCCAGCAGCGGTGATGTGCGCCGCGACGTCACGCACTGGCTGATCGAGACCTCCGCGTCGCTGACAGAGCCGACGACGGGGGGTCTCATCCGTGCGACGATCGCGGCGACGGCCGAGGACGCCGACGTGGCCCGGCACTACGACGACCACGTCACCTCCGTTGCCCGGGCCGAGCTCGTCGCACGGCTCGAGTCCGGTCGGCGCGACGGTCAGGTCGACGCCGAGGCCCCCCTCGACGCGCTGGTCGAGGCGCTGGTCGGCGTCGTCCTGCTGAACGTGCTGACCCGCCGCGATCCCGACGCGACCGCTCTCGCCGCCACGGTCACGCTCCTCTTCGACGGCGCCGGCTCGGCGGGAGGTCGCGGCGGTCGCTGATATCGGCTCACTTGCCGGCAGCGGCAGCGGAGCCTACGCGGGCAGCGGCGGAGCCTGCGGCAGCAGCGGCGGAGCCTGCGGCAGCAGCGGCAGTGCCTGCGGCAGCGGCGGCGGCATGCGGGCCGGTGCGGAACGGCGTGCCGTTCAGCCGGTGGTCGCCCAGGGCCCGCTCGCGGTGGATCGCGGGGTTGTGCGAGGCGATCGTGCGCGCGTTGCGCCAGTGCCGGTCGAGCGACCGGTCTGCGTCGACGGCCGACGCGCCTCCCACCTCGAAGAGCGAGGTCGCCGCCTCCAGCACCAGGGGCAGCACGACCTGCTGCGCCTCGAAGACGGTGGCCAGCGCCCGCTGGTACTCGTCTTCGCCGGCCCCGTCGTCGCCGTCGAGCGCGTCGAGACCCCGCACGGCGGACAGCGTGATCGCCTCGACCGACGACGCGATCGCCGAGAGACGACCGACGACGCTCTGGACAGACGGATCCTCCCGGGGCAGCGACACGCCCGCCACCCCGTACGTGCGGGTGCGCGGGCGGACGAACCCGACCGCGTCGCGCAGCACGGCCCGCGCCGTGCCGGCCTGCGCCGCGAGCAGCACCAGCTGGTACAGCGCCTGCGTGTGAGCCAGCGGTCGGCGCTCGGCGTTCTCGCTCCAGGGCAGCACCTGCCGCGGGTCGACCTCGACGTCGTCGAACACGGTGGTGCCGCTGCCCGTGAGACGCTGACCGAAGCCGTTCCAGTCGTCGACGCGGGTGACCCCCGGCGCATCGGCCGGCACCGCCAGAGCCACGGCCTCGTCGCCCCGCCTCGCCCCGACCCAGATCCAGTCGGCGTAGATCGTGCCCGTGCTGTAGAACTTCCGCCCCGAGAGCAGCAGGCGACCGCCTCTCTCGTCGAGGCGCGTCTCGGTGGCCGTCGCGTCGCCGCGTTCCGCCTGGGCGTTGCCCACGAGGGTGCGACCGGCACCGAGCCTCCTGAGCCATTCGGTGCGGAGCGCCCCCTCGGGCTGCGCTCGCTGCGTCTCGACGAACGCGATGTGACCGCGCAGCAGCTGGGGCAGGTTGGAATCGGCGGCGCCGAGGCGGATGAGGAGGCGGAACTCCTGTTCGAGGGAGATCCCCCAGCCACCGAATGCGGTCGGCACGCGCAGGGCCCCGAAGCCCGCCTCCTTCAGGGCGGCGACCTCGTCACGAAGGAGGCGGCGGTCGCGTTCGCGCGCCACGGCGCCGTCTGCGATCGCCTCGATCACGGGGCCGAAGGCCGACTCGAGGCGCTCGTCGAGGTCGCGGTTCTGTTCGCTCATGCCGTCCTTTGTGTCACGGGCGGGACCGGTCGCGACAGTGCCCCGTCACATGACGACACGTCGTGACACACGGCGAAAGACGGCGACACATGTCGCACGGCGCGGCGCGGGGCTCTGGCAGGGTTCACAGCCATCACCCGCCCCTCGACGTCAGGAGTCACCGTGTCCGATCACGACGCACCGCAGCAGTCCGCACCGCAGCAGTCCGATGCGCAGGAGTCCGATACGCAGCAGTCCGCAGGCGGAGGACGTGCACCCAGCGGGCTCCGCGCCTCCCTCGACGACTCGCGGCGACGGCGACGTCGCGGGCTGCTCGCCGGCGTCGGGGTGGCCGTCGCGGCGGCGCTCGTCGGCGGCGGCTTCTGGGCGGGCACCGCCGTCGGGGGCGCCGACGCGCAGGCCGCGGGTTCGGGCGGGTCGGGCGAACGGCTCAGCGTGCGGATCGCGGGCAGCGGCGAGAGCGACCTCCAGGACGCCGTGAAGACGGTGGCCGCCGAGGAGGGGCTCGACGTCACGTGGGTCAACTTCGACGACTGGACGCTGCCGAACTCCGCGCTCGTCGCCGGCGAGGTCGACGCGAACGCCTTCCAGCACACGGCGTTCCTCAGCGCCTACAACGTCGCGAACGACACCGACCTGACCCCGGTGTTCTCCACCACGATCACGCAGTGGGGCGTCTTCTCGGCGACCCTCGACTCGATCGGCGACATCGGCCAGGGGGCCCGGATCGCCATCCCCGACGACGCCTCGAACGGCGGCCGCGCCCTGTTCATCCTCCAGGCCGCGGGATTGATCGAGCTGGGCCCCGACGTGGGCGTCTACCCGACCGTCGACGACGTGACGGGCAACGACCTCGGGCTCGAGTTCGTGCCGATCGGCGCGACGACGATCCCCACCCAGTTCGACGACCCGAGCCTCGACGCCGTGGTGGTCGGCACGTCGTACTTCGACCCCTCGCAGGACGTCGACGCCGACGACGCCCTCTACCTCGACGACTCGCTGAGCGCCGAGTCGCGGCCCTACGTCAACGCCGTCGTCACGCGCGCCGACGACGCGGACGACGAGGCGTGGACCCTCCTCGCCGACGCCTACGCCGACCCGCGAGTGGCGGACGCGCTCGAGGAGGAGTCGTTCGGCGCCACGCAGCTCGTCGACGTGTCGGCCGCCGATCTCCGCAGCACGCTCGCCGAGCTCGAGACCGCCGCGCGCGAGCTGGACTCGTGACCGCCGCCCCGGTCGTGACCTTCGAGGAGGTCTCGAAGTCGTACACCGTGCAGGGCCGGCGCTTCGAGGCGCTCAGCGACGTGAACCTGGAGGTGCGGCGCGGCGAGGTCTTCGGCATCGTCGGCTACTCGGGGGCCGGCAAGTCGACGCTGCTGCGCACGGTGAACGCGCTCGAGCGGCCGACGAGCGGTCGGGTCGTGGTCGACGGGCGGGAGGTGTCGTCGCTGAAGGGCAGGGAGCTGTACGCGGCCCGCCGCCGGATCGGCATGGTGTTCCAGCAGTTCAACCTGCTGTCGTCGCGCACCGTCTACGGCAACATCGCCTATCCCCTGCGGCTGTCGGGGCTGTCCCGAGACGACACCGTCGACCGGGTCGACGAGCTGCTCGACTTCGTCGGACTCGCCGACAAGGCGCTCGAGTACCCGGCCAGACTGTCGGGCGGGCAGAAGCAACGGGTCGGGATCGCCCGCGCCCTCGCCAACCGGCCCGACGTGCTGATCTCCGACGAGGCCACCAGCGCGCTCGATCCGCAGACGACCGGCGAGGTGCTCGACCTTCTCCGCCGGGTCAACGACGAGTACGGCCTGACGGTGCTGCTGGTCACCCACGAGATGGACGTCATCCGCGAGCTCGCCGACAGCGTCGCCGTGATGCAGGGCGGCCGGGTCGTCGAGAGCGGGTCGGTCTACGACCTCTTCGCCGACCCGCAGCACCCCACGTCGAGACGGTTCGTCTCGTCGGTACTGCACCACGAGGCGACTCCCGGAGCCCTCGCGCGGATCCGTGAGGTGCACACGGGACGCATCGTGCGCCTCCACGTCGAGGACCGCGAATCGAACGACCCGTTCCTCTCCCGCGTCGCCCGCACGCACGGCATCGACTTCAACGTCGTCTACGGCGGCATCAGCGAGCTGCAGTCGAGGCTGTTCGGCGATCTGACCGTCGAGCTGCTCGGCGACGACACGGCCATCGACCGGGCGGTCGTCGACCTCCGACGGACGACGACCGTGACGGAGGTGACCGCCGGTGCGTGACATCGACCCCGCCGTCCTCTGGCCGAAGATCGTGACGGCGCTGCTGCAGACCCTGCAGATGGTGACCGTGTCGTTCGTCCTGGCGACGGTGCTCGGTCTCGTGCTCGGGCTCGTGCTCTACTCGACCCGGCGCGGCAACCTGCTGCAGAACGCGGTGGTCTTCACGTCGCTGAACGCGGTGATCAACGTGATCAGGCCCATCCCGTTCATCATCCTGATCGTCGCGATCTCGCCACTGACGCGTGTCGTGATCGGCACGAGCATCGGCACGGAGGCCGCGATCTTCGCGTTGACGATCGTCGCGACGTTCTCGATCGCGCGCATCGCCGAGACGAACCTGGTGGCCGTCGACCGAGGCTCGGTCGAGGCGGGCGCCGCGATGGGGGCGTCGCCCGTGCGGGTGCTCGCGACGATCGTCGTACCCGAGGCCCTCGGACCCCTCGTGCTCGGCCTCACCTACATCTTCGTCGCCCTGGTCGACGCGACCGCCGTGGCCGGACTCGTCGGCGGAGGCGGACTCGGCAACCTCGCCATCACCTACGGCTACCAGCGGTTCGACACGTTCGTCATGGTGACCGTGATCGTGCTGATCATCGTGCTCGTGCAGGTCGCGCAGCTGCTCGGCAACCTCGTCGCCCGCAAGGTGCTGCATGAGGAGCCGGCCGGTCGGTGACCGGTCGGCGAGCCGTCAGCGACGACGGCGACAGCGACGCCGACGGGCAGCGCCGACGGGCCGAGCCGACACGGCGGGGGTTCGATGTGTACGGTCGTCCACATGACTGTCGACCACTTCGCCGGAGACGACCGCAGCAACCGCGAACGGATGCTCGCCGGAGACCTCTACATCGCCGACGACCCCGAGAACGCGCGCCTCGCGCAACGGGCCGTGCGCCTCGCCGACGCCTACCATCGGGCGGCCGTGGAGGACGAGGCCGCCGCCAGGCCCCTCCTCGAAGAGCTGGTCGGATCACTCGGCGTCGACGCGTTCGTCAAGCCGCCTCTGTTCGTCGACTACGGCGAGAACATCCACATCGGGGCCCGCACGTTCGTCAACTACAACCTCACGGCGCTCGACGTCGCCACGATCACCATCGGCGACGACTGCCAGATCGGGCCGAACGTCCAGCTGCTCACCCCCACGCACCCCGTCGACCCGCAGCCGCGACGAGACAAGCTCGAGGCCGCCCGGCCCATCACGATCGGCGACAACGTCTGGCTCGGCGGCGGAATCATCGTCTGCCCCGGCGTGACCATCGGCGACGACAGCGTCATCGGCGCCGGGGCCGTCGTCACCCGCGACATCCCATCGGGAGTCGTCGCCGTCGGCAACCCGGCGAGGGTCGTCCGACGCATCGCGACCTGACACGGATGCGCGACCGGCTCGGCGCCCAGGGCGACGAGGCTCAGGCTCGAGACGCCTCGCCGGCATGCTCGACGGCGTCGTCGACGATGTGCGAGACGTGTCGGTCGGCGACCGAGTAGATCGCCTCGCGGCCGACGCGCGTGACCTCGACGAGACCTGCCGACCGGAGGACGCGCAGATGCTGCGACACCAGGGGCTGAGCCAGACCCGAGGCCTCCACGAGCGCGGTCACGCCCGCCTGCCCCTCGCCGAGGAGGCGGAGGAGTCTGAGTCTCGAGGCCGACGACAGGGCCTTGAAGAGCTCCGCCGCGGAGTCGAGGGCATCGGTGCTCATGACCGACACATTAGCCTCCGCGAATGCGACGAGGGCCCCACCGACCGGTGGGACCCTCGATCATGCGGCGCAGTCGGCCGTCGGACGATCAGTGCTCGTCGTAGTGGTCGCCGTGCTGGGCGTGCTTGTGCTCGCCGTGGACGTAGTCGACGTGGTCGTCGTGCGTGACGGTCTCGTGGCCGCACTCGGTGCCGTGCTCGTGCTCGGTGACGGTGTGCTCGGCGTGGACTTCTGCATCGGTCATGGTGGTGCCTCTCTCATCGGGGGGATGCACCCATCACATCAGACGCATGCATCTATGGCAATACGTTTATCCAATCGATGATGAGAACCGGAACCATCGTCACGTCACGTCCCCGCCGCGACCCCGCACCGACGCGGCTCAGCCGATCCGCCCGATGCGGGACTGGATGGCCATGGTGGCGGCCCCGCGAGCCCAGATGCCGAAGTCCGAAGCGCCGATCAGGAGCTCGACGACCGACGCGTCGGGGTCTCGATCCTCGGCCAGCGACTCCTCGATCCGCGTCCGCACGAGCGGCACCAGCCCGATGCCCTCGCCGGCCAGCACGACGGTGTCGACCATCGTGAGATTGGCGACCGCGGCGATGAACCGCCCCAGGGCACGACCGGCCTGCTCCGTCACCGTCCGGGCCGCCGGGTCGCCCGCACCGGCCAGAGCGAGGACGTCGTCGTACGAGACGTCCCTCCCCGACCCCTCCGAGACGGAGGCGCGGATGCTCGGGATCGACAGCATGGCGCTCGAGCACCCGCGATGCCCGTCCGAGCACAGCGGCCCGGTCGGGTCGAGGGGGTGGTGCGCCCCGAGCCCCAGCCCGGTGTCTCTGGTGATCCGCTGACGCCCGTGCACGACCAGGCCGTACCCGACACCGGCACCGATCGTGATGACCGCGAAGTCGTCGACCCCCCGGCCCAGTCCGAACCAGTGCTCGGCCTCGGTGAGCGCGACGACGTCGTTCGCCACGACGACCGGCAGAGCCAGCCGGGTCGCCAGGAGCCCCCCGAGGTCGATGTCGGACCAGCCGAGGAAGGGCGCTCGGACGACGACGCGCGAGCCCGACACCCGACCGCCGATCGAGACGCCGAGAGCGGTGGGCGCGACGGTGCCGACCGCGCTCGTGAGCTCCGCGACGATCTCGGCCACCGCCTCCACGATGCGCTCCGGCGAGTGGTCGCCGAGCTCGACCACGGCCTCGGCGAGGACCGCCGCACGGAGGTCCGTCGCGACCCCGAAGGCGTGCTCTCCGGTGAGCTTGACGCCCACGTGCCAGTGGGCGTCGACCCGGACGTCCAGCGGTCGCACCGGGCGTCCGATGCCGCCCCGGGCGCGCTCGTCGCTCTCGATGAGGAACCCGTCGTCGAGGAGCGGCCTGCTCAGACGCGTGAGGCTGGCCGCCGAGAGCCCCAGCCGGCGGATCAGGTCGCTGCGGGCGATCGGCCCGTGGATGAGCACCTCGCGGGCCAGCTCGCGAGTGGGCGACCGCACGTCGGGACCGGTGCCGAGCGGAACCCCGACCTCGTCGCCTGAGAAGTGATCCGATGCGCCCACACGCTCATCATGACCCACCACGACCGCTCGCGGAGACGGCGGGGCGTGCCCGGCCGCCCCCGCGAGGCCTTACCGTCGTTCGGGTGCCCTCCTCTCCGCCCGTCGACGCCCACCTGACCGGCGCCGTGTCCTGGCTCGAGCGGCACCAGATCGGCCTCTACCTGGCGGCGATCGTCGCAGCGGCCCTCGTCGGGCTGACCGTGCCGGCCGCGCACACCCTCGAGGTGGCGATCGAGCCCGTGCTCGCCCTGTTGCTCTTCGCGACGTTCCTCGGTGTGCCGTTCGCGACCATCCGGCGGGCGCTCCGCGACGGGCGCTTCCTCGTCGCGATCGGGGTGCTGAACTTCGTCGTCGTCCCGGTGGTGGCGTTCGGCCTGTCGCGGTTCGTCGACGACGAACCCGCCCTGCTGTTCGGGGTGCTCCTGGTGCTGCTCACCCCGTGCATCGACTACGTCATCGTCTTCGCGGGCCTCGCAGGCGGAGCCTCCGCCCGTCTGCTCGCGGCGGCACCGGTGCTGATGCTGGCCCAGATCCTCCTGCTCCCCCTGTACCTGCTGCTGATGATCGGCCCCGACGGCGTGGCCGTCGTCGAGATCGGGCCTTTCACCCGCGCGTTCGTCGTGCTCATCGCCGTCCCGCTGGCGGCGGCCGCGGCGGTGCATGCCGTCGCACGCCGTCATCGAGCCGGTGTCGCGATCGAGCGGACGATGCTGGCGCTGATGGTCCCGCTGATGACGGCGACGCTGTTCCTGGTCGTCGCATCGCAGGCCGGAGCCGTGGGCGCGTCGTTCGGGCGGCTGCTCGTGCTGGTGCCGATCTACGCGGGGTTCGTCGTCGTCATGGTCGCCCTCGGCGTGGGGGCGGGACGGGTGTTCCGGTTCGACCCGCCCGCGACCCGGGCGCTGGTGTTCAGCGGCACGACCCGCAACTCGCTCGTCGTGCTGCCCCTCGCACTCGCGCTCCCGGCATCGATGTCACTGGCGCCGGTGGTCGTCGTGACCCAGACCCTCGTCGAACTCGTCGGCATGGTGGTGCTCGTCCGAGTCGTCCCCCGACTCGTGCCGAGCCTGAGGGGGCGCCCTGCGAGCTAGGTCACCGCTCCGCGAAGGCGTCGGGGTCGACCGGTCGCCGGGCCCTCGGGAGCCCCTGCACGACCAGCAGATACGACTCCGTGACGAGCTCGTCGACGAGGCCGGCATCGAGGCCGCCGTCGGGGTGCAGCGTGATCCAGTGCCGTTTGTTCATGTGGTAGCCGGGAGTGATGTCGTCGTGGTCGCTGCGGAGCGCCTCCGAGTCGGCGGGTGACGATTTGAGGACGACGATCGGGTCGCCGCTCAGCGCCGTCTGCAGCATGAAGACCTTGTCGCGGACCTTGTAGACGTCCCACTCCTCGCCGAAGGGATGGGTCAGCTCGGCCCCGGGCAGCTCGTCCGCCCGAGCCGCGGCCCGCTGCTGGAGCTCGTCACGTCGCATGATGCGTCCTCTCATCCGGAGCCGTCCGTCCGTCCCTCCAGGCTAGGACGCGAGCGCGTCACGTCGCGGCGACGGCTCCGGGTTCGCCCCAGCGGGTCGTCGCGCGGGGCGGGACCATGTCGCGCGCGATCGCCCGACGGGCCCATCATGGACTCATGCCCGATGCGGAGCCCTTAGCCGGCTGCGCACACGGCGCATGCAGGAGGATCGAGGTCATGGACAGTGACACGGTGGCGTCGACTCCTCGCCTGACCCTCCGCCTGCATCGCGAGAGCGACCTCGATCGACTGGTCGCGATCTACTCCCGGCCGGACGTCGCCAGGTACCTCCTGGAGGAGCCGTGGACGGCCGAGTCCGGCCGGGTCCAGCTCGATCGACGGCTTCGTCGGACGGGTCTGGCCGAGCCCGTGGGTGCGCTCTCACTCGTGATCGAGCGGGCGGGTCTGGCGATCGGGGCGATCTCGATCTGGCGGACGGAGGCGGAGCGGCGCACGGTCGAGCTCGGGTGGACGGTGGATCCCGAGCACGGAGGCAGCGGCTACGCGACCGAGGCGGTCTCGGCTGGTCTGCGGATCGCGTTCGGACAGGACGACGTCCATCGCGTCGTCGCTCAGATGGACGCCCGCAACGCGTCGTCCGCGCGCCTCGCGACCCGGGTCGGCATGCGACAGGAGGCGCACCACCGTCAGGATTTCTGGAGCAAGGGCGAATGGACCGACAGCCTGGTCTTCGCCGTTCTCGCCGGAGAGCACCCTCCCCGGTAGGCGGCCGGTCAGCGGGTGCGGAGGAGCTCGAGGAACTCGTCGGCCATCTCGAGCTGCCGGCGCAGCTTCTCCCGCCGCGTGATCGTCTGCTCGACGAAGCCGCTCAGCTCCGCACGCAGCTCCGCCCGACGGTTCTCGTCCGAGCCGTTCTCGAGAGCATCGATGATGCGGAGCAGGTCCGCCATCTCGTCGAGACTGAATCCGAGGGGCTTCATGCGACGGATGAGGATGAGCCGCTCGTAGTCCGTCTCGGTGTAGAGCCGGAAACCGCCCTCGGTCCGACCCGAGGCCGACAGCAGACCGATCTCGTCGTAGTGCCGCAGGCTGCGCAGCGACATCTCGGAACGCTCGGCGAGCTCACCGATGTGCATCATGCCGTTCGATGTCGCCATGTGTGACCGACCTCCTAACTCGACCCTTACGTTAGGGTAGAGTTCAATTCGTCGGCTGATCAGCCGAGCACCAGAACTTCCTCCCGCCATTCTCCCGCCTTCAGATGCGGTCGAGCAGATGGCGTGGCGCCGACGCGCGCCGACCCCTCCGTCGACACCCACCCGGCTCACACGATGCGAGCCCCTCTCCCCCAGGAGTCCTCATGACCACAGCGACCACCCCGTCCACCACGAGCCGGTACCGCGCCGAGCCCTCGGTGCTGACCGCGCTCCGCACCCCGAAGATCCTCAGCCGGGAGGTCCTCGCCGGCCTCGTCGTCGCGCTGGCCCTCATCCCCGAGGCGATCTCGTTCTCGATCATCGCCGGCGTCGACCCCCGGGTCGGTCTCTTCTCCTCCTTCGTCATGGCCGTCTCGATCGCGTTCCTCGGCGGGCGCCCCGCGATGATCACCGCGGCCACGGGCGCCATCGCGCTCGTCATCGCACCCGTCGCCCGCGACCACGGACTGGACTACTTCATCGCGACGGTCATCCTCGCCGGGATCATCCAGATCGTGCTCGGCGTGCTCGGCGTCGCCAGACTCATGCGCTTCATCCCCCGCAGCGTCATGGTCGGCTTCGTCAACGCCCTCGCGATCCTCATCTTCACCGCTCAGCTGCCGAACCTCATCGGCGTGCCGTGGCTGGTCTACCCGCTCCTGGCGGTCGGCATCGTCGTCATGATCCTCATGCCGCGCCTGACGCGGGTCGTCCCCGCTCCGCTCGTCGCGATCGTGCTGATCACCGTCGCCGTCGTCGTGACCGCGATCGACGTGCCCACCGTCGGCGACGAAGGCGAGCTGCCCCGCAGCCTGCCCGAGCTCCTCATCCCCGGCGTCCCCCTCACCTGGGACACCCTGAGCATCATCGCCCCGTACGCGTTCGCGATGGCGCTCGTCGGACTCCTCGAGTCGCTGATGACCGCGAAGCTCGTCGACGACATCACCGACACCCCCTCGCAGAAGACACGCGAGTCGCTCGGTCAGGGCGCGGCGAACATCCTCTCCGGCCTCTTCGGCGGGATGGGCGGCTGCGCCATGATCGGCCAGACGATGATCAACGTGAAGGCCTCCGGCGCGCGCACCCGCATCTCGACGTTCCTCGCCGGCGTGTTCCTGCTGATCCTCGTCGTCGCGCTCGGCGACGTCGTCGCCATCATCCCGATGGCGGCCCTCGTCGCCGTCATGATCATGGTCGCCGTCGCGACCTTCGACTGGCACAGCATCCGCCCCTCGACCCTGAGGCGGATGCCGATCGGCGAGACCATCGTCATGGTCGCCACCGTCGCGGTCGTCGTCGTCACCCACAACCTCGCGATCGGCGTCGTCGTCGGCGTCATCACCGCCATGGTCGTCTTCGCGCGCGGCGTCGCCCGCCTCGCCACCGTGGAGCGCACACTCGCCGACGACGGCACCGCAGCGCACTACACCGTCACCGGGGCGCTGTTCTTCGCCTCCAGCAACGATCTCACCACCCTGTTCCGGTACCGCGACGACCCCGAGCGCATCGTCATCGACCTCACGCAGGCGCACGTCTGGGACGCCTCCACCGTCGCCGCCCTCGACGCGGTCACGACGAGATACGAGCGGCGCGGCAAGCACGTCGTCCTCGAGGGGATGAACGAGGCCTCCAGCCGGATGCACGACCGGCTCGCCGGCAGGCTGGGCGCCGGCCACTGACCCGTCCGCCTGCGCGCCCGCGAGCGGCGAGACGTCGGCGCAGGGCTCGACGCTTCGGGGGCTACGACCCGCCCCGCGCCTCCTCGTCGGCTGCGACGTCCTTCTGCACGGCGAACTGGGTCCGGTGCAGCTCTTCGTAGCGGCCCGCCGCGGCGATCAGCTCGTCGTGCGTGCCGCGCTCCACGATGGAGCCGTCCTCCACCACCAGGATCATGTCCGCGCTGCGGATGGTGGAGAGGCGGTGCGCGATCACCATCGCCGTCCGTCCCTCGAGCGCCTCGCTCAGCGCCGCCTGCACGGCCGCCTCGGACGTGGAGTCCAGGGCCGCCGTCGCCTCGTCGAGGATGACGACGCGCGGCTGGGCGATCAGGAGGCGCGCGATGGTCATCCGCTGACGCTCGCCTCCTGAGAGCCGGTAGCCGCGCTCCCCCACCATCGTGTCGAGCTGGTCGGGCAGCGAGCGGATGAGCGGCTCGAGCCGCGCACGGCGGATGGCGTCCCACACCTCGTCGTCGGTCGCCTCGGGCCTCGCGAACCGCAGGTTGGAGAGGATCGTCTCGTGGAACAGATGGCCGTCCTGGGTCACCATGCCCAGGGTGCGCCGCAGGGAGGCGGAGGTCACGTCGCGGACATCCGCCCCCGCGAGGCGGACGGCGCCGCCGTCGACGTAGTACAGGCGCGAGAGCAGCTGCGCGATCGTCGACTTGCCGGCACCGGACGTGCCGACGAGGGCGACCGTCTGCCCCGGCTCGATGCGGAACGACACACCGTGCAGCACCTCGTCGCCACCGCGGGTGTCCAGTGTGGACACCTCCTCGAGGGAGGCGAGGGACACCTTGTCGGCGGACGGGTAGGCGAAGCGGACGTCGTCGAACTCGACGGCCACCGGGCCCTCGGGCACGACGACGGCGTCGGGCTTCTCGGTGATGAGCGGTTCGAGGTCGAGCACCTCGAAGACGCGCTCGAAGCTGACCACGGCGCTCATGATCTCCACCCGGGCGTTCGCGAGACCGGTCAGCGGCACGTAGAGGCGGGTGAGGAGGAGCGCCAGGGTGACCACCTCGCCGGTGTCCAGCTGACCGGCCAGGGCGAGGAACCCGCCGAGCCCGTAGACGAGCGCCAAGGCGAGCGCGGAGACGAGCGTCAGCGCGGTGACGAAGACGAACTGCAGCAGCGCACTGCGGACGCCGATGTCGCGGACCCGGGCGGCCCGGACGCGGAACTCCTCGGCCTCCTCGTCGGGGCGGCCGAACAGCTTGACGAGGGTGGCGCCGGGTGCCGAGAAGCGCTCGGTCATCTGGGTGCTCATCGCGGAGTTGTGGTCGGCGGCCTCGCGACGGAGCGCGGCGAGACGGCTGCCCATGCGCCGCGCGGGCACCAGGAAGATGGGAAGCATGATCACGGCGAGGACCGTGACGAGCCAGGACGTGCTGAGCATGACGATCAGGGTGAGGACGAGGGCCACGATGTTCGTGACCACGCCCGACAGCGTGCCGCTGAAGGCCTGCTGGGCGCCGATGACGTCGTTGTTCAGACGGCTCACGAGGGCGCCCGTCCGGGTGCGCGTGAAGAACGCGATCGGCATCTTCTGCACGTGGTCGAACACGGCGGTGCGGAGGTCGAGGATCACGCCCTCGCCGATCCGCGCCGAGAACCAGCGCGTCACGAGCGACACGGCGGCGTCGGCCACGGCGACCGCGGCGATGAGGACGGCGAGCCGCACGATCGTGGCCACCTCGCCCCGCGCGACGATGACGTCGACCACCCGGCCGGCCAGCACCGGCGTCGCGACCGCGAGGAAGGCCCCGACGATCGACAGGGCGATGAACACCACCAGCCTGGACCGGTAGGGCACCGCGAACTTCATGATGCGCCGCACGGCCTCGCGGGAGATGCCGTGCTGGCCGTCTCTCGCGCTCGAGATCTTGTAGAGCGAGCTCCAGGCCGCGCCTTCCATGCTCATCGCGGTTCCTCTCGTCGCAGCCGATCCCCTCTCGTCAGGATAGAGCGGTCAGCCCTGCCGATCCGCGCGGCGACGGCGGACGACGCCGCGCCCGGTGAGGAACGCCGCGTACCCGAGCAGCCCGACGCCGACGGCCGGCACGAGCCACGCGCGCGCGCCCGCCGAGACGCCCGTGTTCAGCCGCCCCAGCCACGGCACCGAGTACCAGACCTCGCCCATGACCTGCCCCTCGACGACGGCGTCGCGATCGGGCTCGGCGTTGGCGTCGCCCTTCAGCGTGAACGTGCGGCCCGCCTCCCCGACGGTCACCCCCACCACACGATGCGAGATGACGCCGGGCACCCCGGGGCGGATCTGATAGGTCACGACGTCGCCGACCCGGATATCGGCCGGATCGACCGGGCGCACCACCACGAGCGTCCCGGGAGGCAGACCGGGCTCCATCGAGCCGGTCAGGATGGTCAGCGGCACGCCGCCCACCACCCGCGGCACGACCACGGCGAGCAGCCCGACGGCCACGACGCCGATCAGCACGACCACCGCGACGGCCTGCGCGAGCATCGAGCCGAGGCCCCGGCCCTGCCGATCCGACCCGCCCCGCGCGTGCGAGCCCGAGCCCGAGCCCGACCGCGAGCGGGAGCCCGACCGCGAGCGCGACCCCGCCCGCGACCCCGACGGCGGGGCCGCGTGCGTCACGACGACGCCCCGAGGGTGAACAGCTGGGTCTCCGACGACGTGCACGCCGACACCTGCATCTGCGTCGTCACACCCGACCCGGTGCTGGTCAGGCACAGCGAGTTCCTGTCTCGGAACTGGAACATGCCCGTCCCGGTGCCGACCGGCACGGCGGTCCAGCGCTGAGCGCTGATCGCGTTGTCCGAGCGCAGCACGGACTGGCGATCGCTGGCGCTGTCCCAGTACAGACCCGAGACCGCGGGCGAGGTGATCTTCAGGTACTGCCCCTCGGCGACGAACTGCCACAGCTGCGTCGTGGTGCCCCGGCAGCCGCTCGACCAGAGCGGTGATCCGCTCGTCGAGCCGCCGACCGTCGCGCACCGGTTCGTGGCGACGTCGCGGACGACGTATCGATCGCTGTTGGTGAAGTACGCGGTCGCGTGCCGGATGGCCGGTGACGCCGGGGAGGTGCGGGCCGGGTTCGACGCGTCGAGCGCGCGGATGGCGTACGCGTAGTACCGGAAGGCCCCCAGCCCGGTGTCGGTGTAGCTGCGCGTCGACGCCGGCACGGTGCCGACGAGCACCCCGTCGCGGTAGACGCCGTAGCGGGACACCGCGGCCGAGTCCGACGAGGCGGCCCAGGTCAGCGAGATGCTGCTGTCCGTCTCGGAGGTCTTGGTCGGCGCCCCGGGCGTGAGGGTGTCGGCGACGGTCTGCGTCGACGTCGCCGAGCCGGCGCTGGTCCATGAACCGAGGCGCGCGGTGAGCGCGGCGGTGAGCCTCGCCGTCTGGCCCACCGAGTCGAACCGGTCGGCCTGGGTGATCGACGTCTGGACGCACCAGGACGAGGAGGCGCCGACCGGCAGGGTCCCGGAGGGTGCGCCGACCGTCGCCCACGTTCCCGACGAGGCATCGGCGGGTCGGCTGCCGCAGCGACCCGAGGTCAGCGGCCAGAGTGAGACGCGGGTCGCGGTGGCGAGGGTCGAGCCGCCCGCGGGGGTGATGGCGAGAGTCCACGGGGCGGGCACGGTGCCGGTGTTGGCGACCGTGACGGTCGCCAGATGCGAGAGGGCGGACGACGAGTAGGTCGTGGCCAGGCTCTCGACACCTGTCAGCGCGACGGCCAGCCGCCCGGTCGAGGTCGTCGCCGACGCGGTCTGCACGGGTGCCGTCCAGGTCGCCTCGGCGGGCACGGCGATCAGCGCCGTGAGCACGGCGACGACGAGGGCGGCGCCCCACACCGGGGCGCGACGCACCGAGCGGCGCGGGCTCGGTGGCCGGCGCGACCCGCGATGCGATCGGGTGTTCGTGGGCACGGTCAGACCTGCGTTCCGGTGAGACGCAGGGCGAGGGCGAGGTCGCCGAGTCCCTGCGAGGTGCTCCGACCGTCGTCGCCCATCGCGACGGAGACGCAGAGCGTGCGGGACTCCCCCGCGGCGAGGACGACGCTGGTCGGCGCCGACGCGGCGGCAGGTCGATCGGTCGCGGTGCCCGACCAGACGGAGGCCGCGCGGCCCGCGCGGCAGTCGGTCGCCGAGGTGGCCGTGCCCAACCCGAGCAGGAGGGCGGGCACGGGCGCCGTGTCGGCGTGGACGCTCGTCACGGTCGCCGCGGCCACCCCGAGCGAGAGTCCGACGGTGCCGGTGTTCGTCGCCGTGACGGGGCCGCGCAGGGTGAGCCCGGGGTAGAGCGGGTCGGCGGGCAGGGCGAGCGCGTCGAGGGTCAGCGACGCCGACCCCGACGTCACGACGACAGGACCGTCGGAGGTGCTGGCCGAGTCGCTGAGTCGGGCCGACGAACCGCCCACCTCGCCGAGCGACACGACGGCCGCCACGACGGTCGCGACGACCCCCACGACGAGCCACGTGCCGCGGGCGCCCACTAGATCTGGGTCAGGGTCACGGCGACGGCCCCGAGGTCCACCGAGCCGAGCTGCGTGTCGTTCTCGAAGCCGACGGTGGTGCTCTTCGGGAACTCGATGGTGACCGCCACGGTGACGTCCTCCTCGAGGCCGTCGCGCCCGGTCACGGTCACGGCGTCGGGGGTCGTCGTGATGCCGTCGCCGGTGGCGGTCAGCTGGGCCGTCGACGAGAGGTAGTCGGCGAGCGCCACGTCGGACGACGACGTCGAGCTGGGCTCGATCGAGGCGGGGTCGAGGCTGAACGCCGCGTTCAGACCGTCTCCGTGCGCGGTGACCGTCATGTCGCGCGAGTAGACGACGACGTCGCCGGGCACGATCGGGTAGCCGGCGATGGTCGACTGCGGTGCGCCTCCGTTGACCGTCCAGGTGGCGGCCTCGGCGCTGGGTTCGACCTCGAGGCCACCGGAGACGATCGTGCCGCCGGCCGTCTCGGCGCTGGTGTTCCAGAGCGCGAACGTGCCCGCGCCTCCCAGGAGGAGGGTGACGCCGGTGGCGGTGGCGATGGTGCCCTTGACGATGGTCTTCATGGTGCGGTCCTTCCGGGCGGCACGGGTGCCGTCGGCTGGTGTCCCGGCTCCTGGCGACCGTGGTCGGCTCCACTCGGTTCAGGGAGAGGGCGACCGTCGGGAGGAGGCACTTGAGATGCCGCGGGAGGCGGCACAGGCAGGGGACGGTATCTGCATGCAGGACCGGTGGATCCACCGGGATGTCTGCTTATCTCAACCATCTCACGGATCGGTGCGATCGATGCGGATGCATCGGAAGCGCAGGCCGATTGCCAGGGTCACTCCGGCGGGCGGGTGCCGATCGGGACCCGACCCGCGCCTCCTAGGCGATCCGCTCGTCGTATTCGCCCCAGGCCTCTCGCACGTCGCCGAAGTGCTCGATCGACCATTCTTCGAGGGCCTTGAGCGGCGCGCAGAGGGTGCGACCGGCCGTCGTGAGCTCGTACTCGACGCGGGGCGGCACCTCGGCGAACACCGTGCGGGTCACGAGCCCGTCGCGCTCGAGACCGCGCAGCGTCTGCGTCAGCATCTTCTGCGAGATGCCCGACACGCTCTTGCGGATCTCGGTGAAGCGATGCGGGCCCGACTCGAGGGTGCCGACGATCAGGACCGTCCACCGGTCGCCGATGCGATCGAGCACCCGCCGCGTGGGGCAGCCGTCGGCGTAGGGGTCGAGCGCGAGAGCGGGGTCGGTTACCAAGAAGTGCCTACTTCCCATGAGTGACTAATGGATCTACCGTAGCCGTGCGACCCCGCAGCGGGGAAGCCCCAGCACAAGAAGGAGCACGCCATGAGCACCATCACCGTCGTCGGAGGAACCGGCTACGCCGGCAGCGCCATCGTCCGCGAGGCCGCATCGCGCGGTCACGAGGTCGTCTCGTTCAGCCGTTCCGTCCCCGCCGAGGAGGCGCGGGTCGACGGCGTCCGCTACGAGACCGGTTCGATGCTCGACGCCGAGGCCCGCCTCCGTGCCGTCACCGGCAGCGACGTCGTGGTCTCGTCGCTCTCACCCCGCGGCGAGCTCGACGGGAGGATCGTCGAGGCCGATCTGGCCCTCGCCGCCCTCGCGGCCGAGCACGGCGTCCGCTTCGGCGTCGTCGGCGGCTACAGCTCGCTCCGACTCGAGGAGGGCGGCCCGCGTCAGGCCGACACCGACCAGCTGCCCCCCGAGTTCGCGAGCGAGGCCAAGCAGATGAACGAGGTGCTCGAACTGCTCGGCGGCACGGACGACAGCCTCGACTGGTTCTTCGTCTCGCCCGCCCAGCTGTTCGGCGCGTACGCCCCCGGCGAGGCGCGCGGCGAGTACCGCACCGGCGGCGACCTGGCCTTCACCGACGCCGAGGGCGTCTCGGCCGTGAGCGGGCAGGACTTCGCCCTCGCGATCGTCGACGAGATCGACACCCCGAAGCACCGCCGCGCGCACTTCAGCGTCGCCTACTGAGCGTCGCCTGGCGGGCATCATCTGACGGGCGTCGCCTGACGGGCGTCGCCTACTGAGCGTCGCCCTGCAGGTCGGTCACACAGTCGCCGGCGACCCGCTCGTCGAGCGCACGGTCGTCGGCGCCGTGGTCGCCGACGGCGCTGCCGTCGAGCGCGCGGGTCGCCGCCTGCGTCACGTCGCGTGCGAGCGCGATGGCGTCCACCCGCAGCAGACGGGCCGCCCGCGACCTCGACACGTCGAAGGCCACGGCGAGGGCGGAGGCGGTGTAGCCGGCCGCGCCGAGTTCGCGTGCGATGCGTCGCTGCTCGACCCGCGCCTCCTCGTCCGGAAGGTCTGGTCGTGTCGCGGCCACCCAACGACGCCGTGCGTCTTCGGGGATGTCGATCACGAGGCGCACGTCGATGTCCTCCGGGCGGAGGGCCAGCCAGAGGGCGGCCAGCTCGCGGGCCTCGTCGACCAGGGTGTCGACGTCGACCACCGAGCCGTGGGCGGTGAACGTGCCGGTGGTGCGGACGCCGCCCTCTGCGCCGGATCCGGTCACGACGACCGTCCACGACGTGGGCGTCGGCCGCACCGCGCGGGCCTGGACGGACCTTCTGCTCGGGGTGGTCATGTCGGGACGCTCCTGTCGTGGACGCCGATCGACAGTGAGACGGCCTGATTCTGACGACGGGCCCGAGTCGTGACGCTGTCGGTGCGCTTCGGGCCGCGCCTCCATTAGACCCCTTTTCGCGACCACCGGGTTCTGACACGCCCCGTCACGCCCGGGCGTCGAACCGGCGTCGGTAACTCGACGGCGTGCTGCCGAAGGCGCTCGCGAAGTTCTGCCGCAGCGTGACGGGGTTGCCGAACCCGCACGACGCGGCGACCTGGTCGATCGGGAGGTCGGTCGTCTCGAGCAGGCGTCGCGCCTCGTCGAGGCGTCGTGATCGCACCCAGGCGGCCGGTGTCGTCCCGGTCGACGCCCGGAACGCCCGCACGAACGTCCGGCGACTCAGCCGCGCCTCCGACGCCAGACGGTCGACGCCGAGCTCGTCGCCGAGATGCTCGAGGGCCCAGGCGGTCGCGACCGCGATCGGGTCCGTCGCCGCATGCTGCGCGACGGGTCGCTCGATGTACTGCGCCTGACCGCCTTCGCGATGCGGTGCGACGACCAGGCTGCGGGCCACCCTGTTCGCGGCCTCCGCCCCGAGGCGGGTCCGCACGACGTGCAGGCACGCGTCGATGCCGGAGGCGGTGCCCGCCGAGGTCAGCACGTCGCCGTGGTCGAGATAGAGGACGCCCGGCTCGACGGTGATCCCCGGGTGCCTCCGCGCCAGCCCCTCGACGGCGTGCCAGTGGGTGACCGCGCTGCGACCCTCCAGCAGGCCGAGGTCCGCCACGGCGAGGGCGCCGAGGCAGAGACCGACGATCGTCGAACCCCGGTCGTGCGCCGCGAGCACGACCCGGCGTAACGCGGCGCCGGGCTCGCGGCCGTCGTCGACCCACGACGGGACGACGACCAGATCGGCGTCGGCCACGGCGTCGAGACCGGCGACGCCGCCGAGCGAGTAGCCCTCGGCGGTCGTGATCGATCCGGCCCGCTCGGAGAACAGCGTCGTCCGCCATGGTCCGAGCCCCTGGCGGGCGACCTCGTCGAAGACGATCTGCGGCACAGACAGATGGAACATGGAGACGCCCTCGAAGGCGTAGACGGCGATCTTCACGGGCGGACCTCCTCGATGGCCTGGATCCATCGTATCGACGCACACGGGCCACTCGTGCGAGGCGCCCCCCGCGAGGAGGATCGTCGGTGGATCGCATCCCGCGCCGACGCCCTCGAACAAGGAGCCCCCATGACCACACCGAACCGCGCCCTCATCGTCGTCGACGTCCAGCAGGAGTACTTCGCCGGCCCGCTCGAGATCCAGTACCCCTCCGTCGACGACTCCCTGGCCCGTGTCGCCGAGGCCATCGACGCCGCCTCGGCCGCCGGCATCCCCGTCGTGGTGTTCCAGCACACGTCGGGCGAGGGCTCCCCCGTGTTCGATCCGAGCACCGAGGCGTTCGCCCTGCACCCCGAGATCGAGAGGCGTCGCCGCTCCGACTGGAAGTCGATCACCAAGCAGTACAGCTCGGTCTTCGCCGACACCGACCTGCTCGACTGGCTGCACGAGAACTCGCTCGACACCGTCACCCTGGTCGGGTACATGACGAACAACTGCATCCTCGCCTCGGCCGCCGGGGCCGAGGCGGTCGGCATCACCGCCGAGGTGCTGTCCGACGCGACGGGCGCCATCAGCCTCGGGAACGACGCCGGCCACGTCGACGCCGAGACCGTGCACCGCACCCTCATGGCCCTCCTCGATTCGAACTTCGCGGCCGTCGCCACGACGAAGGGGTGGACGACCGCGGTGTCGGCGGGCCAGCCGCTCGCCGCGAGCAACCTGCCCGAATCGGCGACGGCGGGCGCCGCGCGCTTCCCCCGCGGCTGAGCGACGAGGAGGCGCGGCCCGCCCGCGCCGGCGCCCGCGCCGGCCCGTCTCCGCTCGCCCGACCCACCGGACGGGGGTTCCGGCAGGGCCTGGCTGGGCCTGGCGGGCGGCTCTAGGGTCGGTGATATGGATGAACGAGCCGAGGTCCGCGAGTTCCTCGCTTCACGCCGGGCACGGCTGTCGCCCGAGCAGGCGGGCGTCGTCAGCGTTGGCGGGCGTCGACGCGTCCCCGGGCTGCGCCGTGACGAGGTCGCCCGTCTGGCCGGTGTCAGCGTCGACTACTACACGCGTCTCGAGCGGGGGAACCTCGGCGGGGTGTCCGACAGCGTCCTCGACGCGATCTCCCGTGCGCTCGGGCTCGACCAGGCCGAGACCGATCACCTCCACGACCTCGCCAAGGCGTTCGCCCCGTCGCGTCGCAGGCCGCCCATCGGCGCCGGGCGGAAGATCGCGCAGTCGCCCGTGCAGCACATGCTCGACGCGATGACCGGCGCACCCGCCATGGTGACGAACACCCGCATGGACCTCGTCGCCGCCAACACGCTCGGTTTCGCCCTGTACTCCGACATGTACCGCGGCACGCTGCGCCCCGGCAACCACTCGCGCTACATCTTCCTCGACCCGGGCGCGCGCGACTTCTACCCCGACTGGCAGCGCGCGGCCGACGTCAACGTGGCCATCCTCCGCCGCGACGCGGGGCGCGACCCCCACGACACGGGGATCGCCGCGCTCGTCGGCGAGCTCTCGATCCGCAGCGACGAGTTCCGCACCCGCTGGGCGGCGCACGACGTCCGCCGCCACTACACCGGCGCGAAGCAGTTCCGGCACCCGGTGGTCGGCCTGCTCGAACTCGACTTCCAGGCGATGGAGCTGCAAGACACCCCGGGCCACTCGCTCACCGTCTACACGGCCGTGCCCGGCTCGCCCTCCGACGAAGGGCTCAGGCTCCTCGCCTCGTGGGCCGCCACCGAGCACATCGTCGAGCGCGCCCGCGCGATCGACACCGTCTCCTGACCCTCGACCCTCCGCCGCACCGCGGCATCCCCCACCACCGGGCACGCCCCGAGGAGGCGCGGCTCCGCGCCCGAAAGGACCTCACGATGACCACCGCGCCCGTCCCCACCCGCTCGACCCGCGCCTCCGGCCCCACCGCGCCCGTCGACCGCCTGCCGCTGTTCTCGCTCGTCGTCCTCGCGACGATGGGGTTCATCCTCGTCGCGATGGAGACGATGCCGGCGGGTCTGCTGCCCGTCATCGCGGACGGCCTCGACACGAGCGAAGGCGCCGTGGGTCTGCTCATCAGCGCCTACGCGCTCGGCACCGTGCTGGCGACCGTGCCGGCCATCGCGCTCACCCGGGGGATGCGTCGAAAGCCGCTCCTCCTGATCGCCATCACCGGGCTGGTCGTGGCGAACACCGTGACGGCGCTCTCGCCCGTGATCGCGCTCGCCCTGGTGTCGCGGTTCGTCGCCGGGGCCTTCTCGGGCGTGATCTGGGGCATGCTCGCCGCCTACGGCCGCCGCATCAGCCCGCCGAGCCGCGCCGGTCTCTCGCTCGCCGTCGTCTCGGCCGGCGCACCCGTCGGCTTCGCGTTCGGCACGCCGCTCGGCTCGTGGCTCGGCATGACCTTCGACTGGCGCTGGTCGTTCGGCGGATTGACCCTGATCGGCGTCGTGGTGTTCGCGCTCGTGGCCGCGGTCGTCCCCGACGCCGCACCGGCACCCGAGGGGGCGCGCCTGTCGCTCGGGCGCGTGTTCCGCATCCCCGGCATCGCGGTGATCCTCGCGGTGATCGCCGCCTGGATGCTCGCGCACAACACGATCTACACGTACGTCTCGCCGTACCTGCGGGCCGGCGGCTCGGGGCTCGGAGTCGACGTGATGCTGCTGATCTACGGCGTCGCCTCGATCGGCGGGATCGTCGTCACCGGGGCGCTGCTCGACCGGTACCCGCGGGCGCTGCTGCACGGCAGCGTCGCGCTCTTCGTGGTCGCCGGGGTGATCCTGCTCGCGGGTCACGCGTCGGTGCCGGCCGTCGTCGCCGCCGCGGTGCTCTGGGGCGTGACGTTCGGCGGGGCGTCGGCTCAGCTGCAGGCGGCCCTCACGACCGTCGGCGGAGACAACGCCGATGTCGCGAACGCGTTCCTGCCGGTGGCGTTCAACGTGGCGATCTTCTTCGCCGGCATCGTTGGTGCGGCTCTGCTGACCGCGGCCGACGGCCTCGTGCTGCCCGTGCTGATGATCGGGTTCGGGGTCGTGGCGTTGGCGCTGACCGTGTACGGGCGGCGCGACGCGTTCCCCGCGGCACTCTGACCGTCGCTGGGTCGCCCGCGACGAAGGCCCTGCCGATCGTTCGGGAGAGCCTTCGCCCTGGCTTCATCGCATGCGGTGATGCGCGGGACTACGGGCGGATCAGCACCCTGAACGCCTCGTGGGAGTCCATCAGTTGGCAGCCCCCCGCGATCTCCCACAGGCGCACTTTGCGGTCGAACACGCGGCCCGGGTCGATGGTTTCGTCGAGCACCTGACAAGTGGAGCTGACGATCGACTGGGGAGTGCTCGACGCCAGGTACGACTACACAGCCATCGTCTGAATGTCGGAACCGGGATCACCGTCGCAGAAGGGGCTGTCGCGTCTGGCTGACCCTCTGAGAGTTGGTCGAAGTCGTTTGGTCAGCGTAAGACACGGCGCGAGCTAGTCGCACCGTCCTCTGTGTAGGGGGGCTCTCCTCGATGCAAGCATTCGGCCACGCTCCAAGCACCCTCGGACCAACATCTCGTCGGGGCCGAGGATAAGACGAGGAAAGTTGAACCCGTACTGCGTCTGCTCGCCGTGGATGAAGCGGAGCTCGTCCGGGGAGTCGAAATCGATGGTGCCCGAGACCTGGATGGTGGTGCTGGTGCCACGACCCTAGCCCGAGCGGTCAGTCCTCGGGGTGCAGGCTCTCATCGGCGGGCATCGTCCTCCATGCGGTGAAGTGCACGGTGAGGTCGGCGCGCGACGGGGCGCAGCAGAAGGGGCCGGCGCTCGCCGCGGCATCGGGAGCGAGCGGGGCGACCCGCACCAGACGCCAGGGCTCGGCGTCGACCCGCGCCCGGACCGTGAGCGCATCCCCCGAGCGGCTGGCTCGGATCGTCACGGTCCGGCCGGTCCAGTCGACCGGTGACAGCGACCAGTCGGACTCTCCTCGCGTCACCACGGCACCGAGGCTCTGCTCGCCGTCGCTGAGCTCCACCCCGGCCTTGACCCAGGTCTCGGGGTCGACCGAGACGAAGAGGCCGGCCTGATCGAACTGGGCGGCGAAGTCGAGCACGAACGACACCTCCATCGCCGTGCCCTGCGGGAAGGGCGCGACCAGGGCGTGCTCGGTGTCATGGACGAACCCGTACGAGGTGAGGCGCCAGGCGTCGCTGCCCTCCGTCGCCGTGACCCGCATCCCGTCAACGGCGACGGCGACCGCTGTCGGCTCGGTGGTCCAGGTGCCGGTGGTCCAGGCGATGTCGGTCATGGCGTCCTCGTTCTCGGTGGTCGTCGGGGGTGACGGCGGCAGCGGCGGCAGCGGTGGCAGCGGTGGCGCCGGCGGCGTCAGCGCTCGTGCGTCGGGGCGTCGCCGGCCTGGAGGGCGGCGTGCTGCCTCTCGACGCGTCGGTTCACGGCCATCGCCCGCAGCCCGACCACGATCGAGAACGAACCGCTGACGATCATCAGCACGCCCAGGAGGCCGCTGTCACCTTGCGTGAGCAGCGCACCGCACACGACCACCACGGCGGAGAGGATGAGCTGCAGGGTCGTCCATGTCGTCGTCATCCCTCGACCCTACGAGCCTCCGACCGCGAGCGGCTCGCCCGCACGGCGGAGCGCGCGGCGGAGGCGCGGCGCTCAGACCCCAGGAGGTGGCCGAGACCCCAGCGCGCAGGCGGGGGTCTCGGCGACCCGCTGGGGTCTCGGCGTCTCAGCGGACGTGCGTCACGCCCCCCGCAGTCGGGTGATGCGCTCGCGGATGCGGGAGTCGAGATCGTCGAACTCGTCGAGGACGTCCATCGCCGCGTAGGCCCGGCCGCGGACGCGCTCCGTGACGGCTTCGACGATGTGGTTCTCCGCCAGCACCTCGACGCCGCGATACACGCTCCGCTCAGGGAGGTCGCGCAGCTCGTCGACGAGCTGCTCGACCGTGAAGACGGGCAGCGTCAGCAGAACGGGCAGGATCCGGTCGGCTGCACTGCCTGCCCGAGGTCGGGCCTGTTCCCGCCAGTCCTCCACGTACCGGGCGAATCGGCGCGCAGTGCCTCGCGCCTCACGGGCCGCGGTCTCGACAGAGAGCGCGAGGTCGGTGACGATCGGCGCGACGTCGCCGGTGCGGTAGGCGGTGAGCAGCGAGAAGTAGTGGGTCGTGTCCGCAGCGAGGGCGCTCGCCACAGGCAGCACCGTGTGCGGCGTCACGCCGCGGCGGCGGAGGATCGCCCCGATGAGCGCCCGGCCGATGCGGCCGTTGCCGTCGGTGAACGGGTGGATGCTCTCGAACTGCGCGTGGGCGATCGCCGCCTGAGTGATCGGTTCGACGTCGGCCCGGTTCGAGAAGACGACCAGATCGCGGAGGAGGGCGGGGACGTCATCCGGGGGCGGCGGGACGTAGAGCGCGTTCCGCGGGGAGTGCTGCGAGCCGCCGATCCAGTTCTGCACGTCGCGCACGCGTCCGGCGTACGGGCGCTCGGTCACGTCCGGGTCGTCTCGCATGAGCGCCCCGTGCGCGGTGAGGATCTCGTCGAGCGCGATGGTCGCACCGGAAGCAGCGATGAGCTTCGTGATGGCGGCCCCGGCGGCCACCATCGACATCGCCGAGTCGTTCTCCTTCAGGCCGCCGATGGCCCGTGCGAACGCGAGGGGCGATGCCTCGACGTGTTCGATACGGCTCGAGGCCACCGACTCCATGCGGATCAGGAAGCCGGCGAGCGGGCTGAGCACACCGTCGGCGACCCGCTCGAGGTCGGTCGCCTCGTGGCGGGCTCGAGAGAGATCGCGACTTGAGACGACGGGTACCTCGAGATCGGCGATCATCGGGGGGATCGACGCCCGGACCTCGGAGAGCATCCGGTCTTCCCGCGTGCCGCGGCGGCTCGCGCTAGCCCAGGGCACGGTTCGCGTCGTGTGGGCCGGCCACTCCGCCATCGGGCATCCTCTCGTCGACGACCGAACTCATGATGACAGTTGTCGAGCCTAGATGACAATAGCGAGGAGGTCGTCGCCGCTCGGTGTCGGCGCGGTGCCGGTCCGACCGACACCGCGCCTCCTGCAGGCCCCGAGGTCAGTCGGTCGGGGGCGTGTAGAACTGCAGGTCGTTGCCCTCGGTGTCCTTGAACGGCAGGATGCGGCCCCACGGGTGCTCGCTGATCGTGCCGGTCACGTCGGCGCTGCGCGACTGCAGGTCGGCCAAGGCGTCCTCGAGGGTGCCGTCGGGCTGGAACGTGATGACCGCGCCGCCCTCGCTCGACGCCGCAGCCTCCTCGCGACCGTTCAGGCCGATCATCAGGCCGTTCGCGTCGATCTCAGTCCAGTCGTCGCTCTCGCTCGTCACCGTGAGACCGAGTGCGTCACGGTAGAACGCCGTCGCCCGCCCCATGTCGGTCACGGGCACCCACACTGTTGCCACTCCGCTTGCCATGTCGACTCCTTCGTCCGCCACCGGAATGCCCGATGCAGCGTCTGATCCTTGCTACGCCCCGCACCGTGCGAGCCGTGTCGCTAGTCAAGGCGCTTTCCCACCCGGAGGCGTGTCTCACGGGGGCCGTCGCTCTGCCGGGCCACCCGCAGGAGGCGCGGTGCCGGTCGGACTCGCACCGCGCCTCCTGCAGGCCGTCTCCTCGGGGGGCCCTCTCAGGGCCACCCACGGTCGGCGCGGGAGCGTAACGTCGCAGACGGAGGGCCCGTCGTCGAGCACCGTGTTCCGACCCGCCCCTCGAACCCCCGCGAACCGAACCCACCACCCCAGGAGAACCATGCGCACCGTCAACGCCTACGCGGCACCGTCCGCCACCGAGCCCCTCGTCAAGACCACCATCGAGCGCCGCGACGTCGGCCCGAAGGACGTCATGATCGACATCGCCTACGCCGGCATCTGCCACAGCGACATCCACACCGTCCGCGGCGAGTGGGGCGAGATCCAGTACCCGCAGGTCGTCGGTCACGAGATCGTCGGCACCGTCTCGGAGGTCGGCTCCGAGGTCACCAAGCACAAGGTCGGCGACCGCGTCGGCGTCGGCTGCATGGTCAACTCGTGCGGCGAGTGCGAGTACTGCAAGCGCGGCGACGAGCAGTACTGCGCCAAGGGCAACGTCGGCACCTACACGGGCGTCGACCCCGCCGACGGCACCATCACGCAGGGCGGCTACTCGCAGGCCGTCGTCGTCACGGAGGACTTCGTGCTCCGCGTGCCCGAGTCGCTCGACTACGACAAGGTCGCCCCGCTGCTCTGCGCCGGCATCACCCTGTACTCGCCGCTGCACCACTGGGGCGTGACCGAGGGCACCAAGGTCGCCATCGTCGGCATGGGCGGACTCGGCCACATGGGCGTCAAGATCGCCGCCGCCCTCGGCGCCGAGGTCACCGTGCTGTCGCAGACCACCTCGAAGAAGGACGACTCGCTGCGCTTCGGCGCCAAGGCGCACTACGCGACCAGCGACGAGCAGACCTTCACCGACCTGGCGAACTCGTTCGACCTGATCATCAACACCGTCTCGGCGAAGGTCGACATGGGCGCGTACCTCGGTCTGCTGGCCGTCGACGGCACGCTCGTCAACGTCGGCGCCCCGTCCGAGCCGCTCGAGGTGCCCGCGTTCGCGCTCATCCCCGCGCGTCGCAGCTGGGCCGGTTCGGCCATCGGCGGCATCCGCGAGACGCAGGAGATGCTCGACTTCTGCGCCGAGCACGGCATCGTGCCCGAGACCGAGCTCATCGACGCCGACCAGATCAACGAGGCGTACGAGCGCGTGCTGAAGTCCGACGTCCGCTACCGCTTCGTCATCGACGCCGCGACGTTCGCCTGAGCCCAGGCCCGGCGGCCCGGGGCTTCCGAGCTCCGGGCCTCGAGCTCTCGGCCCGGGGCCCTGGCTCCGAGGCTCCGTCCTCAGTGCCCGAGCGATAGGCACCGGTTATCCGCATTGCGCAACCCCGACAGCCGGCTGACCGAACCGTCAGCCGGCCCGGGTACGAACGTGGGGGGAAGGCCGCAGCAGCGGCCGGGAAGGCACAACCTCATGACTGAGATCACCGCCCACCACGGGCTCTTCAAAGACACGAACCTCCACGTCGACGACTTCGGCGGCTCGGGACGCACTGTCGTGCTCATCCACGGCTGGCCCCTCTCCGGCGAGTCGTGGAGCAAGCAGGTCCCCGCGTTCCGCGACGCCGGCTACCGCGTCGTCACCTACGACCGCCGAGGCTTCGGACGCAGCGACAAGCCGAAGACCGGTTACGACTACGACCACCTGACCGAAGACCTGCACACGGTCCTCACCGAGCTCGACCTGAACGACGTCACGCTCGTCGGGTTCTCGATGGGCGGCGGCGAGGTCGCCCGCTACTTCACGAAGTACGGCACCGAGCGTCTGCACAGCGTCGTCTTCGCCTCGGCCGTCCCGCCGTACCTGATGAAGACCGACGACAACCCCGAGGGCCCTCTCACCAAGGAGGCGGCGGCCGAGATGACCGCCGGCCTCACCAAGGACGAGGACTCCTTCTACGACGAGTTCACCACCGGCTTCTTCTCGGTCGACGGCGTGCTCAAGGTCTCCGAGGCCGACCGCCAGGACGCCCTGCGTCTCGCGAAGCAGGCCGACAAGGCCGCCGCGCTCGAGGCCATGGCCTCGTTCGCGAACACGGACTTCCGTGACGACCTCGCCAAGGTGACCGTGCCCACGCTGGTCATCCACGGCGACGGCGATGCGACGGTCCCCTACGAGGGTTCGGGTGCTCGTACGCACAAGGCGATCGCGGGCTCCGAGCTGCACGTCATCGCGGGAGCGCCTCACGGCGCCAACGTGAGCGACGCCGACGAGTTCAACCGCGTCGTGCTCGCCTTCCTCGCGAAGTAGCACTGCTCGCGAAGTAGCACTTCTCGCGAAGCAGCACTGCTCGCGAAGTAATACCGCGCTCAACGCAGCACGGCACCCCAGGAGGCGCGGTGCCGGCGAGCGATCCGCCCCGGTCGTGTCCGCACCTGCGAAGCCGAGCGGGTAGACGTGCCACCA